>JAOPXO010000255.1 GCA_025965115.1 Aeromicrobium sp.
GCGGTCGTCATCAATGACCTGGACAACCGGCTGACGATTGCGTACGCCATGAATCGGCTGATCTTTGAGTACGCCCCTGGCACACAGTCCATCCGACCGTGCGGCGACTCACGAAGTGATGCGTACGTGTCGGCGATCTACGACGCCCTGGGGATTGCGGCATGAGTGAGCGGCAGCGAACGAATCATCAGGCAGGGATCATGCCGACGCCTCCATATCGTTGGTTCTCACGGGGGTGGCGGCATGAGTGAGCGGCAGCGAACGAATCATCAGGCAGGGATCATGCCGACGCCTCCGTATCGTTGGTTTCACACGGGGGTGGCGGCATGAGCGAGTTCAAGAAGCCGTCGCTGCCCGGTTCCGCGCTGTTCGAGGCCCAGGCGGCCGGCGCCGACCCGGCCGAGATGGCCGCGGCAGGTCATCGCATCGCGAACCTCCTCGTACGCGGACCTCGTGACGATGCCGATCAGGGACTTGTCGATCGCGTACTCCACCTGGCCGATGCAGAGGGCCTTGGGGCAATTGCCGATCTGTGGTCGCACGCCGCCGCCGACAGCGTCGCCGGATCGCTCTGGCGCCTCTATCTGCTGCGCACCTGGGTCTATCGCGAGCCCGAGCAGGCCGCCCGCGAGTTTGCCGCCGGCAAGGCTTTCGCACCGGTGCATGAGGTCCTCGCGGGGGTTGTCGATCCGCCGGGGCCCGAGGAGGTCATCGCGCTGGTCGACACCGTCGTACGCGGCATCGTTGGCACCGACTTCGACGTGACACTTGATCGCGCGGCCGCATTCGCGCACATCGTCGGAGTTGGGCGGTCCCAGCTCGACAGTGGCGATGCGCAGAGCGCTGCCAAGTTGGTCGACACCGCGATGCACCTCCGCCGAGCCGCTGAGCTCGAGCGTGCCGGGCGCTTGCACTGAGGCGCGATCGAGTCAAGACCCAGATGGTCTTGAGTTAGCCGAAGCCTCCGTTAGGCTTGTACACGCGTCGGGCTGTGGTAGCCCCGGGACCTAAAATTAGCCGCTTCGAGCGGCCACGCGCCGTGAGGCGCTTCCCAGCCCGGCGCCCTAATCTTCGGCCAGACCGATTGGCCAAATCGGTCGGCTAGCGCGGCGCGAATGTTGTGTAGGAATGCCCCGGCAGGCCGACCATTGCCAGCTCCTTGAGCTCGTCCTCCGTCGGGACCCACTCCCCTGCCGCCGCATTCGCCGCAATCTGCTCGGGCTTGGTGGCGCCGGCGATGACACTGCTGACGGCAGGTTGCGCGGCAAGTCCGCCGATCGCGAGCTGCAGGATCGAGATGCCACGCTGGGCAGCGAAGCCCTCGAGTGATTCGATCCGGTCCCAGTTGGCAGTCTCCAGTCGCTGGGCCTGCGCCTCGAGTCGCGTTCCGTTGGGTGCCGCCTCGCCTCGCCGGTACTTGCCCGTCAGCAACCCATACGCCAGCGGGAAGTACGGCAGGATGCCCACGCCGAGGGCCAGGCATGCCGGGGTGAGCTCGACCTCCGCGGAACGGTTGTAGAGCGAGTACTCGTTCTGTGCCGTGACAAAGGAGGCGATGCCCTTGGTCTTCGAGATCCAGTCGGCGTCGACGAGCTGCCAGGCCTGGAGGTTGGAGCTGCCGATTGCGCGCACCTTGCCCTCGACGACGAGCTCGTTCATCGCGCCGAGCGTCTCCTCGATCGGGGTCAGTGGATCCGGCGTGTGCAGCTGGTAGAGGTCGATGTGATCGGTCCCAAGCCGGGTCAAGCTCGACTCGATGGCCTTCTTCACGTACGCCGCGGTGCCTCGCCGTCCGCCATCGTCACCGAGCCGGCCACCGAGATCCATACCGAACTTCGTAGCCAGCACGACCTCATCGCGGCGACCCGCGAGTGCCTGACCGAGCAGGACCTCGCTCTCGCCGTACGAATCAGCCGTGTCGAAGAACGTGACACCGTGCTCGAAGGCAGCGTCGACGACGGCCCTGGTCTGGGTCGCGTCGATGCGCGTACCGAAGGCATTGCAGCCGACCCCGACCGTGGAGACCGTGATGCCGCTGGATCCGAGAGTGAGTGAGTTCGTCATGCTCCAAGCCTAGGCAGGCTCACGCACCCTAGGCTTGGAGCATGTCGTCCGGGGCGAACACGTTGGGTCGCATCCGCGATCGCGCGCGCTGGCGGCGTGCCGGGATGTCCCGCAAGAAGTACGTGGTCACGCGACGCTCCGACGGTCTCGGCGAGCGGCTGAACGCGATGCTCAATGGGCTGCGTCTGGCCGATCTCCTCGACGTGGAGTTTCGCTTCGCCTGGCCCTCGACCCTGTCGACCAACCGCCATCACGCGATCGGTGACCCGCACGATCTGTTCTCTGCGGAGTTCCTCGACCGGCACCTTGAGACCGATCCCGATGCCGAGGGCTATCCATTGCCGACCGGCACCTCCAACGACCTCGCGTCGCTGCGGGCGCAGCTCCAAGACGTCAACGGTCTGCATGCGCCACATCGACCGCTCTCCACCATGATCGACCCGGTCGCCGTTCCTGAGGTGACACGGGGGCTGAGCACCGAATTCGCCAAGCTGGAGTGGACCCCTCACGTACAGTCCGCCATCGACCTGGCCCGCGGGATCGACCTCGGAACGGCTCCGGTCGGCATCCACCTTCGCGCCGGCGACAACCTGTACGGCACCTATGGGCGCTGGGCGCGCTACACCGAGAAGGTCATGTCAGCGCCGGTCGCCCGCGCCCTCACCGAGCGCTATGCGGCCGAGGGGCGTCAGGTGATCGTGTTCGGGCAGGACGCCGAGATCATCAAGGAATTGTGCTCATCCACGGCTGCGCAGTCGGCGGCGGACCTGCACCCCGACGGTGAGTGGTCGACGACGGCCATCGCGATGTTCGACCTGGCCCTGCTCGCGCGGTGCGAGCTGATCATCAGCGGCAACAGCGGATTTGCGTACCAGGCTGCGGCGATCTCCGACAACACTGTCATGGAGTACATGAAGCTCCTGAGCCCTGCCGAGATCGTTCGGGTGAGCGAGGAGGACTTGCGCCTCCACGGGGATCGCTATTCGCCGGTCCAGCGGTCCTTCGCCTTCTGGCTGGCGTACTACCTGGCCCGCCACGAGCTGCCCGACGACCAGGCGGTCCGGCTGCTTGAGTCGGCGGTCGATGCGGACCCGAAGAATGAGCGCCACTTCCTTCACCTGGCTGCGCGGCATTTCCGCGCGGGTCGCATCGAACATGGTGAGCGAGTCCTGCTGGACGTGATGGCTCGGGATCTGGCGCGCGGAAAGATCTATCGGTCGGCCGACCTCTTCGCCTTACTGACGATCGGCGGCTTCGACGCCCTCGAGCTCTTCCCCGACTTCGACAAGGCGATCGACTCCGGCTCAGCCGTTGCCGCGCTCTATCGCTCCGCGGTCCGCGCGCGGTCCGAGGAGTCAGTCGCCGCCGACCTTGCTCTATTCGTCGACGCATGCAGCCTCGATCCGCGGCTCGCCGACCTCGCGGAGCCGGCTGAGTTCACGATCCGCTTCATCTCTGCCCGGCCGACGCGCGCCTGAGCGGTTGTCCACCGGCCCGCACGTTGGGGGCTGACACGCTCGGAGGCTTCCGATAGTTTCTCGGAATGCGATTCGGGGGGATTTCATGAGGGTTCTTGTCGTGCTGGTGGCGCTGCTGGTGGTCGGTGCGTGCGGGAGCGATCCGCAACCGAAGGAGCCGAAGTCGACGGCGACCGCATCGGCCACGCCGACGATCTCCGTCCCGACGATGCCGGCCCAAGCCAAGGAGAACTCTCCGGAGGGCGCAGACGCATTTCTACGGCACTACGTAGACGTGTTGAACTTCGCCTCTAGGACCGGAAACGTCAGCGAGTTGTCGAGGCTCTCGTCGCCAAAATGCGTTGGATGTCAGCGGTACATCGCTCTGTATCGCGATACCTACAAATCTGGCGGCTACTTCAAGGATTCGGATTGGACCTTCTCCGGATCCAAACTCGAAGTCGGCGACTACGAGACATATTTGGACGTTCACGTAACGGCACCGAAGGGCCATTACAAGGTGGCCGCCGGAGAGCCGGAGAAGACCGGCAATGGTGAGGACAGCGATCTTTCGTTCGCAGTCGCACGCAGAGGTGACGAATGGCGCGTAACTCAACTCGGTCAAGGACAAGCGCGATGAGGCGCGTCAGCGTTGCTTTGGTAGCGAGCGTGAGCTTCCTTGTGATGTGGCCAAACGTTGCTAGTGGAGACGTGCACGTAAAGCCGAAACGTAACGAGTCTTCGATTCTCCTCAGCGGTCTACGCACCTCCAAGAACGAGTCGCACCCCGCGCACCAAGCGGCGAGTGGCACGCATCCTCGCCGGCCGAAGTTCCTTTGCTTTCCCGACCAGTTCAACCTTGGGACCCAATGCGCACCATCGGCTCCGGCAAAACCCGGCCAACCGGTGCTCACAGAGGGGGCGATCTTGCAGGCGGTGCGAGAGATTGGGTTGCCGAGCTTGAAGGTCCGGATTCAGCCGGGGACCTCCACGCTGGTCAACATCCCGACCATCTTCTACACACAACCCCAGGCGTTCC
>JAOPXO010000277.1 GCA_025965115.1 Aeromicrobium sp.
CGATCGGACTCGGCCTCGCCGCCTGCGGTGGCTCCAGTCCCGCGGCCACGAGTGGTCCGGAGGGCGGTCAAGCATCTGCCGCCCAGGGAGCCGGCGCCCGTACGCCCGGAGGCTCCGGCAAGGTCACTGATGTGTCCGGCTCGACCGCGCAGGTCCAGAACACGCAGGCCCAGGTCGCTGTGACATGGACCGGCTCGACGACCTTCACCCAGCAAGTCTCGGTCAAGTCGTCCGCTGTCACGGTCGGGTCGTGCGTGGTGGTTGGATCATCGGCGTCGACCGGCACGACCTCAACCAGCCCGGTGCAGGCAACGACTGTGCGCGTGACACCTGCGACCAACGGTTCGTGCACGATTGGGCGCGCTGGTGGAACCGGGCGACCACAGGGTCAGGGCGGCACTCCGCCGACCGGACGGCCGTCTGGCGCACCCGGAGGAGCAGGCGGTCGAGGCGGCTTCGGCGGCGGTGCGTTCGGCAAGGTCACCGCGGTCACGAGCTCGGGATTCACCGTCGAGTCGCAGGGGCGGCCGACCTCGAGCGGGACGACCGGCAAGACGACGTCGGTCACGGTCGAGACCAGCTCATCGACGAAGTACACCTCGACCGAGAAGGCCTCGAGCTCGGCCGTCAAGGTGGGCCGCTGCGTCACAAGCACCGGCAAGGCTGACAGCACCGGCGCCATCACCGCGACCGCTATCGCGGTCACTGACCCGATCAACGGCACCTGCGGCTTCGGCGGCTTCGGCGGCCGGGCAGGCGGAGGCCAGGCGGCCGGTGGGCAGTCGTGAGGCGTCAGGCACTCACGGCCGGCGCCCTGGCGGGCGTTGTCCTGATCGGGGGTGGCGGGGTGGCGTACGCCCAGATGCAGGGTCCGTCGGGCTCATACCGTACGGCGATTGTCACCACCGGAGACGTCGACAAGACGATGAACTTGTCGGGCACCGTCACGTCCTCGTCTCGCCGCGATCTCTCATTCGGTACGTCCGGCAAGGTCACGAAGGTCTCAGTCGCGGCGGGCGACACGGTCAACGCGGGCGAGGTGCTGGCCAAGCTTGACGCCACTGATCTCAAGAACGCGGTGACGAAGGCAACGGCCACGCTCGCGAGCGCGAGGGCAAAGCTCGAGTCCGACGAGAGCTCCCAGTCGTCGACCGTGGCCTCGGCCGCCAAGACCTCGTCGAGCAGCAGCACGTCGTCCAGCTCGTCAAAGAGTTCTGGGTCCTCGGGTGGGTCCTCGACCGGCTCGAAGCCGGATCCTGCGGTCACCGCAGCGCTCGCCGAGGTCAAGAAGCAGCAACTGGCGGTCACGACCGCGCAGACCGATGCGACGGCAGCCATCACTGCTGCCAAGGCCGCGCTGGCCGCTCAGAAGACGGCGTGCGCGGACACCTCCGGCGACACGGACGACCCGACTCCAGAGGCCGCACTGTCCCCGGCGTGCACGACTGCGCTGGATGCCGTGCAGACTGCGCAAGACACCGTGGCCGCCAAGCAGGACACCCTGCAGACCGCACTCGAGACATTGTCGAAGACGTTGGACACGGCCATCGCCGCAGTCCAAAAGGCGTCGTCGACGGGTGGCACGACCGGTGGTTCGACCGGTTCGACTGGCAGCTCCGCAGGCTCGACCAGCAGCAGCAGCTCCTCGGGCTCGGGCAGCGCCAGCACGGGTTCCACCGGTGGTGGGAGCGGCTCATCAGGCGGCTCGTCGGCCAGCAGCCTCGCGGAGGACCAGGCGGCAATCGATACCGCCAAGGCCCAGCTGACCGAAGCCAGGCTGGCGGTCGACTCGGCCACGCTGACCGCGCCGTACGCGGGCCGCGTCCTGTCGGTGTCGATCGCGAAGGGCGACGATGTCGGTTCGACCGACGCCGTGATGGTGTTGGTCGGTGACGGCGGCACGACCGCTACGACGACCGTGACCGCCGACCAGGTGGCCAGCATCAAGAAGGGTCAGACCGCTGAGGTGACACCGGCCGGAGCGGACAAGCCGGTCACCGGCACGGTGACGTCGATCGGTCTGCTGCCGGACAGCAGCTCGAGCACCGTCACGTATCCGGTCACGATCGATCTCGCCGACGGCGTGACCGCTCCGGAAGGCACCACCGCGTCGATTGCGGTCATCACGGGCACGGCCAAGAATGTGCTGACGATCCCGTCCTCAGCCCTGACGAAGCTCGGCACTCGAGCCATTGTCCAGGTCCTCAAGAACGGTGCGGAGGTGCCGACGGTGGTGACGATCGGCGTCGTGGGCTCGACCCGAACCTCCATCACCGACGGACTGACCAAGGGTCAGACGGTCGTCATCGCGGACCTCAATGCCTCCCTCCCCTCCGGTGGCACCACTACCAACAACCGGTTCGGCGGCGGCGCGAACTTCGTCCGGCCAGGAGGCGCGGGCGGATTCGGCGGCGGCCCGCAAGTGGTCAGGAACGGTTAGTACGGCGGGGGTGGATCGTCGGTCGGATCGAAGACCGGACCTGCCACCTCGGCAATCGAGCCGGTCTGCTGGAAGACCTCGCCGTCGGGGCACCACTGGCGGACGGGGCACCACTCGCAGTGATCCCCGGTTTTGGTCTCCCACGTCGAGTCCACGTGCCATCCGGCGACGGCCAGGGCGAGGTCCGTACGCGCCTCGGCAACGAGACCCGGAGTCTCAAGATCCCAGGCGTACACCTCACCGGCCTCGGGGGTCAGCACCTCCACCTCGACGGTTGCCTCGGCCGCTGCGTACGTCTCGGTGACGCCGGCTGACAGCATCGAGATCAGAAATGGCACCTGATGGGTCTGCCCGTATGTCTGGTTGGCCCCGCCGCTCGGCAGCGAGCCGCTGGTCTTGAACTCGCGGACGACGAGGCGGTCGCCGATCCGGTAGATCAGGTCTGGTTTGGTGACCGCGATGACGTCGGCCGAGGCGTCGAACCCGAACATGGACGTCTCTACCTCCACGACCTCCACCGAGTCGGCCGCCAAGGGGCAGGCAGAGACGTGATGACGCAGGAAGGGATACGCGACGGCGTATTCTTCGGCGCTCATCAGCTGGGCGGCCAACCCGATGTCGCCGCCGGGGGTCGGCAGGTCCGCATCGCGGCAGCCGGTCGCGCGTTGGTGCGCGGCTTCCAACCACTGGTGCACGAGCAGCCCACGAGACTGGGCGCCGGTGTATTCGGTCCCGCGGGGCAGATGCAGGTCCGATGCCAGCAGCCACTGCGCCGGGCACTGGCGGTAGCGGTCGAGATCTGACGGTGCCAGCGATCGCGATGCATAGCCGGTTTCGGGCTGGCCGAGCATTCCGGGCACCGGGACCAGACCCTCGCAGGCACCGGCGACCTTGCAACTGCTGCATTCGAATCCGGGCTTCACGTCATCGAGGTTGCCCAGCTCGCCGGCGATGCCCTTCGCCCGCTCCGCGTACGCGAGCTCGGCCTGCGCCGGTGTGCCGTCGAACACGACGCTGATGCTGCCGTCGCCGGCGCCGATCTCCACCACACGTACGCGGGTCGCCTCGGTCGGACCGGCGTACTTGGCCGCGATCTGCGCTGCGGTCTGCGCCCACAGGAGATCCTTGTCATCCGGCTCGTCATGGGCGGAGCCGAGTCGATAGCGCCGGATCTCGCGGATGCCGTCCTCGGTGCTGTAGAGCGGAGCCCAGGCCCACAGCACTCGCGGCGGCTGGCCGATCGACGGATCGCTGCGGATCAGCTTGAGCGGGCCGATCTCGTCCTCGATGTCCCAGTGCGCCTCGAGGATGTGCGGCACGGCCGCCATCGCATACGGACGGAGGAGCCGGTGCATCTTTCGACCCTCGAGCCGGTCCCGGAGCCAGCCCATGAGTTGCGCGGGATCGTTGGCTTCGTCGGATGTATGCGCATCGCGTACGAGCTCGGCCACCTGGCCGAGGATGAATGTCTTCTCCGAACCGAAGGATCGGCGCCAGACATTCGAGCTGACCTCGGGTCGAATCTTGACGGCCAGGTGCCGACCGCACGCGTCATGCGCGGCGACGTCGGTGGCTGAGACCCGCAACTTCTCGGCGTTGCCAGTCAGGTCCAACGAGAACGTCGACATGGGTTGCAGCCTAGATCGTCAGAAGCCGGGGAAGACCTGACGCAGCTGGTCGAGGGTGACGTTGCCGGTGACTGCCACGTCGGCCGGTGTGTACTCGGGCTTCAGGCGGCCACTGAGCAACCGGATGGCACACTCGGCCGGGCCGTTGAAGGCGGCGGTCGGAGCAGCACCGTCGGCAGTCATCGTGACGCCGTCCGCGTTGATGACTAGGCGGTTGGGCGACGGTCCAAGTGCGACGACAGCGGGCTCCGTGACGGCGTCGGCGTGGCCGATGAACCCGAGCAGAAACCCGATACCGCCGGAGAAGTGCTCGTGCAGGAGCTCGGCGGTGTCGTGGTCAATCGCGGCGGTTGGGTCGAGCTCCGCGCGTACGTCCCAGGAGTGCTGCGCGACCTCGTTGAGCCGCATCCCAGCGATCGCTTCGACCGGCAGCGGAGCCGGGAGGAAACCGAGCTTGATCTGTGCAGTTGCACGCTGTTCGGGAGTCAGCGCCTCGATCCGCTCAAGCAATGCAGAGTCGTGCTCGAGGAAGCCCGCGGCCTGCTGCTGCGGAGTCGAAGAATCCCAGCGGGCCCAGACCTTCTCGTTGAAGTCGTCGGCTGGCTCAGGCGCTCCGTCGAAGGCCGTGCGGTAGGTCTCCAGACCGATTTCCGCACCGCTGCCGAGATGGGACAGCACGTCGGCGACGGTCCACTCAGACGCCCCGGACGGGCCGGTCAATTGCTCATCGGTCAAGCCGGAGACGACAGTCTCGAGCTCATCGTGGAGCGTGCGAAGGGCAGTGATCGTGCGGTCAGCCAAAGAAGTCATGACGTGGTCAACGTCGGATCACGGCCCCTTCTTCCCGGTCAGCTGGTCGAGGTCGCCGGCTTGGTGTCGTTGACGAGGGCGGCCTCGAGGTCGACGAGGCAGCCGGCCAATGGCGATGCGGCAAGCTTTTGCGAGTACGGCGCGAGCTTTGCCGCGAGATCGCCCTCTGCCTTCAAGACCTTCTGGCGGTACGGCGCGTAGTAGGGCCCGAGCAGCTTGTAGCCCGCATCAAGCAGTCCCTCAAAGGCGTTGAGCAGCGGATCCAGTGCGGGCTCGAGCGTGGGCGCGAACTTCGGGTACTGGGCCAGGATCGGACCGAGCAGCTGCAGCGCCGGCTGATACGCCGCGGCCGCTGCGAACGCCTCGTCCTTGAACGGACCGAACGCCGGGGCGAACGTGATCAGGGACTGGAGCCCGCCGTCGTGAGCGGGCTCGGGCAGCTCGATCGGGCACTTGGCGGCGACGAAGTCATCCGGCGGTGGCGTGTCGGTGTCGTCCTTGGGCGGAGTCGTGGTCTTTCCGCCAGTCGCGATCTGCTGGGTGTTGGCTGCGAGATCGGTGGCACCGATCGGTACGCCCGAGCCATCGGGTCCGAGCGGATCGGGCGTCGCGGACGGGTCGGTCGGAGCCGCAGCAGCCGGCGGCGCGGCCACAGCCACGGACGTGGTCGTGGTTTTCGTGGAGTGGAATCCGAACGCTCCGAGAGTGACCAGGTCGAGCACCACGATGCTGCCGATCACCGCCTTGGCGATGGCGAGCTTGCTGCCGAAGAGCGTCATGCCGTCGCCTCCTCTTCCCTGCGGCGACCCAGCAGCTGCAGGGCGATCAGGGCGCCGAAGCCGAGCACCGCGATGCCTGCCGCGAGGCCGATCACCACCGGTGAGGCCTTCCAGCCGTCCTTGGTCACGATGGTCTTCGTGGTCCCTGCCTGCGCGGCGGCGCCGGTCGCCGTGGTCTGATCGGCCGTGGTGCCGTCGGGTGCGGTGCTGGGGTCAGCCCCCGGCGTGACGCCGCCCGACGTACCGCCGGACGTACCCGCAGCTCCTCCGGTCCCCGTCGTGCCGGAACCGCCGGTGCTCGTGCCCTTCGCCGGGAAGAACTGGCCCTCGAGGTGCCACTGTCCGGTGAACTTGTCGAATGGTCCGCCAACGACCTGGCTGGTCCAATTGAGCGTGAACGCGCCGGTGGAGGCGTTGTACGTGCCGGTGGCCGCTCGGGTGTTGCCCGGGAACGAGCCGTTCGGCTTGGGCGAACCCTGGTTGAAGTACTGCTTGTTCCACGACACCGAGAACGCGCGAAGGTCAGCGCTCAGGGCGCCACCGTTGTTGAGGATGCGGGGAGCTGACACGCGGGTCTTGGTCTGCGGGTCGACGGAGTTGGTCGAGGTCGCGAATCCCGTGCCGTAGAAGCGAGCGGGCGATGTCACGCGGCCGGAGCGAGCGTTGCCGGCCGAGTCGAAGGCCGGCGACGGGTTGGGCTGGTAGGAGCCGCCGAACAGTCCGCCGTCGGTGCCCGGCTGCAGCGGCGTGAACGACTGGTCGCTGCACTTGGAGTCGCTGTTGGACATGTACGGACCACTGGGACCGCCGCTCGGCAGGATCATCCGGAGGTACGTGCCGGAGATGTGGCCGCCGGAGCACGAACCGCCCCGAAGCTTGAAGGTGCCGACGAGTGGCGTTGCTGCCGCATGAGCGCTCGGTGCCACCCAGAAGGCGGCCAGCAGCAGCGAGAACGCGGCGACGGCGGACAGCACGATGACACGGATGCGGTGAGATGACTCGATCGCGGGAGTGGCGACCTGGGAGTGGGTCATGGGTGGTGCTTTCGTCTCGGCGGGCGGTTCGGGTGACCAAGGGATGGACAAAGCGGTCAGGAATCAGTGTGGTGCCTACGATTTCGACATTGCGCCCGTCTCACATGGCAGACGCCCCGCAAAACTCCCCGAACACGTCCGGAGATGGACCCATGAACGAGCTTGCGCCGCGCGCCCGTCGTGCTCTGGTCGGGCTCATCGTCCTGGGAATCGCCTTCATCGCGGCGCCGTTTGCGTTCCAGATGTTCGACCGCGCCCCGCAGGGCGCCGACATGCTGGCGAACTTCAAACCGTTCATGACCGCGCAGCGCCTCGACGGCTTCCAGCAGGACATCGCGACGATCGACAAGGCGGTCAACGAGGTCGACACGGTCGGCGCCAAGCAGCTTGGTCCGCTGTCGAAGGCGACCCCGTCATACACCCCGCTGAGCAAGCAGTGGCCCGAGATCAACACCACCATGACCGACCTGCTCGACCAGGTGCAGGCCGACCGCACCAACTACGACGCTGTCGCCGGTCTCCCGAGCTTTCGGCTGTTCCCGTGGTTCTTCGTCGTCCCCGGAGCTCTCGTCGCGATCCTGGCCGCGCTCGCGCTTACTCGTCGGATCTCGGTCCAGGGTGTACGCGCCGTGGTGATCGTCATCGGCCTGGGACTGGCCGTGGCTCCGCTGGCCTTCGGGATGTTCTGGCGGGCTCCCAAGGGCGGCGAGATGATGAAGACCTTCGAGACGATCGAGACCGCCCAGAATGTCGCACGTATCCAGGGCTACTTCTCGACGATGGCGACCGGCCAGGGTGCGATCCGGCTGGAGGTCATTCCGGCGCTGGAGCACAGCGGCTGGTCGCCCGCCCAGATCGCCGACAACCTGCCGGCGATGACGACGCTCAATCGCGATTGGGTGCACATCCTCAACGACATGACGCCGATGATCGGCGCGATGAGCGATGGCGTCCCGCAATACCAGGCGATCTCGGCCCTCCCGCCGTTCCCGCTCTTTCCCTGGTTCTTCCTCGCCCCCGGAGTCCTTGCCGCCGCGATCGCCGGCTTCGGCCTGCGTCGAGTGCCTACCCCCGTCCCCGTCCAAGGAGCCTCATGAACGTACGTCGCGCACTAACCACCCTGGTCCTGTTGTTGCCGCTCGCGGCGCTCGCGGCCTGCTCCGGGGGGAGCAGCTCCGACGGCGGAGGCAAAGCTCTCGTCGGCACCTTCTCGTTCACCCCGGGCACCTGCTCGGCAGACAAGGTGACCGGTACGTACTTCCGGATGATCAGCCCCGGCGGCACGGTCGCCAAGGGTGGCTACTTCCAGAATCCGGACTCGCCGTGCCCCGACAAGTCCTTCACGACCGAGATCGGAGGTACCGACGGC
>JAOPXO010000054.1 GCA_025965115.1 Aeromicrobium sp.
TTGCCGCCGGGTCGGATCCGGCGTGCGCCTCGGACAGGCAGTACGCCCCCAGCTGCTCACCCGACAGCATCTCGGGCAGCCACTGCTGCTTCTGCTCATCGGTGCCGGCGGTGAACAGTCCGAAGCATGACAGCGCATGCACACTGACCCCGACGCCCACCGAGGCCGAGACCGTCGCGATCTCCTCCAGCGCCTGGAGGTAGACCTCGTACGTCTGGCCACCGCCACCGAACTCCTCGGGGTAGGGCAGTGACAGGAGACCGGCGCGCCCGAGCGTGCGGAAGATCTCGCGCGGGAAGGCGCCGGCCGACTCGATCTCCGCAACCTTCGGTGCCAGCTCCTTGGAGACGATGTCGCGGGTCAGCGCGATCAGGTCCTCGGACTCCTCGGTCGGCATCAGCCGGGTTGCGGGCACGGTCAGCTCGCCACCGTCAGGGTCGTCAAGCGGGCGATGAGCTCATCGGCCTCGCGGACGATGCGTGCGATCAGGTCGCCGGCGCTGGGGATGTCGTCGATGAGTCCCTGGCAGGTGCCGACGCTCCAGATGCCGGCCTCCGGATCGCCGAGCTCGTAGACGGTCTTGCCGCGGGCGCCCGACACGTGGTCCTTGATCTGGTCGAACTGGCCGCCGTCGTTGAGGATCTCGACGACCTCACGGCTGACGGAGTTGCTGGCCACCCGCGCGGTGTTGCGCAGCGTGCGGAAGATCAGCTCGGTGTCGCGCTCGGTGGCCGCGACGATGGATTCCTTGATGTTCTGGTGGATGGGTGACTCCTCGGTGCACATGAATCGCGTGCCCATGTTGATGCCATCGGCGCCGAGCGCCAGCGCTGCAACCAGGCCGCGGGCATCGGCAAAGCCGCCCGAGGCGATCATCGGGATCGTGATGTGCTTGGCGGCGGCCGGGATGAGCACGAGCCCGGGGATGTCGTCCTCGCCGGGGTGGCCGGCGCACTCGAAGCCGTCGATGCTGATGCCGTCGACGCCGAGGCTCTGCGCCTTGATGGCGTGACGAACGCTGGTGCACTTGTGCAGCACCTTGATGCCGGCGTCGTGGAACTGCGCCATGTGCGGACCGGGGTTGGAACCTGCGGTCTCGACGATCTTGATGCCCTCGTCGACGATGACCTGGCGATACACGTCGTACGGCGGAGGGGTGATGCTCGGCAGGATCGTGAGGTTGACGCCGAAGGGCTTGTCGGTGAGGTCGCGGGTGCGGGCGATCTCCTTGGCGAGGTCACCGGGCGTCGGCTGGGTCAGCGCAGTGATCATGCCGAGGCCGCCGGCATTGGCGACCGCGGCCACGAGCTCGGCCTTGCCGACCCACTGCATACCGCCCTGGACGATCGGGTGCTCGACCCCGAACGCCCCGGTGAACTTGGTACGGATGCTCATCGTGGCGCCATGCGGATCGCACCGTCGAGGCGGATGACCTCGCCGTTGAGCATCGGATTGGCGACGATGTGCGCGGCGAGGGCGCCGAACTCGACGGGCTCGCCGAGGCGGCTCGGGTGCGGCACCTGGTTGCCGAGCGACACCTTTGCCTCATCGGGGAGCATCGCCAGTAAGGGAGTGTTGAACAGACCGGGTGCGATCGTCATGACTCGGATCTGGAGGCTTGCGAGGTCGCGCGCAATCGGCAGGGTCATGCCGACCACACCGCCCTTGGAGGCGGAGTAGGCCGCCTGCCCGATCTGACCGTCGAATGCCGCCACCGACGCGGTGTTGATGATGACGCCGCGCTCCTCGCCGACCGGGTCGAGCTTCGACATGCGCTCGGCACCCAGACGGATCACGTTGAACGTGCCGATCAGGTTGATGTCGATGATCCGCTTGAACGAGTCCAGCGGGTACGCACCGTTCTTGCCGACCGTCTTGATCGCGTCGCCCGTGCCGGCGCAGTTGACCACGACGCGCAGGTCACCGAAACCGGCGGCGATGTCGAGCGCGCCCGTGACGGCAGCCTCATCGCGTACGTCGGCCGGAGCGAACAGAACATCATCGCCGAGCCGCTCAGCGACCTCTTCGCCGGGCGATCCCGGCAGGTCGACGATGACGACCTTGGCACCCGCGGCAAGGAGCGCCTCGACGGTGGCGAGGCCGAGCCCGGAGGCGCCGCCGGTCACGAGGGCTACGGAGTTCTTCACGTCCATGGGTGTGTCGCTTTCTCTGGGTTGTTGAGGGGGTCAGCGGTAGTTGGTGAACTGGGGGGCGAAGTCGAGGTCGGCACCCTTGACCAGTGCGATGATCTCCTGGAGGTCGTCGCGCTTCTTGCTGGAGACGCGCAGCTCGTCGCCCTGGATCTGCACCTTGGCGCCCTTGGGGCCCTCGTCACGGATCAACTTGGAGACCTTCTTGGCCTGCTCTTGGTCGATGCCGTCGGTGAAACGCGCGGAGATGCGTACTTCCTTGCCTGACTGGCGGGGCTCGTCGGCGTCGAGCGCCTTGAGCGAGATGCCGCGCTTGATCAGCTTGTCCTTGAACACGTCGAGCACGGCCAGCGCACGCTCGTCGGCGTTGGCCTTGATCTCGATGCCGAGCTCGCCGCTCCACTCCAGGGAGGCGCCGGTGTTCTTGAAGTCGTAGCGCTGCGCGATCTCCTTGACGGCTTGGTTCAGCGCGTTGTCAGCCTCTTGGTGGTCGAGCTTGCTGACGATGTCGAATGACGAGTCGGCCATGACTTCTCCTGGTGGTTCGGCGTACCGGATCTGATTTCTCACACCTTACGAGGCTGAGATAGTCTTGCTTGTCGTTGCCCCGGCTGTACGTCGTGGTGGCACAACCCGGCAGGTTGCCCGAGTGGCCAAAGGGATCTGACTGTAAATCAGACGGCAACGCCTACGCAGGTTCGAACCCTGCACCTGCCACAGTGAGCCCGGTTCCTTCTGGAACCGGGCTCAATTGTTTGCTCGGTCCGGTAGATCAGACGGACTCTGCCCCGATTCGCAGGTTCGAACCCTGCACCTGACATAGACGAAAGCAGCCCGTGACCTGCGGAAACGCGGGTTGCGGGTTCTTCTTCGTTCCTATGACGTCTGATTGGCGGGGATTCGCGAACACCTGTCCGTCTCGCGCATTCGGATGCTTTGATGTCATGGTGATCGGTGTCGTGTTGGCCCTGCGTGGGCTGTGGTGGCGGCGCGGGTTGACGGTTGCGATCCTGGTCGTCGCGATCGTCAGCACGACCGCCGCGGCACTGGGGCCGCTGTACGCGCGGGCCGCGGCGGAATCCACGCTGCACGATCAGCTCACCAGCTCGGGCTCGACGGGCGGCCTGCACTTCTCAGCCAACAACGTCGAGGCCTACGCCGACATCGTTGCCGGTATCCGGAGCCAGATCCCCGCCGACGGCGGCGTCCGGGGCTACCCCCGCTCGATCGAGGGCGTCTACACCCCGGACAAGGGTCGCTCGGTAGGGGTGAGGGTGTCGGCTGCGGCGGACGGTGTGTCCGGCGCTGCCGCCACGCACCTGGCCTGGCGGCAGGGTCAGTGCCGACATCTGGTGATCGTCAGCGGCCGCTGCCCGGACGGTGCCGGTCAGGCACTGGTCAGTGAGCGGACGGTCACGGCCGGGGCCTACAGCTTCAGGCTCGGTGCTCCCCTGACGTTCCCCGACCTGCAGAATTTCAGCGGCGACAGCTCGGCCTCCAATCCACTGCGGCTGAAGGTCGTGGGGACGTATCTACCGAAGGACGCCGGCGAGAGGTATTGGTTCGGTCGCGACTACTTCGACGCCCACAGCACGGGGACGGGGCTGGACACCGTCGACAGTGTCTTTGTAGACCAGGCCACCTTCCCGGGCATCGTCGCCAATCCGCAGTACCCCTTCGAGGTCGATGTGGATTTCCCGCTGGATGCGGACCAGATCCGGCTGGCTGACCTCGCCGCGCTGAAGAGCGACGTCGCCCACCTGCACCTGAAGTACAGCCCGCTCGCCTCGATCCAGGTCAGCACAGGCCTGGCCAAGGTGCTCGCGGCCGCCGAGCATCAGCGTTCGCTGGTGGATACCGGGACGTTGCTGGTCACGTTGCAGTTGGGGCTGCTCGCCTGGCTGGTGCTGTTCCAAGTGATCGCCGACGCCGTGGGTGCGCGTGGCAACGAGATCGCCCTGTCCAAACTGCGGGGCCGCAGTCCCGGCAAGACCGTGCGGTTCGGTCTCGGCGAGCCGCTGACACTGCTGGCACTGGCCGTCCCGACAGGCATCGCGCTGGCTGTGTTGATTGCCCATCTGCTTGCCGCACACGTCATGGTTGCGGGCACGCCAGTGATCATGACCAGTGGCAGCGTGTGGGCAGCGCTCGCCGCGTTCGCAGGTGGGGCCATCGCGGCCGCGCTGGCCGCGCATCGCACGTTGACCCGGTCGGTGCTCGATCAATGGCGTCAGACCGCGAACCGCCTCGGGCACAGCCGGGCGCTGCTGGCCTTGGACATCGTCCTTGCGCTGGCCGCGATCGCGGGGCTGGTCGCGCTGCGCGCCGGGCACACCAGAGGCAGCGGCAACGACTCGGCCGCCCTGCTGGCGCCGGGACTACTCGTCTTCGCAGTGGCAGTGATTGGGGTACGACTGCTGCCACTGGTCTGCCGCGCGCTGCTGCCGGTGACGCGGGCCCGCCGGTCGACGGCGCTGTTCCTGGCCGTGCGACAGGTGGCGCGCCGGCCGGCCGGGCTGCGGTTGGCTGCGCTGCTGGCCGTCGCCCTCGGCCTGGCGTCGTTCGCCGTGGCTGGTGAGTCAATCGCGCACGGCAACCGTACAGCCCGTGCACAGGGTGAAATTGGTGCACACCAGTCGCTGGACGTGCTGTACGCCAAGGGTCACGACCCTGAGAAGATCGTCGACAAGCTCGACCCGCACGGGCAGTGGGGCATGGCCGTGGCGTCCTGGTTACCGAACGGGGGCCAGTCGGTGAACGGCTACCTGCTCGCCGTGGACGCCAGTCGTCTCGCGGCCGTCGCCGACCCGGCCCGCGGCGGACCCAGCCCTGCGCAGATCGCCGATGCGCTCGCGGTCACTGCGGTGCCGAAGCTGACCGTGACCGGCACCGCGTTGCACGTCGTGATCACGTCCACCGGCCTGACGCACAGCCCTGCATCGGACGTCCAAGTCAACCTGAGCACACCCGCCCAGCAGTACCTGAACGCCGAGGGCGGATCGCTGCGGGCCGGCACGCACGACTATGTGATTGCCATACCCTGCGCGGCCGGTTGCACGTTCCGGGGTCTGACGTGGGACCGGCCGATCGACGTGGATGCGCCCATGCGCGGCACCGTGACTGTGGGCTCGATCTCCGTCGGGGGCCGGCCGATCGACGCGCTGTTGAAGAAACCAGGTGCCTGGCGGCCGGCAGTACCAGAGGGGCAGGCAACCGACACCCTGCAGGCCGGCCCCGACGGGTTGCGCGATGACTTCACCAACGAGAACGGCGGATACGGCGGCATCGCGTACGCATTCCCGCCCAGCCCGCTGCCTGCGATAGCCACGCCCGGCGCACTCGCCGACGGGCGACCGAACCCTGGGCAGGTGCAGACCGGCATGGGCACCACCGCAACGTTCACCACCGAGAAGTACGCGAGCGTATTGCCGTGGGTGCTGGACGACGGCGTGCTGATCGACCTGCCCTACCTCCGCGCCAGCCTGCCCGGCTTTGACGCCGAGGCGAACTGGCAGATCTGGCTCGGCCCGAACGCCCCGCCGGACGCGGTCGCCAAGCTGCGTGCTGCCGGACTGCTCGTGCAGTCCGTCCATACCGTCTCCGCGCGAGTCACGGTGCTCGCACGGCAGGGCCCGGCATTGGCCTTGCTGCTGCTGATGGCAACCGCGATCGCCGGAGCCGTCCTTGCCGCGGGCGGGACCGCCATCTCGATCAGTGCCAGCAGCCGCCGGCGTTCCTACGA
>JAOPXO010000036.1 GCA_025965115.1 Aeromicrobium sp.
ATCACGAGCTCGTGCATCTCCTCGAGATCCAGCGCGTCCAGGCGGGCGACGACCCACTGGTAGCGCAGGTCTCTCGGTCTCGGCAGCAGGAAGGTGTCGGGCCGCGACTCGACCAACATGTCGCGCTCCTCCTTGGGGAAACCGAAGCCCATCAGGGTCTCGTCGTGGGAGAACGCCACGAACACCAGGCTCTTGACCCGGAACTTGATCCGGTCGTGGACCAGCACCTCATAGGCACGCGGCAACGTCGAGGCGAGGCGACGTACGTCCTCGACAACGACGGCCACGCGCGGACCTAGGCCTGAGCTGCGGCGATGTTGACCAGCCAGCTGATGCCGAACTTGTCGGTGAACATGCCGAAGGTGTCACCCCAGGGTGCCTTTTCGAGCGGAACGGTGATGCTTCCTCCCACGGTCAGGCCGTCCCAGTAGCCCCGCAGCTCAGCCTCATCGTCACCGCTCAGGGAGACCGCGATGTTGTTGCCGTCGGCGAGATCCATGTTGGCCGGGGTGTCGGCCGCCATCAGGGTCAGGCCGCTGGGTGAGACCAGCTGCGAGTGCATGATGTTGTCGGCGGCTGCAGGATCGATCTCCATGCCCGACTCACCGAATGTGCTGATGACGAGCTCGCCCCCGAGCACGGAGTGGTAGAACGTGATCGCCTCGCGCGCGTTGTCGCGGAAGCTGATGTAGGGGTTGAGGCTGGCGCCCATGTCTGTCTCCTCGTTCGTGGGATTTCGTCACAGTAACCACCAGGCCCGACAAACGGCACCCGCTCTGCAAGAGTGAGCGGGTGATCGCCCGAGACCGCTACAACGCCCTGTTCGCCCGAGGCGACTCGACCGACCGCATCGAATTCTTCAGCGATGCCGTGTTCGCGATCGCGATGACCCTGCTGGTCCTCGACATCCGGGTGCCCGACATCAAGGGTCGCGACCTCAATGGCGCGCTGCATGACCTGTTGCCGCAGATGTTCGCGTACGCCCTGAGCTTCTTGGTCATCTCACTCAACTGGATCGCCCACCACCGGAAGTTCCGGGTCATCATCGGATTCGACAACACGTTGACCCGGCTCAATCTGCTGCTGCTGTTCCTCATCGCATTCCTGCCGTTCCCGACCTCGGTGCTCAGCAACTACGCCTCCCAGCCCGCGGCTGTCATCCTGTACGCCGCCACCAGCGCTGCCATCGCCGGCTCGCAGGTGCTGATCCTCTGGCACGCCCGACGCGCCAATCTGCTCGACAAGTCCGTCGACACCGGCGTCTACCGGCTGATGATGTACGACGGCGTCGTCTCGCCATTCGTCTTCACGATCTCGATCGGGATTGCCTTCATCTCAACCGACGCCGCGATGTACAGCTGGATCGCGATGGCACCGTTGTCCCGGTTCGCCAGCTGGTGGGCGGGTCGGCGCGACACGGTTGCGACCGCTTAGATCGAGACAGGCGCCAGATACGTGTGCACCTGAGCGACCGATGCGGCGCCCTCTCCACTGGCTGACGCGACCCGCTTCATCGAGCCGGAGCGTACGTCTCCGGCCGCGAAGACCCCGGGAGCCGTGGTCTCGAGCGGCGCCGGCGGGAAGTTGTCACGCCAGCGACCCTTCGGGATGTCACGACCGGTGAGGACGAATCCGCGCTCGTCCTGCGCGACGTCAGGCGGGAGCCAGCCGCATCCCGGATCGGCACCGAGCAGCAGGAACAACCCTCCGGCCTCGATGCGCTCGACCACGCCGGTGGCGTCCTCGAGGCAGATCCATTCGAGCCGCGCCTCGCCACCTCCGTCGACGACATGGGAGTGCGTACGAACCGAGATCCGGGCGTTCTTCGAGATCTCATTGATCAGATAGGCCGACATCGTCTCGGCGAGGTCGGGACGGCGTACGACGATCGTCACGCTGCGCGCGAACCGGGCAAGGTGAATTGCAGCCTGACCTGCGGAGTTGCCCCCTCCGACAATGAACACGTCGTGGCCCTCCATCTCGCGGGCGACGCTGGTGGCGGCACCGTAGTAGACCCCGCGGCCCTCGCGCTCCTCGATCGCCGGCACGCCGAGCCGTCGGTAGGTAACGCCGCAGGCGATCAACACAGACCTGGCCCGCAGGGTGCCGCCCTCGTAGTCGACCTCGTGGATCTCCCCGACCCGCATGGCCGTGACGGCTCGTCCGGTGAACAGCCGAGCCCCGAACCTGGTGGCCTGAGTGCGGGCACGCAGTGCGAGCCGCATGCCGGACACCCCGCGTGGGAAGCCCAGGTAGTTGCGAATCATCGAGCTGGTGCCGGCCTGACCGCCGATGGCGTCGGCTTCGAGCACGACCGTGGCCAGCCCTTCGGACGCTCCGTAGACCGCCGCCGCAAGACCGGCGGGGCCACCACCGACAACGAGCAGATCGGCCACGAACTCCTCGCCGAGGTCGCTCGGCGAGCCGTAGAACGCGGCGGCAACCGATGCCGTGGTCGCGCCCGCAATCGTGCCGCGGTTGAACGCCTCGACAATCGGCAGGGTCGGGTCACCCTCGACCGACGCGATCAGCTCTCGCCCGACCTCGGTGTCCGGCCGGAACCGCTCGTACGCCATGCCCATCCGGTCGAGGAAGTCGCGAATACCCGAGACGGCTGGCTGATTGCCATCGTCAACGATGCGCACCCCGACGACGACCGGCGCCGTCGACGACCAGCCCCAGTCCGAGAGGTACTCCGAGATCGCAGTGTGGAACTCCTCGTCGCGCGCTCCGCGCGGAATGATCAAGAAGGTGTCGAGCCGTCCCTCGCCGAGCGCCGGTCGGAGCTCATCGAGCGCCGTGAGGAACTGCTCGACCGGGATGAGCGCGACCCGCCTGCTGGTCGGCGAGACCACACGCAGCTTGTCGAGCAGCGGGAGCGAACCACCGTCCAGGCTGTGGTCGACGGCGATCAGGGCCACCTGCCGGCCCTCGGTCTTGAGGTAGGGCGCCAGGGCGTGCGCTTCCTCGATGCCCTCGGCAATCTGCAGGTCATAGTCACGCCCGTAGCGGCTCGCGAACTCATCAGCCAGTCCGTCACGGTGCTCCTTGGTCGCCACCACCAGGATGACCGGCTGCATCTCCGTCATGCGGTGAAACTACCGGAACAGCCTCAGGAGCCGGCAGTACGCTCGCTGCATGCTGCGCATCCTGCTCGTCGAAGATGACGATGACATCCGTGCAGCACTTGGTCGGGCGCTGACCGCGCAGGGTGTCACGGTTGCCGCGGTGGCGCGTGGCTCCGATGCGCTCGGCCGGCTCGCGGAGTTCGCCCCAGACGCGGTGATCCTCGATCTCGGCCTCCCCGACCTGGACGGCGCGGACGTCCTGGCGATGATCCGCTCGCTCGGCGAGGTGCCCGTACTCGTGGCCACCGCCCGTGACGACGAGCACGAGATCGTACGACTGCTCAACGCCGGCGCCGATGACTACATCGTGAAGCCCTACTCCGCCGCCCAGGTGCTGGCACGCGTCCGGGCGGTCCTGCGGCGCATCGCCCCCGACGCCATGCAGGACTCATCGGTCATCACGATCGCCGAACTCGAGATCGATCCGCAGGGCCGCGAGGTCCGGCTCGACGGCCAGCTCCTGACCCTGACCCGCAAGGAATTCGACCTGCTGCACTACCTCGCACAACGGCCCGGCCAGGTCGTGTCGAAGCGCGATCTGCTGGCCGACGTCTGGAACCTGCCCTGGGGTGGTGGAGATCGTACGGTTGACGTCCACGTCTCCTGGCTGCGACGCAAGCTCGGGGAGTCGGCCGCCAAGCCACGCTTCCTGCACAGCGTCCGGGGCGTCGGGGTGAAGCTGGTGGATCCGACATGACGCTGCGCTCGCGGATCATCCTGCTCGCCACCGGCCTGACCGCCCTCGTCCTGGTGCTGTTCGCCGTGCCCCTGGCGATCGCCCTGAAGCAGTCGGCCTCCGACCGGGTGGTGCGCGAGTCGGAGTACGTCACACAGGGTGTCGCCGACTACTTGAGCACCAACACGTACACCGCAACGCAGACCAAGCAGTACGTCGATCGGGTCAACTCCCGCACGGACACCTCAGTGTCAGTGCTGCTGCCGGATGGGCAGACGATCGGCGCCACCCTGCCCTCGAACGTTCCCAAGGCGCCCGGGCCTGACCCGGACCACGACGGTGACGGCGACGGTGACCACGAGGACCTCGGCAAGGTCTCGACGCCACAGGTGCAGCGCGGCGCCGACGGCTGGGTCGTGGACATCCAGTCCTCCAACGCGTCTGGGCGCGCACTGGTGCGTGGCTATGTCGGCGATGGGGCGGTCGACCGCGAAGTGGCACAACGGTGGGCTCTCGTCGGCGGAGCAGCCATCGCACTGCTGGCCATCGCAGCAATCGGCGCCGAGGTTGTCTCCAGGCGGCTGACCCGACCACTCGTGGCCACGGCGGCAACCGCCAGTGAGCTCAGTGGCGGTCGGCTGGACGCCCGCGCTCCGGTCAGTGGTGCGCGTGAGGTGGCCCAGGTGGCCACTGCGCTCAATCAGCTGGCCGATCGCATCGAGGAGCTCCTCGAGTCCGAGCGTGAGACGATCGCCGATCTGTCCCACCGGTTGCGCACTCCGATGACCGCGATCCGGCTCGACGTCGAGGCATTGCCCGAGTCCGAGCGGGCCACCGAGCTGGCGCGCCACGTCGCGGTGCTCGAACGCACGCTCACCGAGGTCATCCGGCACGCCCGACTCCCGGAGCAGGAACGCTCAGCCCGGAGCTGCGATGCCCGCGAGGTCGTGCTCAGTCGGGTGGCCTTCTGGACACCGCTCGCCGAGGACCAGGACCGCGAGGTCGAGCTCGAGGAACCCGGCGTCCCGGTGGTGGTCGGGTGCACGTCCGATGACCTGTCGTCCGCACTCGATGCGCTCATCGAGAACGTCATTGCGCATACGCCGGAAGGCTCATCCCTCGGCGTCACCCTGGTGGCCACGGCCGAGGGCGGCCAGATCGACGTGACTGACCACGGGCCGGGCATCCCACTCGGAGCGACTCGCCGGGGTCGAAGCGATCGCGGCTCCAGCGGCCTGGGCCTCGACATCGCCAGGAGCTGCGCGGAGTCGACCGGTGGCCACCTCGACATACTGTCGAATGACGGCGGCACGCACGTCGTACGCCTGGTCCTTCAGGCTCCTCACAGCGACATTTGACCTGCATTTGACCTCGGACTGAGGTGCCCGTGATGCGGTGTCGGCAACTGTGGAGGTATGAAGAATTCAACCTCCCGCGGCGCACTGACCGCCGCCTCACGACGACACTTCGCCGCATTCGCCGCGACCGGGGTGGTCCTCGCCGGCGGCCTCGCGGCCTGCGCTTCGCACAACGACGACTCGTCAGGCACGACCGGCACCACGGGCACCACTTCCTCGGGCTCCTCGGACTCATCCGGCAGCTCGTCCAGCACGTCTGGCAGCTCATCGTCCGGCAGCTCTGGCGTCAGCGGCTCCTCCGACAGCTCGTCGTCGAGTGACGGCGGGACCAACGCCTCATGACTGCGAGCTGCACGTGGTCCGACTGGTCGTGCAAGGTGCGCGTCACGGTCGATCGCGAGTCGGCCCTGGAGGATGCGCGAGCCATCGTCATCCGCCTGATGGACGATGTCGCGCAGTCCGTCGACCGGTTCCGGCCTGATTCGGAGCTCTCGGCGATCAACGCTGCCGCCGGCCGGATGATCCCGGTCTCGCGTCGTACGATCGCACTGCTCGACACCGCAATCGAAGCGGCGTCGGCGACTGGCGGGGCGGTCGACCCCACGATCGGCTTCCACGTGCAGCATGCCGGCTACGACACCGATATCGAGACCGTACGAGCATCGATCCAGCTCGCCCGGCCGCTCACACTCCAGCAGGCCGACTGGACCCGGGTCCGCGTCGACCACGACGTCGCAGCGGCCGGCATCCCCGCCGGGTTCCAGCTCGATCTCGGCGCGACCGCCAAGGCGTGGACCGCCGACACCGCGGCCCGCGACATCGCACACGCCCTGGGAACCGCCGTGCTCGTCGAGATCGGCGGTGACCTCAGCGTCGCCGGCCGTCGAATGAACTCGTGGCAGGTCGACGTGGGCGAGCAGTCGGGCGTACCCGCGCAACGTATCGGGCTGGCGCATGGCGGACTGGCGACCTCATCGACGGCAGTTCGCCGGTGGCGCACCAGCGACGGCGAAGCGCACCACATCATCGATCCACGGACCGGCCGTCCGTCGACCGGTCCTTGGCGGACCGCGACGGTTTGGGCGGCGACCGCGGTGGAGGCCAACACCGCCAGCACAGCTGCGCTGGTGCTCGGCGACGAGGCGGTCGCCTATCTCAACGAAGCCGGCCTCGCGGCTCGCCTGGTGGGCCGGTTCGGCCAGATCTGGACCACCGCGGGCTGGCCACGCGATGTGAAAGCCGCCTGATGACACTCTGGTATCTCGCCCGTGGCGCAGGCTTTGCCGCCCTGATCGCGTTCACCGCCTCGACGGTGCTGGGCGCTCTCGCGACGACTGGCCGCAGCGGCGCGCAGGGGCTCGATCGCCGCTACCTGCGACAGATGGCGCACCGATCGGCTGCCGTCACCGGCCTCATCATGCTGGCCGCGCACATCGTGCTGATCCTCACCGATGTGTACGTCAACGTCTCGCTGACCGGCGCTCTTCTCCCCTTCACCGCCGGCTACCGACCCCTCGCGCTGGGGCTCGGCTCGATCGCGGTCTACCTCTTCGTCCTCGTCGCGATCTCCGGCGCCGCCCGCGGCCGCCTCGCCACCTCTGCCAGGGGCGCGCGCACCTGGCGCCGCGTCCACCTGATGGCGTACGTCGGCTGGGTCCTGTCGATGGGTCACGGCATCCTCGCCGGCACCGACACCGGGACCCGCTGGACGACCGCGATCTACGTCGCCTGTGGTGCCGCAGTCGTGTTCGCGGTTGGTGCCCGGTTGAGCTCGCTGCGGACCCAACGCGCACTCCCACTCTCGGTTGCGCGCACCCTCACGTCCGGGAGGGCGTCATGACTGTCATCGCCGATCCATCGCAGACCACGGTCCACACATTTGGCGCACCGCGGCTCCTCGCGGGCGTCGCCGAGCTCGGCCGCGTCGACCTCGGCCACCACGTGGCTCTGCACGGCGAACCCGTCCTGCGCCGACGGAGCTGGCTGTCGGGTGCCACGCGCGACGTCAACCTGCTGGGCCGCGGCGGCGCCGGATTCCCGGTCGCCGACAAGCTCGATGCCATGCCATCGGGCCGGGTTAACGTGCTGGTCAACGGCAGCGAGAGTGAGCCGGCCAGCCGCAAGGACCGCACCCTCATGTCGTCGGCGCCGCATCTCGTCCTTGACGGTGCCCTGGTGGCCGCCCACGCATTGGGCAGCTCCGACATCACGATCGCCGTGCACGATCAGCGCTCGTACGAGTCGCTCATGCTTGCCTCCCAGGAGCGCCGCGACACCGCAGGCGTCCGCATCGTACGTACGCCGGATGGCTTCGTCGCCGGCGAGATCCGCTCGGTCATCAACGGGCTCAACGGCGAGGGCTATATGCCCGGTGGTCGTCGGATCCTGCCTCACCACCACGGCGTCGACGCCCGGCCCAGCTTCGCCTCCAATGTCGAGACGTTCGCCCATCTCGCCCTGCTCAGTCGGCTTGGGGTCGCCGACTACGCCCGTACCGGATCGACCTCCGAGCCCGGTACGAGCCTGCTGACCCTGATCGGCGATGTCGGCGGCCCCGGAGTCGTCGAGGTGCCCAACGGCATACCCCTCGCATCGCTCCTGCCGGGCCAGGCCGATGCGCCGGTGCTGATCGGCGGCTATCACGGGACGTGGGTACGCAGCCTCGGTGGACTCGCCCTCGATCGGGTCGCCCTCCGCGCAGTCGGAGCACCGCTCGGCGCGGGAGTCATCGCCCGACCGTATGCGGGCACCTGCGTCCTGACCGAGGTCGTCAGGGTGAGCAACTGGCTCGCCTCGGAGTCTGCGGGGCAATGCGGACCGTGCTTCTTCGGACTGCCAGCGCTCGCGGACGATGTGGCGGCCCTGGCCGCGGGTGCTGGCGCCGACCGGCTCCAGTCGCTGGCCCGACGAGTCAGCCTCGTGCGCGGCCGCGGCGCGTGCGCGCACCCGGACGGCTCGGTGCAGTTCATCAGCTCGGCGATCTCGGCTCTGGGCGATGAGTTCGAGGCCCACGCCCGCTACGGATCCTGCGGTCGCCCGCCGTCGGACGTACTCCCGCTCCCAGGAGGTGTCGCATGACGACAATCGAAGTCGACTGGACCCGGTGTGATGCACATGGGCTCTGCTCGCGACTCCTCCCCGAGAAGATCTCTCTCGACGAATGGGGTTACCCGATCATCGACGGGCGCGTGGTCGACCCGGCCCTGGTGCAGGCCGCGCGCAAGGCGGCGATGGCATGTCCCGCCCTGGCACTTCGGGTCGAGCGTGGTGCGATGTAGGCCACGACTCGGCGGCTCGATGTCGCGCAGCCAGCCCTGACCCAACCTTCGCCTGAACTCAGGAGATCCATGCCCAACAGCTTCTACGGCCTGCCCCTACACCCACTCATCGTCCACGCAACCGTTGTCATGATCCCGCTTGCTGCCCTGACCGTACTGCTGAGCGTGCTCTGGCCACGCTTCCGCGCTTGGGCTGGCCCGCTGCCCGTTGGCTTGAGCTTGATCGGCGTCATCCTGGTCCCCCTGTCGACCTCAACCGGCGAGACGCTCGAGCGCCACGTGCCGCAGACGGCACTCCTGCGCGAGCACACGCACATGGCCGACGGGCTCCTGCCCTGGATGATTGCGCTGTTCGTCATCAGCGCCGCGTCCTACTGGATGCAGCGACGCTCCACGACCGGCACCTCATTCGCCAAACCGCTCGCGGCCGCAGTCACCGTGCTGGCCCTGGCCGCCGTGATCGGCACGACGGTCCAGGTCGCGCGCATCGGACACAGCGGCGCCAAGGCCGCGTGGGCGACCACCAACATGAGCGGCTGAGATCAGGCCTGAGCTTCGGTCAGCGCGTCGGTCAGCAGCGCGACGAGTGCCTCGAGCTGCAGGTCGGTCGAGTCGGAGATCTCCTCGTCCGAGCCGTCGAGCGCTCGGGCGGCGAGGCCGGCCTTGCTGTCGATCAGCTCGGCGATCTTGGGGTCGAGGGTCTGCGAGGCGATGATTCGCCAGGCCGTGACGGGCTCGGCCTGACCGATGCGGTGTACGCGATCGATCGCCTGGGTCTGCTCGGCGTCGGTCCACGAGAGCTCCGCAAGCACGACGTTGGATGCGGCCTGCAGGTTGAGGCCGACACCGGCCGCCGTCAGCGAGCAGACCGCGATCGCGACCTCAGGGTCATTGGTGAACGCATCGATCGCCTTCTGCCTTGCCGCAGTGCCCTGGCTGCCGCGGATCGAGACGTACTTGATGCCGCGCTTGGCGAAGGTCTCCTCGGCGACATCCATGACGTCGATGTGCTTGGCGAAGAACACCACCTTGCCGACGCTGTGCGCGAGCTGCGCGGTGTAGTCAGCGGCGAGGCCGGCCTTGGCCTGGCCGATGCGCCGCATCATGCTGAAGACGTTTTCGTCTGTCTTGGTCGACGAGTCCTCGCGCTCCCAGCCGGCCACCCGGCGTACGAGCTCGTGGTCGATGCCCTCGACCGTGACTCCGGAGGCGCGCGTCTCGAGCGCGCGTTCGTACTGCGCCACCAGTCGCCTCGCGAGCTGGCGCTCCGCCTCCTTGATCGAGCGACCCGCCTCGTCATCGAGCTCAACCGGGATGTCGGCGATGCGACGGGCCGGGATGTCGGCGGCGACGTCGATCTTGCGACGCCGGACGATGCCGAGATCGATGACGCTGTTGCGGGCGGCTGCATAGAACCCGGGGTCGACCGGCGACAGTCCGGTCTCCTCCAAGGCATGCATCAACGCGGCACGTGGCTTCTTGCCGTCGATCCAGCCCAGGAACTGCCAGATGGCCAGGAAGTCTTCAATGTCATTGATCAGGGGGGTGCCGGTCAGCGCCATGAGCAGCGGATGCGCCGTGCGGGCACTGATGCGTTCGGACAGCTGGAGCACGTGCTGCGAACGCTGCGATGCCTTGTTCTTGATGAAATGCGCCTCGTCGAGCACCATGCCGCGGAAGCCCAGATCGCCGAGCCACCCCACATGGCGGTCGAGCACCTCATAGTTGACGATCACGATGTCGGCGAATCCGTCGATGTTGTCGCCGTTGCCGTGGATCACGGTCGCGGTGCGATTGGGCGTCCAGAGAGCGGCCTCGCGAGCCCAGTTGGTCTTGACCACATTGGGCACGACGACCAGCAGTGGGTACGCATTGGCGGCCTGTGCCGCCAGCAGGGCCTCAGCCGTCTTGCCGAGTCCGGGCTCGTCGGCGAGCAGGAACGTACGGTGACCCTCCGCGGCGGCTTCGATCAGCTGAGCCTGGTGCCGCATCAGCTCAAGCCCCTCCGGCACGCGGGAGAACTCCGGCTCGGGCAGATCCATGCACGCAGACGCCCCGCCAGCGGCGCGCTCGAACGCCGACAGCAAGGGGCCGAGGAGCTCCCAGGTCGCGAGTCGGCGAGGTTGCGCGACCTGACTCTGGGCAGCCGCGAAGTCGGGCGTCAGGAACGGGTTGGAGAGCTGTCGCGCCACGACCGACTGGGGTACGACCTGGCGTTCGGCGGCAGGCGAAGGTGTCGACGGCTCGGGGGCCGGTGCGGGCTCCACCTCGACCTCGACGCCGGCGGCGCGCAGCATGTCCTGCTTGAGGGAGGTGGCGGCATCGGAGACGACGGCGTCCTCGACGAGCAGGGCAAGGAGGGAGGTGTCTCGCGCGGCGGTCTGCGCCAGGATCGTGCCGATGCCGTCGAGGCGCTTGAGCTGTTCGGTGCGCTGGGCCTCGGTCATGTCCGCGTCGGCCCGGACCTTGGCGCGCTCCTCACGAGCCAGCAGCGCGACGACCTGGAACTTCGTCCGCGTGGATGGTGACACCCGGCCCCGTTGAGCACCGGCCTCCACCTCGCGAACGGCACGCGCAAGCACCGGAAGGATGCCTTCAGGGCCGCGGGCGCGCCGCTGGCTCTGTGGTGCATTGCGCGTTGCGCCTGAACGGCGCTGGCCTCGTGTGGCCAACTGCTCCTCCTCTGACCTGCCCGGCGCCCACCATGGGAGCCGGACGTGGCGTCACCGCCGCCGATCCCAGGAACGGGACGACGCACCCATGGAATGGGTGGCCCGATGACTTCCGGATCGTCATGACCATCCGGATCGTGTCTGTTGACCTGCGGTGTATCTGGAGCGCAGGAGATTCCTGGCAGCTTTGATGCAAAGTGCAGGCAGGTCAGTCGCTGGTGCTTATCTTCACGCATACATTACTGCCGCGCGGCATCGGGTGCCACCGCTCGCCGGTTCAGGCCGCTGACTTCGTGCTATGGCGTCCCACCGACTATCATCGGACAGTGGCTCATCTCAGCGCCGACGGCGCTGACTAGTCCCCCGTGACTCGAGAGCTGGTGGGGCGTCGACCCGTACGCTCACCGATCGTCACTGCCAGTCATAGTTCACGCACAGTTGCCGGTCCAGTGGTCGGTTCGATTTCGATAGTGAGGTAGCGGACATCTCTGCCGACACCCCTTCCGTGCAGACCTCGGCGCCAACCGCCACGTCGCGCACTCAAGTTGGCGTCTACTCGTGGGTGGCCGCGATGTGGATCGTCGTTGCGGCCTTCGTCGTGGTGACTGTCGTGCGCTCGCACCAGGTCGGCATCCCGTTGCGCGATCCGTCCGGCTCGGTCTTCCGCCTGCGACTCCTCCTGTCGGTGTTGCTCGCCCTGCCCCTTGCGCTGGTCGATGCCGGCGTACGTGTCGGCAGGAGCAACTGGACGGTGCGGCGATTCGGGGCCGTGCTCCGCCGTCGGTGGCCGTTGGACCGCGCGATCCTGGTGTTCACCGGATTGCTGGCCTATCACATCGTCTATGTCTGCTACCGCAATCTGAAGAGCTGGGTCGCGTTCAAGCACCCGCAGGACGATCATCTGCTCAGCGTCGACAAGGCGCTGTTCGCCGGTCACAGCCCGGCCGTCCTCCTGCACGACCTCCTCGGCGAGCACCTCGCCGCACATGTCCTGACCGTGATCTACCAGTCCTTCGGCTACCTGGTGCCCGTCTCGTTCGTCGCGGCGCTGATTTTCGCCAACAAGATCCGGGAGGGCTATGTCTTCCTGTCGTCTGCGCTGTGGATCTGGATCATCGGCCTCGGCTCCTACTACCTCATCCCGAGCGTCGGCCCGTTCTGGTCCGCCAGCAAGGAGTTCGCCGGACTTGACCACACCAAGGTCACCGCGACGCAGGCCAAGTACATGGCCGAGCGCGCACAGGTGCTGGCGCACCCCGGCGCGAGCGACTCGTTTGCCAGCATCTCGGCGTTCGCCAGCCTGCACGTCGGGTTCACCTGCTTGATCCTGCTGATGGTGCGCTACTACGGCTTCCCGCGTGCGACCAAGGTCATGACGGTCTACCTCATCGCGGTCATGATTTCGACGATCTACCTCGGCTGGCACTTCGTGGTCGATGACGCGGCCGGGCTGCTGCTGGCCTATGTCGCGGTGCTCCTCGGTCGACTCACGATCTATGGGCGACGAGGCAGACCAACATGACGCTCCTGGAGGAACGCACGTCGCTGAGCACGCCTGCACCCCCGAGTGCATACGTGCGGGTCGCCCAGTGGTTCCAGGTGTCGCTGGTCCGCTGGTGGCTCCTGTGCGCCGGCCTTGCCGTCGCCCTGCGGGTGCCGTTCATCAACGTGCCGCTGGGCATCGACGAGGGTGGCGACTCCTTCGTCGCCCGCGCCTGGGGCACTACCCAGGGCTCGATGTATGGCCGGTCCTGGCTGGATCGCCCCCCATTGCTCGTGCTGGTCTACAAGCTTGGCGTCATCGGCGGCGACCACGGCGTACGCGTGCTCGGCATCGTGGCGGCCGTGCTGCTGGTGGCCGGCACGATGATCATCGCCGACCACATCAGCGGTCCGCGGGCGGCCCGCATCACCGGCCTGATCACCGCAGTCATGTCGTCGTCGGTCGTGCTCGGCGCGGTCTTCACCGGAAATGAGATCCTCGCGACGGTCCCGGTCACGTTCTCGATCGTCGCCCTGGTGCGGAGCCGCGGTTCCGACCGCCAGCTGATGTGGCTGTTCACCTCCGGCTTCCTGGCGAGTTGCGCACTGCTGATCAAGCAGTCCTTCGGCGAGGTGCTCGTTGCCGGCGGAGTCTTCCTGCTGGTCAGCTGGCGCACCCGCGAGCGGTCGGGCTTCCGTGCGCAGTGGGCGCTGTGGTGGTCGGCGGGCGTCGCACTGCCCCTGATCGTCACATTCGCGTGGTTCGCTCACTACTCGGTCGGCGTCAGATCCTTCGTCTATGCCATCGTCGGCTTCCGGTTCGACAGCCTGAATCTTCTGCACCAGTCTCAGCAGGGGCCGGTCTACATGCTGATGCACCTGGGGCTGCCGATCGTCATCGCGTCCGGCTGCCTGCTGCTCGTGCCGTGGGCGGCCTCGTGGCTCTACCACCGCCGCGCCGATCCGCAGCTCGTCCTGCCGCTTGCGGCCTGGCTCGTCGTCGGCTTCATCGGTATCACCGGTGGCGGCAACTACTACCCGCACTACTTCATCCAGCCACTCGCGGCGCTCGCGGTGCTGTCCGGATGTGCCCTTGCCGTGACCCGCCGACGCCGCCTGTTCCTGGCCACCGGATCGATCCTCGCCGTACTCGCCGTCGGCAATGTCGCCCTCGGCGCGACGCTGCAGAGCGTCGATCCCCCGCAGCAGCGCACCCTCGCGGTCGCGCAGTACCTCCGCACGAACTCCCATCCGGATGACAGCCTCTATGTGCTGTATGCCCGGGCCAACCTGCTCTACTACGCCGACATGCCCACGACGTACCCCTACGCGTGGAGCACGATGATTCGCGCCGTGCCCGGTGCCGAGCGCAAGCTGCGCACCATGCTCCGGACTCCCTCTGAGCGCCCGACGTGGATCGTCGAATGGCAGCTGCCGTCAGACCTCGGCATGGACACCTCGGGCGAGACGAGCCGCCTGCTCGCCGAGTACTACGTCGAGACCGACGACATCTGCGGCAAGCCCGTGCTGATCCGCAAGGATCAGGCGCTCCGCCCGCTTCATCGACCGGTGCCGGCCCCGTGCGCAACGCTCAACATGCCCAAGATCCTCGGCCCCGACACGTCCCGGAGCCCGTCAGACAGCGCCGAGTACATCTGGCAGTGACCTGGCGGTGCAGCGCTCGCTCGGCCATCACCGTTTGGATCGTGCTCTCCGGAGTACAGGAGTCTCGAGCCGTGATCGGGTGAGTATTGGACGACATGGCCGTCGCCGAGTGAATAATGCGGTATGCCCCAGAGCCTTGAGCAGCGCCGCCACCTCGTCACCGCGATCCCGGGACCCCGCTCGATCGGGCTGATGGCACGCAAGAATGCCGCGGTCGCCCGCGGGATCGGCACCACGATGCCGGTGTTCGCTGTCGAGGCCGGCGGCGGGATCGTCAAGGACGTGGACGGCAACTCCTTCATCGACCTGGGGTCGGGCATCGCCGTCACGACGGTCGGCAACAGCGCTCCTAGAGTGGTCGACGCCGTCCGTGAACAGGTCGAGGCGTTCACTCACACCTGTTTCATGATCACCCCCTATGAGGGGTATGTCGCTGTCGCCGAGGCCCTCAATCGGCTGACTCCCGGCGATCACGAGAAGCGGTCCGTGTTGTTCAACTCCGGTGCGGAGGCGGTGGAAAACGCGATCAAGATTGCCCGCGCGCACACCAAGAAGCAGGCGGTCGTGGTGTTCGACCACGCCTATCACGGGCGGACGAACCTCACGATGGCCATGACGGCCAAGTCGATGCCCTACAAGAGTGGTTTCGGACCGTTCGCCCCTGAGATCTATCGGGCACCGCTGTCCTACCCGTACCGAGATGCCAAGGACATCGACGGCGAGCTCGCCGCCAAGCGAGCGATCAACGTCATCGAGAAGCAGGTCGGTGCCGACAACCTCGCCGCCGTCGTGATCGAGCCCATCCAGGGCGAAGGCGGCTTCATCGTCCCGGCCGACGGGTTCCTGCCTGCGCTGGTCGACTGGTGCCAGGCCAATGACGTGGTGTTCATTGCCGACGAGGTGCAGACCGGCTTCGCCCGCACCGGCGCGATGTTCGCCAGTGACCGCGAGGGCATCGTCCCGGACCTGCTGGTCTCGGCCAAGGGCATCGCCGGAGGCCTGCCACTCTCGGCGGTCACTGGCCGCGCCGACATCATGGACGCCTCACATGTGAGTGGCCTCGGTGGGACGTACGGCGGCAACCCCCTCGCCTGCGCGGCAGCCCTTGCCACGATCGAGACGATCGAAGCCGAAGGCCTCATCGAGCGCGCCCAGAAGATCGAACGGATCATGCTCGACACCCTGCACCGCCTACAGGCCGACGACGACCGACTCGGCGACGTCCGCGGACGCGGCGCGATGGTCGCCGTCGAGCTGGTCAAGAGCGGCACCGATGAGCCCGACGCCGATCTCACCAAGACCGTGGCCACCGCCGCCCATCAGGCCGGCGTGATCGTGCTGACCTGCGGCACGTACGGCAATGTGCTGCGGTTTCTGCCACCGCTCGCCATCAGCGACGAGCTGCTAATCGAGGGCCTGGACGTCCTCGCCACAGCGTTCACAGATACCAGGTCCTAGAACGAGCTCGGCTGACCTGAGGTGACACCAGTTCGCGACGCACGTACTCACACTTCGTGATCATAAATTACCGTAATTCCAAGGTTTTTCTAGGTAACTACGTGCTCTGTCCGGCGACGGACAAGCATGAGAACATTCAATGCAAGTGCGCCATCGCGCGTTCAGTTTCTGGCCCTGTCCGCCCTACTCGTCGCGGCGCTCACACTGAGTCCCTCGATGATTCAAGCTGCCTCGGCAGCACCTCCCGGCCCCTGCCCATCAGACAGTTTCTGCACCTGGAGCGGGCCCAACGGTGGCGGCAGCAGGCACGTCTACTCGACGGTCGGTGCGTACGTCCAGATTTCGGGAGGGAGCATCCAGTCCGCCTACAACAACCGTTCAAAGCGCAGCTACCTGAACGAGGCACCGAACGGTGGCGAGCGGTATTCCTGCTTCGGAGCCGGCGACTACGACAATCAGCTCAGCAGCTGGCAGCTCAACTCTGAGGCACTGTGGCTCTCCACATACACAAACTGCCCGTAGCAGGTTCATAGGCGTAACGTGCTGGGGGTGACTGAGGACGAGTTCTGCGACCTCTATGCGCACCTACGCGAACACGTCTATCGGTACGCATTGCACCGCCTGCGCGCCGAGGAACGGGCACTGGAAGTGGTGTCGGCAACATTTGAGGCAGCGTGGCGCAAACATTCGGATCTACCGAAGGATCAAGAGTCACGTTTCGCGTACGTCTTCGGCATCGCAAAGAATCAGGTGCTGCAGGAGCACCAGCGGACGCGGCGCAAGCACCACGACAACCGGTTCGTTGGCGACTACCATCGGCACCCGGTCCTCAACACCGTCAACGACGTCGCCGATGTCGTGGCAGCGAACGACGCAGCCGTCCGGGTCATGCAGCAACTCTCGCCTGCCGACAAGGAACTGTTGCGGCTGGCGTTCACGCTGCGCCTGAATTCGCAGCAGGTCGCCGACATCCTCGACGTCTCATTGGCGACATACGCCGTGCGCGTGTCGAGACTTCGTCGCCGGATAGATGCGATCAGCGCAGCGGAAGACGATGTCGACAATGGCACGAGCAGATCGGGGGCGCTCGGTGCCTGAGATGACTCCCGATCCAAACGACCTACGGGCGCTGCAGCGCGCCGTCGAATCAACCAAGCTCGCCGAGCTCCTGGACTCCGAGCCCGTCGGGATCACGCTGGAGTCACCCAAACACTTCGTCGCACGCATGGCGGCGCAAGACCAACTCGAAGCCCGACGGAAGAATCGTCGCCGCAAACTGACGACAGCGGTGTCGGCTGTCGCCGCGATCTCCGTCGCGATGTTGGTGGTGGTGGTGCAACCCTGGCACCAGAACGCGGCGGTTGCGGACCTTCCACCTGTGCTGAACTACGAGTTCGCCAAGGCACAAGACATTGCCCGCGCGCCCGGCAAACCGGCGGGGCCGGCACTCCTCGAGTTGGCGCGCGCTGCCGAATCCCAGCCAGCACCTCAGGTCACCGGAAGCGTGCAGCACACGGTTACTGACGCCTGGTTCGCCGACACCGACGTCACGTCGTCGACCTCGAAGACCGTTCTGATCCCTCAGATCATCGAGAGCTGGACCTCCTCCGATGGATCAACGAGAGTCACGAAGCGCCGAGGTGCGCCACTTGCTGCCGACGGGCGTGGCGCCATCCCTCGCGGCCCCTGGGAATCAACCCCCACGTTTGCGGACACCACCGATGCGGCTGGTCAACTCGACTCTCGTTTCGTGGAGCACCTCCCCACGTCAATCGAGGGCGTGCGCGATGCACTGCTCGACAGGTTGGACTGTGCCTCACGCGTTCGTGGGAACGCTCGATCTGATTGCTTGTACGCGCAGATCAACTCACTCCCGTCGTCCTACGTGGTGCCCCCGAAAAGGCAAGCGTTGCTGTGGCGAATGCTGGCCCAGGAGGCCGACTTCACGACACTCGGCAAGGTCAAGGATCGCGCCGGGCGTGCTGGAGTCGGCATCTCATTCATTTCGGACGCTTCGCCTGATCTGCGGTACGTGCTGATCGCAAGCCCGACGACCGGCCAGCTACTCGGCTATGAGCAGATCCTCGTGAAGAGTATTCCTGGAGACAACGTCGTTGCGCCGGCCATCTTGAACTTCGCGACGTTCATCAGCTCCGACTACCGCCGAAGCATGGGTTCGCCCTAGGACTCTAAAGTCCGGGTTGAGTGTAAATCCGGGCCGCCAACTGCGATGACCTGACAAGGGATTCATCACGGGAGGCACTCTCATGTCCATTCTCACCCGCATTTGCCCGATCCTGGCACTTGTCCCAGGAATCCGTCCGCGATGATCTCCGCCGAGGACCTGGCCGATGTCTTTGTCGAAATGGCCGACACTCTGGTCGCCGATTTCGGACTTGTTGAGTTTCTCTACAACCTGAGCGAACGCGTTGCGGAGATCTGCGAGGCACTGGCTGTCGGCATCCTGTTGGCCGACGAGCGTGGCCAGCTGCAATACATCGCCGCGTCAACGGAGCAGGCCCGACTGGTCGAGCTGTTCCAGCTCCAGAATTCTGAGGGCCCGTGCTTCGACTGTTTCCGCGAACGCGGCCCGGTGGTGAGCACAGACCTCTCCTCAGCCCTCCAACGGTGGCCAGAATTCGCTCCTCGAGCACTCGCGGCCGGTTTCAGCTCCGTGCATGCAATCCCGATGCGTCTGCGGGAGCAGGTCATCGGGACGGTGAGCATCTTGGGTAGCGAGATCGGTCGATATGAACCCGCCGACATCCGCATCGTCCAAGCGCTTGCTGATGTCGCCACGATCGCGATCATCCAGGCACGCAACGTTGAGCGGGCGGAGACCATGAGCGAGCAACTCCAGTGGGCCCTGAACAGCAGGGTCACGATCGAGCAGGCAAAGGGGGCACTCAGCGGGCTGCGCGACGTGGACATCGACCACGCATTCGCATTGATGCGCGACTTCGCGCGCGAGAACCGTCAACGGCTCGGCGAGGTTGCTCAGACCGTGCTCACCGACCCAGCCAGCATCCCTGCCCTGACAAGACCGGCTGTCTGAATAGGGACCTTGGTCCCTGTTGCCGCGACGGTCCTGTGGATAACGTGCGATCTAGCAGTTGAATTCGTCCCGGACCCCGACGACTCATCGAAGTCGTTGAAGGCGGTCCGGAATGAACCAGTATTCGAGTGCGCGGGGGACGAATGCCCACCGGCGCGAGAGCGTCGGCTTTGGGCGGACCTCACTCGCCGCCGCGACAGCCGCCGTACTCGCAGTTGCCGGGCTGTCGCTGGTGTTGGCAACCACTCAACGTGCCAGCGCCGCCACCTCAATCGGTCTCGGAACGTCCGGCCAGTTCGCCGTGCTCGCTGGTGCCGGTGTCACCAATACGGGAAGTACGACGATCCAGACCCAGGACGCAGGCGTGCGTGGTGATGTCGGAACGTACCCGAACAACACGGTCACCGGCGATGCCTCGATCAGCTGGATTCCGCCTGCCGCCGGCACTTTGCACAAAGCCGATGCGGTGGCCCAGATCGCACAAGCCGACAACCTCGCCGCGTACGCCGCGGCCGCGGGAGCAGCGTCGACCGAGTCGATCGGCGGTCAGCTTGACGGAGCTGAATACCTCACTGGTGTCTACACGGCCAGCTCAGCGCTCAACCTGGCCACGAACGGCACTGTCACGTTCAACGCCCAGGGCGATCCGGACGCGGTGTTCATCGTGCAGGTCGGCTCCTCGCTCACGATGGAGGTGAACTCGACCGTGGCACTCATCAACGGCGCCCAGGCGTGCCACATCTTCTGGCAGGTCAGCGACGACGCCACGATCAAGACCAACGCCACCTTCGTCGGCACAGTCCTCGCTGAGAACGCGATCGTTGCCCAGTCCGGTGCCACGTTCAAGGGTCGCCTGCTGGCGCAGGACGCCTCGGTCACGCTCGATCACAACACCTTTACGATGCCGGATTGTTCGCCGCTCGTCACCGCGACGACGCCGACCGAAACCACCCCCACACCTACAGAGACCACTCCCACGCCCACGGAGACGACACCCACACCTACCGAGACCACTCCGACACCCACGGAGACGACACCCACACCTACCGAAACCACGCCAACACCTACCGAGACGACACCCACACCTACCGAAACCACGCCAACACCCACGGAGACGACACCCACACCTACCGAAACCACGCCAACACCTACCGAGACGACACCCACACCTACCGAAACCACCCCGACGGCAACACGCACCACACCTGCGCCCGTACACACCTCGACCACGCCAGGTGGTGGCGGTCCGACTGACTACACAGGCACTCCAGGCACCGAGACGTCCAACGAGGACACCTTGCCCGACACCGGCGGGCCGTGGATCGGTTGGTTCCCGATCGGATTGGGAGCACTTCTCGCCGGTGCCGGCACCATCTACCTCGGAATCCGACGCCGAGGCACCCGCACCGCCTGACGGAACGCGGCAGGAATCACCCCCCCATCCGCTTTCAGCTCCGTGCATCTCGGGCGTACGCGGCACGCAGCAATTCTGAGTGACTTCTCCGAATCACTCGCAGCGATACGCATCAAGAGAATGTCCAAGCTCCTGGCCCTCGAGATCAGGTTTCCGATGGCCGGGCAGGGGGTACAGGGACGACAGAGGGCATTGATCCCAATGCTCCGACATCACGAGACAGCGAGGCAACCCATGAGAGCCGTGACGTGGCAGGGTAGACGTCAGATAAGTGTCGAGACCGTCCCCGATCCGCAGATCATCGAGGACAACGACATCATCATCGAGGTCACCACCACAGGTCTGTGTGGATCGGACCTTCACCTCTACGACCCGCTCGGGCCATTCCTCCACCCCGGCGACATCCTCGGCCACGAACCGATGGGGCGTGTGGTCGAGACTGGCTCGGCGATCACCAACCTCATGATCGGCGACCGAGTGGTGATCCCGTTCCAGATCGCCTGTGGCTCATGCTTCATGTGCGACCAAGGCCTGCAGACCCAGTGCGAGACGACCCAGGTGCGCGAGTACGGCAAGGGCGCCGCCCTGTTCGGCTACACCGATCTCTACGGTGCGGTGCCGGGCGGGCAGGCTGAATTCCTCCGCGTACCGCACGGCGACTACGGCCCGATCAAGGTCGAGGAGGGGCCGAGTGACGAGCGATTCGTCTACCTCTCCGACGTGGCACCGACGGCCTGGCAGGGCGTGGAGTACTCCGGCGTCCAGCCCGGCGAGACCCTCGCGATCGTCGGGCTCGGCCCGATCGGGGAGATGGCGGCGCGGATCGCGATGCTGAGAGGCGTACGGGTGATCGGCATCGATCTCGTGCCGGAGCGACTGAAACGGTCCGCGTCCTTAGGAGTCGAGACGATCGACCTCAACGCCGACGACCCCGTGGGCGCCGTACTGGAGCAGACGGCCGGTCGCGGTGCGGACGCCGTGCTGGAAGCCGTTGGGATGGAGGCGCACGGCTCCGGCATCGCCGAAACCGCTCAGAAGGCGGTCGGCCTGCTGCCCAAGGCTCTGGCGCGACCGATCATGACCAACGCGAGCGTGGACCGCCTCGCCGCGCTCAACCTGGCGATCGACGCCGTCCGCCGCGGAGGCACGGTCTCGATCAGCGGCGTGTACGCCGGTACATCCGATCCGCTGTCGATGCAGACCATCTTCGACAAGCAGCTCACCTTGAAGATGGGACAGGCCAATGTGAAGCGTTGGATCGACGACATCTTGCCGCTCGCGCAGAACGACGCCGATCCACTCGGTCTCGAGACGTTCGCGACGCACCGCATGACTCTGTCGGAAGCTCCTGCTGCGTACGAGATGTTCCAGAAGAAGGAGGACGGAGCGATCAAGGTGCTGTTCCAGCCGTGACCAACCTCCCCGCCAGTACCAGTTCGACCGTCTCGTTGTGGCTCGACCGTTCCGAGCCGATCCCGGACGAGCCGCTGCCTGCCGGAGACGTCCTCGGCGACGTGATCGTCGGAGCCGGGATCACCGGGCTGACCACCGCGCTCCTGCTCGCCCGGTCGGGACGTCGTGTCGCCGTGGTGGAGGCCGGCGTGGTCGGATCGCTCGCGTCCGGCAACACCACCGGCAAGGTGTCGCTGCTCCAGGGAACCAAGATCTCGCGCATGCTGGGCTACCAGTCGGAGAAGGTCACCCGGGCATACGTCGAAGGAAACCGTGAAGGGCAGCAATGGCTGCTCAACTTCTGCTCGGATCACGGCGTGCCGATCCAGTCGAGAGATGCTGTGACATACGCGTCGTCGCCGGAGCAACGACCGGCGCTCGACCGCGAATTGCGCGCAACTCATGAGGTAGGTCTCGACACCCGCCTGATCGAGGACCTGGACGTTCCGTTCCCGCAGTACGGCGGAGTGGTGCTGCCCGACCAGCTGCAGCTCGATCCCCTTGACGCACTTGCCGCACTGGTCAGCCAGATCCGCACGCACGGCGGCTCGGTCCACCAGCGCCACCGAGTCGTCAACGTCTCGTACTCAGGTCGTCGCACCGTGACGCTGCAGGATGGCGCGACATTGAGCGCCGAACACGTCGTGCTCGCCACGGGCTCGCCGATCCTCGATCGTGGGCTGTATTTCGCCAAGCTTGAGGCGCTGCGCTCATACGTCCTCGCCTTCGACGCCCCGGCAGGGCTGGCTCCGGACGGCATGTATCTCTCGGCCGGATCCCCGAGCCGGTCCATCCGCGACGCGCCGCGGACCGACGGCAGCCCCAGGCTCCTCGTGGGCGGCAATGGCCACGGCGTGGGCCGGACGTCTTCGGAGCGCGAACAGGTCGACGACCTGCGACGATGGACTGCTGAGCACTTCCCAGGGACGGTCGAGACCCACGCTTGGTCCGCTCAGGACTACCGCTCGCACGACTCGTTCCCATATGTGGGCGCACTCCCTCGTGGTGGAGGCAGGATCTTCATTGCCACCGGCTTCGACAAGTGGGGCATGGCGTCCGGGGTCATGGCCGGTCGAAGCATCTCTGCACAGATCCTCGACCAACCGCCGTCGTGGCAACGAGTCATGGGACGCCGCGTCACCAGACCATCAGGAGCGGCACACGCAGCCCTCATGAACGCAAAGGTGGGGCTGGCCGCAACCCGCTCGGCCGTCGCAGGGGAGGTTCGGTCAGCGGACGAGCAGCCGGCCGAGGGTGATGGACGGGTCGGGCGACGAGGGGTCCTTCCTACCGGGGTTTCCACCGTCGACGGCACGACCTGCGCGGTTCGTGCGATCTGCACCCATCTCGGCGGCGTGCTGGCGTGGAACGACAACGAGCGCACCTGGGACTGCCCGCTGCACGGATCACGCTTCGGCGCGGACGGTGCCGTGATTGAAGGGC
>JAOPXO010000058.1 GCA_025965115.1 Aeromicrobium sp.
CAGATGTTCGGCATGTCGGAGTTCGGTCACAAGGTCGACCCAGGGATGTACTGATGGCTGGCCTCGATCGCGAGTCAACCCGCCGATCCGCGAAGGCCGGCGATCTGACTCTGAACTACTACGAGGCCGGCGAACCGACCTCGATCGGCGGCGGGCTGCCGCTGGTCATGCTGCACGGCGGCGGACCCGGCGCCTCGGCGTGGTCGAACTTCGGATCGGCCCTGCCCGGCTTCGCCGAGGACTTTCGTACGCTGCTGGTCGACCAGCCCGGATTCGGGCAGAGCGACAAGCCGCCGGTCGTCGGCAACTACTTCCGCCACTCGGCCGTGATCCTCAAGGACTTCCTCGATGAGCTCGGCATCGATCGCATCCACCTGCTCGGCAACAGCCTGGGCGGCGGCACAGCCGCACGATTCGCGATCCTCTATCCGGAGCGAGTCGGTCGGCTCGTCCTGATGGGGCCTGGCGGGCTGAACCTGAGCCTCTTCCACGCTGATCCGACCGAGGGCGTCAAGCGGCTGATGGACTTCGGCGCTGCACCGACGAAGGAGTCGCTGCGGGCGTTCATCTCCACGATGGTCGTCAACCAGGCGCTTGTCACCGACGAGCTGGTCGAAGAGCGGTTCGCCGATGCGACAGCACCGGGTGCGCAAGAGGCGATGCAGTCGATGGGTATGTCCTTCTGGAATCCCGACAGCTACGAGGACGGCCTGATCTGGCGCGATGCCCATCTGATCAAGCGCCCGACGCTGCTGACGTGGGGCCGTGAGGACCGGGTGAACCCCCTCGACGGCGCGTTCGTGGCCCTGAAGATGATCCCGAAGGCGACGCTGCACGTCTTCCCGAACTGCGGGCACTGGGCGCAGATCGAGGCGGCCGACGAGTTCCGCCAGGTCTGCACCGCATACCTCTCCAATCACGTCGAACGACCGAGGGAGACGAAGTCATGACGATCGACATCCGCTCCATGGGGTATGCGCGCGTCGCCTCGACCGACCTCGGCGCCTGGACCCAGTTCGCCGGCAAGGTGCTCGGTCTCGCCGAGGGCCGCGGCCCCAACCCGGACAACCTCTACTTCCGGATCGACGAGGTCTCTGCCCGGCTGATCGTCTTCCCCTCAGACGTCGACAGACTGGAGTGTGTCGGCTGGGAGCTCGCCGACCACAACGCCCTGCAGGCCGCTCGTGAGAACTTGGCCAAGGCGGGCGTCGACTTCGTTGAGGGGACATCCGAGGAGCTGGCCGAGCGCCGGGTCCAGGAGATGATCCGATTCGTCGACCCGTTCGACAACGCCTTTGAGCTGTTCCACGGCATCACATACGAATCGCGCCCGGTCGTGACGCCGTACGCCGCGACGTTCGTCACCGGCGAGCAGGGGATGGGCCATGTCGTCATCCCCGTGGACGATGACGTGGAGGCTTTGCGGTTCTACCGCGATGTCCTCGGCTTCCGGTTGCGCGACTCGATGTCGATGCCCGGTGAGTTCGTGGGCAAGGAGCCGGGCTCGAAGGTCTGGCTCAGATTCCTCGGGGTCAACCAGCGGCACCACTCGCTGGCCTTCCTGCCGATGCCCAACCCGAGCCGCTGCGTGCACATCATGCTCGAGGTCGAGAAGCTCGACGACGTCGGACGCGCCCTTGAGCGCGTACGCAAGCACAAGGCTCCGCTCTCGGCGACTCTCGGTCGGCACATGAACGACGAGATGGTGTCGTTCTACGTGAAGTCGCCGGGTGGCTTCGACATCGAGTTCGGCTGCGAGGGCCTGACTGTCAACGACGAGCGATGGGTGGCGCGCGAGTCGACCGCCGTCTCCTACTGGGGCCATGCCTTCGGCCAGTCAGGCTGAGGGGCGTGCCAGCGTGGATTCCGTGACCGACGCAGACATACCCGAAGGCGTGAGCTCCGACGCCGCGACGTCCTGGCCGTCCCGTGAGCTGATCGACTCCTACCTCGGCGGCACCCACGAGATGTTCGCGTGGCGGCCCGGCGAGGTCGTCGAGATTGACGGTGAGGCCGCGCAGGCTGCCGCGCGTGCGTACCGCGATGTCCTCGGGCAGTACGCCAGCGGAGTCACGGTCGTCACCACCGTCCAGGGCGGCACCCCGGTCGGCATGACCTGCCAGTCGTTCACCAGCGTCTCGCTGGACCCGCCGCTCGTCGCCTTCCTGCCGATGAAGACCTCGCGCGCCTTTGCCGCGATCCGCAAGTCCCGACGTTTCTGCGTGAACTTCCTGGCCGCCGACCAGACCGAGGTGTCGAACACCTTCGCGTCCCTGGCCGATGACAAGTTCGACGGCGTCGACTGGCAGCCGACCAGCGCCGGCATGCCCCGGCTGGAGGGCACGGTCGGCTGGGTCGATTGCACGGTGCAGGACGTCCACGAGGCCGGCGATCACTATCTGGTGATCGGCAAGGTTGAGGACCTCGGGCAGGGCGACGCGGCCAACCCGTTGTTGTTCCACCAGGGGCGCTACCGCACCGCCGAATAGCCGCACTTCCATTCACATCTCGGACGAGTGACCTGAGGGGTCAGCATGGGCTTGGGCCGAACCGCAGTAGTTCTCGGCGGCAGTATGGCGGGGCTCTCCTCCGCGGGCGCGCTCGCGCCGCACTTCGATGAGGTGCTGGTCCTTGAGCGTGACGAGCTGCCCGCCGACGCGCAGCATCGCCGCGGGGTGCCGCAGAGCAAGCACCCACACTTCCTGCTCAACTCGGGACGGCGAGCGCTTGGAGAGCTGTTCCCGGGTTTCGAAGCGGACCTCATCGCCGCCGGCGGTATGCCGCTGATTGCGTCGATGGACACCGCGCACATGACCGACGTCGGCTGGTCGCCCCGCAAGAGAGGCGCGCTGGACATGGTCTACGGCTCTCGCCTGCTGATCGAGCGAGTCCTGCGCGACCGCGTACGCGCTCTCAAGAACGTCACCATTCGCGAAGGTGTCACGGTCACCGGCATCAACACCGACGACGCCGGGCGTGTCATCGGCGTGAAGTTCAGCGGTGAAGAGGTCGATGCGGCCCTCGTCGTCGACGCACTCGGTCGCGGCTCGAAGGTCTCCGACTGGCTCGTCGCTGCTGGTCAGCCCGAGGTTCCGGTCATCACGCTCGACGCCAAGGTGGTGTACGTGTCGCAGTGGTACGACCTGCCCTCGGCGGAAGAGCGTGCCGACACCTGGTGGTGGAAGCACATGGTGATCATGCCGACGGAGAAGAAGGATGATCATCCGAAAGAGCACGACTACCTCAGCAACTTCTTCCCGATCGAGGGCAACCGTTCGATCGCGTGCATGGGCTCGTGGGGTCTGGACATGCCTCACAACGAAGAGGAGTTCATCGCTGCGGCCAACCAGTTGCAGACCCCGAAGTTCGCCGCCGCGATGGAGGCATCAACTCCGACGTCTGAAGTCCACCTGACCAGGTCGACGGGCAACAAGTGGCGACGCTACGACAAGTTGCCGGTGGCACCCCAGGGCGTTGTCTTCGTCGGTGACTCGATCTGTGCGTTCAACCCGTTCTATGGCCAAGGCATGAGCTCCGCCGCGCTCTCAGCCGTACGCCTGCGTGGAGCCCTGGAGTCGACGAGCGCACTGGATCCCGCGTTCTACCAGGGGTTCCTCGCCGGCCAGGCCAAGGAGTTCAAGGTCCCGTGGGGCATGGCGATGGCTCGCGACCGGGGGTATGACTGCGCGACCGGCACTGAGACGGTGCCGGCGTGGATGCGCAAGATCCTTGCCTCCGTCGGCGCATCGATGTTCAACACGATCACCGGGGCATCGCGCGAAGACCACGTGGTCGACGAACACTTCGCCCGCGTCTTCAACCTCGATGAGTCGATCGGGACGATGATGCGGAGTCCGCGGGTCATCTTCGGGCTGCTCCGCTTCAGGGTCAAAGACATCTTCGGACGGCACAAGATCCCGTTCGGTTTCGACCCTCAGCTGGATCCGCCCGGCAAGGACTGGTCCGTCGAAGCCGGGACTGCTGAGCCTGAGCTGGAGGCGTCACGATGATCTCCACCAGCGCACTCAACTCATCCGCCACCTGCGAGCACGCCGCCGAGCAGGTCACCCGCCAGCTGGGCTTTGACTGCCACGACGTCAGCCCGGTCGTGTCGTTCCACAATCCGTTCGGCCTGGCCAGCTGGACCCAGCCAGTTCTGGAGCTGCTGATCATCGCGGGTGCGATCTTCGCGCTCGTGCATGCCGTACGCCGGTTCCGCGAGGGCGATCCCATCAACCTGGCGTTCTGGTTCGCCCCACTGGTCTACCTGTTCGTGACCGAGCCGCCGCTGTATTTCCCAGAGTGGTTCGGCCTCGACAAGCAGTTCGGCTTCATCTTCGCCCACAACATCTTCACGGTGCAGTTCATGTGGGATCGGCTACCGCTCTACATCATTGCGATCTACCCAGCGCTGGCTCAGCTCACGTACGAGCTGGTACGGGTGCTTGGCATATTCAAGCGCGGCGCCCTCGCCGGTGCGGTCGCGGTCGCGTTCGCGAGCCAGGTGTTCTACGAGATCTTCGACCAACTTGGCCCGCAGCTGAAGTGGTGGGCTTGGAACGACGCCAACCAGGACGTCAACCATCCGGCGCTCAGGTCGGTGCCGATGAGCAGCATGGTGCTTTTTGCGTCGGTCTCGTTCGGCGTACTCACATTTCTCATCGTCAAGCTCGTCGGATCCAAGGCCGCCGACGGTGGCCCGCGCCGCGGTTGGTCACTGACCTGGCGGATCCTGTTGGCCGGCGCATTGGCTCCACCGGCGATGGGGCTGTTCGGGATTCCGGCGAGCATTTTCGGCGGCGACACTCCCAACGTCACGGCGGAGGCGTGGGTCATGGGCATCGAGCTCGGCCTCATCTGGCTTGCCGGTGCGTGGGTTCTGTTCACGCAACGTGGGCGCGAAGCTGAGCCGATGACTCCGTTCGCGCGCATCTACCCCGCCGCCTGGGTCATCGTGTTCGCCGGGCTGTGGCTGTCGGCCCTGCCGGCGTACTTCGATGCCAAGCACGGCATCACCAGCGACGGCACGCCGATCGGCAGCGGGCTGTACGCACTCGCCTGCTTCATAGGGGCGACAGCCATACTCGCCCTGCTCCACTCCGGTCGCCGCAGGGCCAGTCTGAAAGTGCCTGTTGCCACCGAGCGGTAGCGTCGTGTCATGGCAAAGAAACAGTGGTCCGACCTCACGCTCGGGCAACGTC
>JAOPXO010000066.1 GCA_025965115.1 Aeromicrobium sp.
CCAAGGGCACCCGGGTCTACTACCGGATGTCAGTCGTCCGCCGAGGCGACGACGTCGCACAGGTGACGTTCACCCCGACAACGGGATTCGACACCAGCGCCAAGGAGTTCGCTGCAGTCGCGGCTCGCGCCGGAGCGCGGCTGCGCTACATCGCCAACTGACGCGAGAACGCCCTCCCACGATGATGGAAGGGCGTCCTCGATCGTTGACGTGCGTGAGCTTCAGAGCGCCTGCAGGCTAGATCTCCGCAAGAATGGCTCGCATCAGCGAGGCGGTCTCGGACGGCGTCTTGCCGACCTTGACGCCCGCAGCTTCGAGCGCTTCCTTCTTGCCCTGTGCGGTGCCCGCACCGTCGGCCACGATGGCGCCGGCGTGGCCCATCGTCTTGCCCTCAGGTGCGGTGAAACCTGCCACGTAGCCGACGACCGGCTTCGTGACGTGCTCCTTGATGTAGGCGGCGGCCTTTTCCTCAGCGTCTCCGCCGATCTCGCCGATCATCACGATCGCCTTCGTGTCGGGGTCGGCCTCAAAGGCTTCGAGTGCGTCGATGTGCGTGGTCCCGATGATCGGGTCTCCACCGATACCGATCGCGGTGGTGAAACCGAGATCGCGCAGCTCGAACATCATCTGGTAGGTCAGGGTGCCCGACTTGGACACCAGACCGATCGGACCCGTGCCCGAGATGGTCGCGGGCGTGATGCCGGCGAGCGCCTCGCCCGGCGTGATGATGCCGGGACAGTTCGGACCGATGATGCGGGTCTTCTTGCCCTGGGCGTACGCCCAGAACTCGGCGCTGTCCTGGATCGGAACGCCCTCGGTGATGATGACCAGCAAACCGATCTCGGCATCGATCGCCTCGATCACGGCGTCCTTGGTGAATGCCGGCGGCACGAAGGCAACCGACACATCGGCGCCGGTCTTCTCGATCGCCTCGGCAACCGTGCCGAACACGGGAAGCTCGACGTCACCGTGGGTCACGGTCGTCCCAGCCTTGCGGGCGTTGACGCCGCCGACGACATTGGTGCCGGCCTTGAGCATCAGGGCGGTGTGCTTGGTGCCTTCGCCGCCGGTGATGCCCTGCACGATGACCTTGGAGTCCTTGTTCAGGAAGATCGACATGTCAGACTCCTTCGTTCGCGAGCTCGGCGGCACGGTCAGCCGCGCCGTCCATGGTGTCGACCAGGGTCACGAGCGGGTGATTGCGCTCGTTGAGGATCCGGCGACCTTCTTCGACGTTGTTGCCGTCGAGGCGTACGACCAGCGGCTTGGAGGCTTCATCGCCGAGGATGTCGAGAGCCCCGACGATGCCGTTGGCGACAGCGTCACACGAGGTGATGCCACCGAAGACGTTGACGAAGACCGACTTGACCTGCGCATCGCCGAGGATGACGTCAAGGCCATCGGCCATGACCTGCGCCGAGGCGCCTCCGCCGATGTCGAGGAAGTTGGCCGGCTTGACGCCGCCGTGTGCCTCACCGGCGTACGCGACGACATCGAGGGTGCTCATGACGAGACCCGCACCGTTGCCGATGATGCCGACGGACCCATCGAGCTTGACGTAGTTGAGGCCCTTCTCCTTGGCCTTGGCCTCGAGGGGGTCAGCAGCAGCCTTGTCCTCGAATGCGGCGTGGTCGGGGTGACGGAACTCGGCGTTCTCGTCGAGCGAGACCTTGCCGTCGAGCGCTTCGAGGATGTCGCCCTCGAGGCGGGCGAGCGGGTTGACCTCGACGAGCGTGGCGTCTTCTTCGACGAACACGGCCCAGAGGGTCAGCACGGTCTTGACGGCTTGTTCGACGAGCGCCTCGGGGAATCCGGCTTCGGCGACGATCTCGCGAGCCTTGGCCTCGTCGACGCCGGTGCCGGCATCGATCGGGATCTGCTTGACCGCGTCGGGGTTGGTCTTGGCGACCTCTTCGATCTCGACACCACCCTCGACGCTGGCGATGCAGAGGTAGCTGCGGTTGGCACGGTCGAGCAGGAACGAGAAGTAGTACTCCTCTTCGATGCTCGCGGCCGGGGCGATCAGGACACGGTTGACCGTGAGGCCCTTGATCTCCATGCCGAGGATCGCGCTGGCGTGCTCGAAAGCCTCGTCGGGGGTCTTGGCGAGCTTGACGCCGCCGGCCTTGCCACGGCCGCCGGCCTTGACCTGGGCCTTGACCACGACGACGCCCAGCTGCTCAGCAGCGGCCTTGGCCTCGTCGGGAGTGTTGGCAACGATGCCCAGTGTGACTGGGACGTCGTGCTTGGCGAAGAGTTCCTTCGCCTGATATTCCATCAAATCCACGGTGCTGTCCGTCCTGTTTTTGACGCCGGAAGGCCGACGGCTGCCGGCTGGAAGGCCAGCAGAAAGTGAGCCTTGGCGACTCTATCCGTTCATCGACCGTTCAGGGGCGTCAGGTTGGTCACACCCGACCGTGACGCCATCGACGCCGAGCTCCGCGCGCTTCGCCTCGACGGCGGCGACGTCCCCGGCCGGGACGATGATCTCGGCGGCGTCCTCGGCAATCGCCGTGCGGATCAGCTGTTCGGCACTCTGCCCACCACCAACGAGTACGACCTCGTGACCCGCGTCGCGCAGCATCCGAGCGAGCGCGGGGAGTGCTTCATCGGTGCTGATGGCACCCAGCACGACCCGCCGATTCGTCATGACCGGATGGTGCCACACGCGTGAACGTCATCACACGTTGTCGACATTTCCCTCGGGGTTTTCCACATTTGTTGTCTATTCCGCCAATTCGGTTTCGCCACCACGGTGCCTTCGGCTAGGCTCGTCGAGTCCTGCTGTCCCCTCCTGGAGGTTTTTTGCGTGTCTTCGTCTGCGCCTAAACGCCGACTGGATGTACGCCAGGAGACTCCGCAGCGCACCGCCGGGAAGCGCGCCGCTCAGCGGCGCCAGCCGCGCAAGCGCACACTTCGACCGACCCCAGCCATGGCAGGCGCATTCGCGCTGATCATGGCTGGTCTTGGTTCTGCGGTCATCGGTGGCCACACCGACACCACGGCACTCTCGTCGAACAACTACCAGCAGATCTCGGCCGCCTACACCGGCGACGGCGACGGCGACCTCAACAGCAGCGTCAATGTCAGCCGTGATTTCAGCCGGTCAGAGCTCGCCAAGCAGGGCAAGACCCAGGCCGCGCAGATGCTCATCGCGCAGGCCCAGCTCTCCAAGAAGACGCAGGCGTTCTCCAAGGAGCTCCAAAAGAACCAGTGGGTGCTTCCGGTCACCGGCTACCACCTGACGGCACGTTTCGGTGAGCGCAGCGGACTGTGGGCCACCGTCCACACCGGTCTCGACTTTGCCGGTCCGTCCGGTTCGACGATCGTCTCGGTCGCCGCCGGCACCGTGAAGTCGACCGGCTACGAAGGCGCCTTCGGCAACCGCACCATCATCACGCTCCTCGATGGCACCGACATCTGGTACTGCCACCAGAGCCGCATCGCGGTCAAGCCCGGCCAGAAGGTCGGACCCGGACAGGTCATCGGTTACACCGGCTCGACCGGCAATGTCACCGGACCGCACCTGCACCTCGAGGTGCACCCCAACGGGGGCGGCGAAGGCACTGCGATCGACCCCTACCCCGTGCTCGTGCAGCACGGCGTCCGCCCCTAGCGCTCAGAGCTTTTCGACTGGCGCATAGCGCAGGAG
>JAOPXO010000088.1 GCA_025965115.1 Aeromicrobium sp.
CGCTCGCGCGTGACGCCGTAGACCTTGCCGATCTCGTCGAGCGTCTTGGGCTGACCGTCGGTCAGGCCGAAACGCATCGAGACGACACCCGACTCCCGCTCGGACAACGTGTCGAGCACCGCATGGAGCTGCTCCTGCAGCAGAGTGAACGACACCGCGTCGGCCGGGACGATCGCCTCTGAGTCCTCGATGAGGTCGCCGAACTCGGAGTCGCCGTCTTCACCCAGCGGCGTGTGCAGACTGATCGGCTCGCGGCCGTACTTCTGCACCTCGACGACCTTCTCAGGCGTCATGTCGAGCTCGATGGCGAGCTCTTCGGGGGTGGGCTCGCGCCCGAGGTCCTGAAGCATCTGGCGCTGGACGCGGGCGAGCTTGTTGATGACCTCGACCATGTGGACCGGGATGCGGATCGTGCGCGCCTGGTCGGCCATTGCACGGGTGATCGCCTGGCGGATCCACCACGTCGCATAGGTCGAGAACTTGAAGCCCTTGGTGTAGTCGAACTTCTCGACCGCGCGGATCAGGCCGAGGTTGCCCTCCTGGATCAGGTCGAGGAACAGCATGCCGCGACCTGTGTAGCGCTTGGCCAGCGACACCACGAGGCGGAGGTTGGCTTCGAGCAGGTGGTTCTTGGCGCGGCGTCCGTCGACCGTGATCCACTCGAGCTCTTCGAGCATCTTGGCCGAGATGCGGCCGCCCTTGGCGAGCTTCTCCTCCGAGAACAGTCCGGCTTCGATGCGCTTGGCGAGCTCGACTTCCTGGCCCGCGGTCAGCAGCGAGACCTTGCCGATCTGCTTGAGGTAGTCCTTGACCGGGTCGGCGGTCGCACCGGCGACCATGACCTGCTGGACCGGCTCATCGCTCTCGTCGGCGGCCGAGATCGTGTAGGAAGACTTCTCGTCCTCCTTCAGCGTCGGGTCGGTTGCCAGGTCCTTCTCGAACTCCTCATCCGGGATGTCCGGGAGGATCTTGTTGCCCTTGGCGTCAACCTGCACTGCGGGGACCTCGAGCACCTTCGCGATGTCGATGCCCACGGGAAGGCTCGACTCGTCGGGTACGTCGGTCGCCTTGCTGGTCGCCTTCTTGGCGGGAGCGGCCTTGGCCGGAGCCTTCTTGGCAACAGGCGTCTTCGCTGCTGCGGCAGGGGCCTTCTTCGCGGCGGGCGTCTTGGCGGCGGTCTTCTTGGCAGGAGTGGAGGTTTTGGTCACTTTGGTTTCTGTTTTCGCGGTGGTGGTGGACGAGGTGCTGGTCTTCTTGGCCACGGATGCCTTTTTTGCTGGGGACTGTTTCGGCGGACTCGGTGCAGGGGCCTTTTTGGCCACTGCCTTCTTGGTGGTCGGCGCGCTGGTCTTCTTAGCCACGGGGGCCTTCTTGGCTGCCTTCTTGACCGGTGTTGCGGGCTTGTCTTTCGCTGCGCCGGGAAGCCGTTTCGTGACGGCCCTGAGTCCGGACCCGATCGCGGGATTCACCGGCACGTCAACCTCACAGAACGGTAGAAGGGCGCAACAATGAGGCCTGTGGTCAACCTCTGAGTCCAGTGTGACATGTCCGACCAAGGTCGAGCGAATCAGGTCCGGTCAGCCGCGTGTCGGCCAGGTGTGCACGGGCTCGCCCGCGTGCATGAGCTCCTCATAACGCTGCGTCGTGGCCCTCATTGCCGCCAGCCGATCAGCGGTTTCGCGCAGCTGAGCCTCGAACTCCTCGATCAGCCACGTCGCACCATTGCGGCCCACGATGCAACGGCGTTCGATGATCCCGAGCAGGCGGTCGCGCACGGCCGCGTCAACACCCATTTCCTCGAGGCCGGCGTGGGCGAGCGGGAGGAGCTGGCGCAGGACGAGCTCGCGAGCAGATACGTTGCCGACCGACGGCCAGTAAAGATCGGTCTCGATGCCGGCGCGGGCGGCCTGATGGAAGTTGTCCTCTGCGGCACGAAATGACAGCTGTGACCACACCGGCCGCTCGCTGGTGCCGAGGATTTTCACCAGCCCGTAGAACAGCGCGGCGTTGGCCATCGTGTCAACGACGGTGGGTCCGGCCGGCAGCAGCCGGTTCTCGATCCGCAGGTGCGGGCGGCCGTCCGCGACGTCATAGATCGGCCGGTTCCAGCGGTAGACCGTGCCATTGTGCAGTCGGAGCTCCGACAGGTTGGGCACTCGCCCCTCCTCCAGCTCGACCAGAGGATCCTCGTCGTCCACGATCGGCAGCAGTGCCGGGAAGTAGCGGACGTTCTCCTCGAACAGGTCGAAGACCGACGTGATCCAACGCTCCCCGAAGAACACCCTCGGACGTACGCCCTGGGTCTTCAGCTCAGCGCTGCGGGTGTCGGTCGCCTGCTCGAACAGCGCGATCCGGGTCTCGTGCCACAGCTGATTGCCGAGCAGAAACGGTGAGTTGGCGCCGACCGCGACCTGGGCTGCAGCGATGGCCTGCGCGGCATTCCACATCGGGGCGAAGTCGTCCGGCTCGACCTGCAGGTGGAGCTGGGTGCTGGTGCAGGCCGCCTCGGGGATGATGCTGTCTGCCGTCGTGTCGAGGCGGTCGACTCCGTCGATCACGATCTCGATGTCCTCACCTCGCGCCGCCAGGATCTGGTCGGACAGCAGGTGGTAGCGCGGATTGGCCGACAGTGACTCGCGACTGAAGTGACCCTCCTGCAAGGTCGGCAGGATGCCAATCATGAGCAGGTGCGCACCGACCTGCGATGCCTTCCGCTGGGCTTCGTTGAGGTCATCGCGGAGTGTGCCCTGCAGGGTGTCGAGCCCGGTGCCCTCGATCCGGCTGGGTGGCACGTTGATCTCAATGTTGAACAGGCCGAGCTCGGTCTGGAACACCTCATCGGCGATCGCCTCGAGCGCCTCGGCGTTCTTGAGTGCCGGGTCACCCTTGTCGTCCACGAGGTTGAACTCGATTTCAATGCCGACGTGGGTGTGCTCGACGGAGAAGTCGCGCTCGCTGAGCATGCGAGCGAACACGTCGAGACAGCGGCGCACCTTGGCGCGATAGAGCGTGCGGTCCTCCCGGCTGAACTCCCGAGCCTCAACGTCCTGTCCCATGCCACCACACTAGGGCGACTGGTCATGGTCGGCCGGAATTCCCGACCAATGCGACGGCGAGACCCCTCCCTCGAGGAGCTGCAGGATCAGACCTGCCATGGAGTATTGCGGATCCGCTTCCAGTGCCCGCTCGACCGCGATCAGCGCCTGGGCGCCATCGCCGGTCAACCAGGCGGCGAACGCGGCGAGGCTCAGGATGGCGGGCTCGAATGGCGGCACGACACTGCGCGATGCCTGGGTCAGCAGCCCCAGCATGACACCGGCGTTCTCTCTCGTGATGCGCGCCCACACCGCATCTCGGACCGCAGTTGCTGACACCCACACCGACAGGCGTACGACATCAGCGTCGTCGAGCCGGGTGGTTGATCCGCGCTCGAGGATCGGCCCGACCTCCCTCATGCCGATCACCGCAAGATCGTCATCCGCGGCGCGGCCGATCTGGGGTATGACGTGTCGAAGAACCTCCTCCGTAGCGTGCAGCAGGAGCTCGCGTCGCGGGCCGTCGGCGGCGCGGAACCTGTCGACCAGTGCCTGCCGATCGGGCAGGATCTCCTGACCCGCGACCACGGCCGTGACGATGCTCAGGTGGTGGCCAGACCTCGCATAGGGGACACCGTCGGCCGGGAACCCCGCGTCCGTCGTCCAGTAGTGAGTCGCCGTAGCCCGCACCGCGACCACGAGCTCAACCGGCGACAGCCGGCGTTCGATGGCGTCTAGCAGCCGCGCTGCCACGTCCTGGCGTTCAGTGACGGCGATCAGGACCGCCCCTTCGGCCCCCTGTCGGCGCAAATGGTGGACGACGAGCGCAGCCAGGGGGCGGACGTTCCCCTCATCCGGGATGTCCACCCGCAGCCGAAATCCGAACCTGCATCGCTCACCGTGCGTCGCGATCGCCACCAGCGACTCGGTGGGCGTGAATCCGAACAATGTGGGCAGGCTGTTGATCAGGTCGGGGACGTCGTGAGCTGTGTAGATCGTCGGGGTGTCAGTCATGTGTCCACCGTGGCGAGCGCGGACGGCGAGATCGGTGACGAGTGGCTGCGCTGTGGACGATCGGCGATTTCGCGCGACCTGTGCACCGATCCTGTCGCCTGCGCCCGTCACACTGGGTTGATGCGGTCCACGGCGTCGATCATGCACCTCGATCTGGATGCCTTCTTCGCCTCTGTCGAGCAGCGCGACAAGCCCTCGCTCCGCGGCAAACCCGTGATTGTCGGCGGGATCGGTCCTCGGGGTGTGGTCGCCACGGCGTCCTACGAAGCCCGCGTCCATGGCGTACGTTCGGCGATGCGCACCGCAGAAGCCCGTGCGCGCTGCCCGCACGCGGCATTCCTTGGTGGTCGATTCGATGCCTACCGCGAGGCGAGCCGGCTGGTGATGGAGAGACTCCGTGAGGCCTCCGAGCTGGTGGAGCCGCTGTCGCTCGATGAAGCCTTCGTCGACCTCGCCGCCGGTCCCGACTTCGATCCCACGCAGCTGATCCAGATCGTCGAGGCGATCCGCCATGACATCGGCGAGCTCACTGGCGGCCTGACGGCGTCGGTCGGGGTCGCCTCGTCGAAGTTGATGGCCAAGATCGCCAGCGAGATCAACAAGCCCGACGGAGTCTTCGTGGTCGAGCCCGGCACCGAGGCCGACGTGCTCGGTCCGATGCAGGCCACCGCAATCCCCGGTGTCGGCCCGGCGACAGCCGAACGACTGCGTCGGGTCGGCATCCTCACGGTCGAGGACCTCCGCACCCCCAGTGAGGACGAGCTCGTCCGACTCCTTGGTCAATCTTCCGGGCGATCGATGTTCCGTCTGGCCCGCGCCGATGACGACCGGCCGGTGGTCGCATCGCGCGAGACGAAATCGGTCAGCGTCGAGGACACCTTTGAGCACGACATCTCCGACCGCGCACAGCTCGAGCTGATCATCGAGCGCATGGCGCGTTCGGTCTCGAGCCGGCTGCGCAAGAACGGCCTGTCGGGGCGCACCGTGACCCTGAAGATTCGGCACCACGACTTCGAGACGCATACTCGCTCGTCGACACTCGCCAATCCGACCGACAACGCACGCATACTGGCTGCCACCGCGCAGGCGCTCCTGGTGGGTGAAGACATCAGCAACGGACTGCGACTGCTCGGGGTCGGAGTCAGTGGGCTCGCCGACTGGGTACAGGACGATCTGTTCGCGTCCGACGATGACGAGATCGAGGACGATGACGAGCCTGACACCACCGAGGTCGTGCGGCCGGTCCGTTGGTATCCCGGCATGGACGTGCACCACCAGGAGCACGGTGACGGCTGGGTATGGGGGTCTGGTCTTGGACGGGTGACCGTACGTTTTGAGACCCGTTACACGACGCCAGGGCCGGTGCACACCTTCTCGGTCGACGACCCGGCACTCGACGCGGGACACACCGGTACGGTCGTGGCATGAGCTTGCAAGAACCCCCCGTCGCGGAGATCCGTCCCATCACCCGCAGTCACCACGGCGACGACTTCGTCGACGACTATGAGTGGCTGCGCGACAAGGAAGATCCTGCAACGCTCGCCTATCTCGAGGCCGAGAACACCTATACCGACGCAGCTGCGGCCCACCTCGAGCCCCTGCGTCAGCAGATATTCGACGAGATCAAGGCCCGCACCCAGGAGACCGATCTTTCGGTGCCGGTTCGCCGCGGAGCGTGGTGGTACTACTCCCGCACCGTTGAGGGCCAGCAGTACGCGATCCGCTGTCGCTGCCCGATCGCCGACGTCGACGACTGGAATCCGCCTGAGCTCGAGGCGGGCACCGAAGTCGCCGGCGAGGAGGTGCTGCTCGACTCCAATGTCGAGGCCGACGGGCACGAATTCTTCTCACTCGGCGCGTTCAGCGTCAGCGATGACGGCAATCTCCTTGCCTGGTCCGTCGACACCCAGGGCGATGAGCGATACACGATCCGAGTCAAGGACCTCCGCACCGGCGAGCTGCTGCCTGACGAGATCAAAGCCACCAGCGGTGGCGCCACCTGGTCGGCCGGCGCGACCCACCTGTTCTACACGACCGTCGACGCCGCCTGGCGCCCGTTCCAGGTCTGGCGGCACGCTCTCGGCACAGACGCGGACGACGTCCTGGTGTTCGAGGAGCCCGACGAGCGCTACTTCATCGGGGTGGGCCGCACCTCGTCCGATCGCTACCTCGTCATCGGCATGTCGTCCAAGATCACCAGCGAGGCAAGGGTGCTCGCCGCCGACGACCCGGAGGGCGAGTTCGAGGTCGTACTCCCCCGGCGTGACGGCGTCGAATACTCGATCGAGCACGCCGTCATCGGCGGCGAGGATGCGTTCCTCATCCTCCACAACGAGGGCGCCCTCAACTTCGAGCTGATTTCGGTGCCGGTCGGCGACACGTCGAGCCGCACGGTCCTGATCGCGGGAAGCGACACGACCCGCCTCGAGGACGTCGACGTGTTCGCCAGCCAAGTCGTCGTGTCCTACCGCCGCGACGCACTGTCCCGGATCGGCATCATGCCCCTCGGCGTTGACGGCATCGGTCCGCTCAAGGAGATCGACTTCGGCGAGGAGCTGTTCACCAGCGGGGTCGGCGCCAACGCCGAATGGGACCAGCCGTTGATCCGGGTCGGCGTCGGCTCCTTCATCACTCCCGCCTCGGTCTACGACTACGACGTCGCGACCGGCGAGCTGATCCTCCGCAAGCAGGCGCCGGTGCTTGGCGGCTACGACCCCGCCGACTACGAGCAGCACCGCACCTGGGCAATCGCCGATGACGGCACCCGCGTGCCGGTTTCGGTGGTGTGTCGAGTCGACACGCCCCGCGACGGCACCGCGCCCGGTCTGATCTATGGCTACGGATCGTACGAAGCCAGCATGGATCCGGGCATGTCGATCGCCCGGCTGTCGCTGCTCGATCGCGGCTTCGTGTTCGCGATCGCTCACGTACGCGGTGGTGGTGAGCTCGGTCGGCATTGGTACGACGACGGCAAGATGCTGCACAAGCGCAACACGTTCACCGACTTCATCGCCAGCGCCCACCACCTCGTCAAGGAGGGCTGGACGTCGGCCGACCGGTTGATCGCCGAGGGCGGAAGTGCGGGCGGCCTGCTGATGGGTGCCGTGGCCAACCTCGCCCCTGAGGCATTCGCCGGCATCGTCGCCGCCGTGCCGTTCGTCGACAATCTCACGACGATCCTCGACCCCAGCCTGCCGCTGACGGTGATCGAGTGGGACGAGTGGGGCAATCCGCTCGAGAGCGCTGACGTCTACGCCTACATGAAGTCCTACGCGCCGTATGAGAACGTCGGTGCGCACGCCTATCCGGCGATCCTCGCGGTCACCAGCCTGCACGACACAAGGGTGCTCTACGTCGAGCCGGCGAAGTGGGTCGCACGCCTGCGTGCCACGGCGAAAACCGACGCTCAAATCCTGCTCAAGACCGAGATGCACGCGGGTCACGGAGGCGTCAGCGGCCGATATGCGTCCTGGAAGGAAAGAGCCTGGGAGCTGGCCTGGATGATCGACATAGCACGGGTGACCTAAGAACCCACTGAGAGCGGAATCCTTGGGGCCCGAAGTGCGTTCTCATCAGTACAGACATCCTGATGGGAGGCATTCAGTGAGCACCACCACCGAAGGCAAGGACAGCGTAGGCATGTACCTTGCCGAAATCGCTCGCACGCCGCTTCTCGACGCCGCGCGGGAG
>JAOPXO010000122.1 GCA_025965115.1 Aeromicrobium sp.
AGCTCGCGGCCCGGGAACTGTCTGTTGAGCTCGGCATCGACGAGCGGCACCACGTCGACCCCGTTGACGAAGAGGCTGCCGAAGAACAGGTCGTGGCTGTCGATGTCGAGCCCGTCCACGTCGACGCCGCGCATCGTCACACCGCTGACATCGGAGAATCGGAGCGCGGCGCCTTTGAAGCTCGCCTTAACGAAAGTCGCGCCCTCGAACTCCTTCGTGCTGGAGTAGGTCGTCATCGCTCCATCATCACAGCGCCGTCAGACACAGTCCATTGCTGCGAGCGGGTCACCGCGCCTGGCAGGAGTCCGCGAACCCGGCTGCAGTGAGGCCGGCGATCGCCGGGTCGTTCGCTATGTCCTTCTCGGCCGCCACCTCGCGACGCCAAGCTTGTTCCCCCTGTTTCGCGGCCTTCAGGCGAGCGGCATCGAGCTGGTCGGCGAACTTCACGTAGGTGTGAAGCGCATCAGCGGCAGACGTTGCCGTGGCGGGTTGCGAAACAGCCGCCAGGGACTTGTCGAAGCGTGCGAGGACTTTCTGGTGGGCCGGCCAATCCTTGAGGTACTGGGTCGCCGGGATGTCGATGCTGCCGCCATGAGTGGCCCGGATGACCTCCGGCTCCAGCTTGTCGCACAGACCGTTCACCGCGTCGACGAACTCCTGCTTCGCAGACACCGCTGCAGTCTTGGTCGGCGTCGCCGAACTGGTCGGCGATTCCGATGAGGAGCAGCCGCCGATCAGCAGCGCGGCGGCCCCCACGACTAGGACGTGGCGGAGGTGAGTATGCGTCACGTGCCAATCCTGCACCCGCGCCACGGGTCTAGGCGAGGTGTGAGACCTTCGGCTAGCCGGTCTCGACCTTCGGCGGATGTGTCGACCGTTTGACGTCACTAGCGTCGAGATCGTGATGAGACGACTTGCGCCAGTGTTCCTCGTGCTGCTGCTTGCGCCGGTCACCGCGGAGTACCTGATCGGTTACGACGACACGATCGGCAACCCTGCGGCACTGATATTCGGCGTCTTGTTCTTCGCCCCGCTGTACGGAGCGCCGGCGGTCCTGATCCGGGAGGTGACGCGCCGCTTGGGTCGTGGGTGGCCGACGATGCTGCTGCTGGCCACCGCCTTCGGACTGATCGAAGCTGGGCTGGTGGATCAGAGCATGTTCAACCCGGACTATCGGGAGATCCCCTACTGGTCGGCGATGCGCGAGCCGACCTTCCTGCCTTGGTTCGGCACGAGCGCCTACATGGCGTTGACCTTCGTGGCCGGCCACGTGTTCGGCAGCATCGCGGCCCCGATTGCCTTGGCGGAGTCGTGGTGGCCGGCGCGCAGGCGGGAGCCCTGGCTCGGCGTCCCCGGCCTGATCACGATGGCGGTGGTCTGGGTCGCAGGGTCGGCGTTCATCCTGGTCGACCAGCTCAACTCTGATGCGTTCCACATCTCGACAGCCCAGGGTGTCGGCACCGCTGTGGTTGTCCTCGTGCTGATCGCTCTGGCAGTGCGCCTTCCCCAGAGGTGGCCCCCGGTTCCCGGTCGATCACCTTCGCCCCGGGTGGTGTTGGGCGTCTCCACCGCGCTGTTGTTGGTGCGCAGTGTGGTGCCGACGGGGTGGGTGGGCACGCTTGGTGCGGTCGCGGCGATCGTGCTGTGGCTCGTGATCGTTGGGCGCTGGTCGCGCCAAGCGGGCTGGACGGGCGGGCACATCGTCGCCGCTGTGACGGGCAACCTGTTGTCGATCGGCGTGCCCGCGTTCTGGACGGACCCGCTCGGCGACGTGCCGCTGGGGGCGAAGCTGGCGACGAACGTCGTACTCCTTGGCCTGGTGCTCGCCGTGGCTGGCGTCGGGTTCCGTCACGAACGAGCCAGGGTACGAACGTAGACTCGGTTCGCGCCTCGCTGCGTACACTGAGCGTCCCGTCAGCTTCGAACGGACGAACCAGAAGATGGCCCCAGTTTTCGTGCTCCGAGTTCCGAAATGGACCCGCGCGGTTGTCGTAGCCGGGGTTGTCGGTGCGGCGCTCATCGCGTGCTCGGGGTCGGGCGGCTCGGCCGGTGCTGCGGAAAGCTCACGCCTGCGGCTGTTGAACCTACCCGTCATTTCCGGGGGAGACGAGCACGACGAGATCGGGGCGTCCGACAACGGTCGGTTGTGGGCGATCGGTCGATACGAGACCGATCGCGTGGTGCTGGCCAACATCCGCACGGGTCAGATACGCACGGTGGCCGGCTTGAAGCGGGAATCCGGGAACCCGTACGAGGTCACCAACGGTGGACACGTCGAAGCGGATCCGCACCGTGCGTCATACCCCAACCTCGCTCTTGACCGCACCGACGGCGGGCAGCGGCTCTACGTCGTGAAGACGTCGATCTTCCTGTCGTCCGCGAGTGGCACTGCGCGCAACGTCGCGACCGGATTCCCTCGGCTGGGACCAGAGTTGTCGGGATCCTTCAGCGAGGGCACCATCTCCGAGTCCGGACACGTCGTCACGCTGCTGACGACTCACTCGTATGACGCCGCGGATCGGAACCAGTCCGTTGACGTCTACCAGTTCGACCTGCGCTCAGGCGCGAAGAAGTGGGTTTCCCGCGCGAACTCGGCTGGTGGCGGTGGGGTTGCGGCCAGCGCCAACGGCCGATTCGTCGTCTTTGCCGGCACGCCCGCGTCGGGCACCGCAAAGGGTGCGCACGGCGTGGCGCTTCGCTGGGATCGAAAATCCGACAAGACGGTTGCGATCTCGCTCAAGGACAACGGCCGCGCCGGCCGTCACGGGGTGACGGGGGACTTGTCGGTGACCGATGACGGCCGCGTTGCCTTCGTCTCCTACGACTGCAATCTCACGGCCGCGGCGCCACCCCGTGGAGCCTCGAGCTGCCTCTACGTCTCCGCTCCGGCCTAGACGGTCTTAATTCCTCGACGGATGTCGTATTTGTCGTTGGCCGATCGTCGTCCTAGTGAGAGGCTGCCGACCGGGCCGTCTCTTAGGGTTGGGGAACCCGTCAGATGACGTACGAGAGGGAACACAGTGAGCAACGTCAGAGTGTTGGTGTCAGGAGCGAGCATCGCGGGTCCGGCGCTGGCCCATTGGCTGCACCGACGGGGTGCCGAGGTGACCGTGGTGGAGCAGACGCCGGGACTGCGGCCGGGTGGACAGGCGGTTGACGCGCGCGGTGTGGCCAAGGAGGTCATCCGCCGGATGGGGCTCGACGCAGCCGTGCGCGCGGTGTGTACCGACACCGCAGGTGCGTACTCGGTGGACGCCGACGGCAATGTGCTGGAGACCTTCCGCGCCGACGACAACGACGGCGACGGGTACATCTCGGAGATCGAGGTCCTGCGGGGAGACTTCTCGCAGGTGCTGTACGAGGACACCCGCAACGCTGCCGAGTATGTCTTCGGCGACCGGATCGCCGAGCTCACCCAGGATCCGGACGGGGTCGACGTCACCTTCGCCGGCGGCGACCAGCGTCGCTTCGAGCTCGTGATCGGCGCCGATGGGCTGCACTCGGCACTGCGGGGGATGGTCTTCGGACCGCGCGAACAGTTCGTCCATCATCTGGGCTTGGTGCTGGCCTTCTACACGGTGCCCAACGAGTTCGGGTTGGACCGCTGGCTGATCGACTACAAGGAGTCGGGACGCTGGGCGGGGCTGCGGCCCATCCATGACGCCAACCAGGCGATTGCGATGCTGTCGTTCCCTGCCCCCGACTTCGATGTCGACTACCGCGATGTCGAGGCGCAGAAGCGGCTGCTGCGGGAGCAGATGGCGGGCTTCGGCTGGCAGACCCCACGCATCCTCGCGCATCTGGACGATGCCCCGGACTTCTACCTCGACCAGGTCGCGCAGGTGAAGATGGACAGCTGGTCGAGCGGACGGGTGGGACTTCTCGGAGACGCGGCGTTCAGTGCCTCGCCGATGTCCGGCGGGGGCACCGGGATGGCTCTCGTCGGCGCCTACATGCTGGCCGGCGAGCTCGCTGCGGCCGAATGGGATCCTGCGGCCGGGTTCGCCGGCTACCAGGATCGGATGCGCTCGTATGTCGAGGCCAATCAGGAGATGGGCCGGATGCACGTGCAGATGCTCACCGGCGGCGCCCCGGACGCCGAGCCCGACATGGAGGCACTCATGCCTCTGATCGATCG
>JAOPXO010000127.1 GCA_025965115.1 Aeromicrobium sp.
GAGTGGCCCAACCCGAGGGTCTCCAAGCGCACGTCGTCGAGCGTGCGGAATGCCGCCGAGCCGAGGTCGATCGGCGCCTCGGCACCCGTGGCGGCCGCGGCCCACGACGCCTGCAAGAACTCCTCGCTGGTCGCCACCAGATCGGCGGCGCGCGCCCGGATGCGCTCGGGGTAGCACAGCAGGATTGCTGAGGTCGCCGGCAACAGATCGACCAAGAGCTCCATCTCGTCGGTGAGGACCGGGGTCAGAGACTCCATGCCCTCGACGGCGTGCCCCTCGGACAGCTTGGTGAAGATCTCGGCCATCCGCGGATGCCGGATCGCCAGCTCGGCCGCCCTCGCACGTACGTCATCGTTGAGCAGGAGCTCGCGACAGGGCGGCGCCCAGACGTGCGTGACCTCTTCGAGGGTGCGCTGGTCGGCGACGGCAAACCGCCGGATCTCGTCGACCGTGTCGCCCCAGAACTCGATGCGCAGCGGGTGGTCTTCGGTCGGCGGGAAGACATCGATGATGCCGCCGCGCACGGCGAACTCACCGCGTCGCTCCACCAGGTCGACCCGCGAGTATGCGGCGGCCGCCAGGTCGTGGACCACCTGGTCGAGCGCGATGTCGTCGCCCTTGTGCAGCTCGACGGGTACGAGATCGGCGAGGCCCTTGGCCTGCGGCTGGAGCAGCGAACGAACTGGCGCCACGATGACCCGGATCGGTCCGGTGGCGGTGTCCGAGTCGAGCTCGCCGGGGGCCGTCGGGTGCACGAGCCGGCGCAGCACCGCAAGGCGCCGGCCGACGGTGTCCGAGCGCGGCGACAGCCTCTCGTGCGGAAGGGTCTCCCAGGCGGGGAAGTAGACCACCGAGTCCGCGCCGATCAGCTCACCCAGCTGGGCGACCAGGTCTTCGCCCTCGCGCGCGGTGGCGGTGACCGCGAGGACGGTCGACTGCTGGGCCAGCGCGTGGGTCAGGAACGGCCGCAGCGGTTCGGGCGCCCTGAGGTTGAGCGAGCGCAAGCCCGCAGATCGATCGGCAACTGCCGCGGTGATCGTGGGCTCGGAGGCAACCAGCGTTGCGAGTCGGGACAGGGTCATCGGCGGCCGAATCCAGTGAGGGGAAGCATCGCAGTGTCGACTTTCACTACCTGTTGAACGCGCTCTGGGTCGCTTCTAGTCCCTGGGTGATCAGGCTTTCGATCGCATCGGCAGCCTCCTCGACATACGTCGGCAGCTCCTTGCGCTCGGCCGCGCTGTAGGGCTTGAGCACGAAGTCGTGGACGCTCTGGCGCCCGGGCGGACGGCCGATGCCCACACGTACGCGATAGAAGTCGCCCGTGCCGATTGATTGGCGGATCGACTTGAGCCCATTGTGGCCGTTGTCGCCGCCACCGAACTTGATCCGCAAGGCTCCGAAGTCGATGTCGAGCTCGTCGTGGATCGCGATCACATGATCGGGTTCGACATCGAAGAACTTCGCCAACGCCGACACCGGGCCGCCGCTCTCGTTCATGAACGATCGACAGCGTCCGAGCACGACCCGCTCACCGGCGAGGCGTCCTTCGATCACCTCGGCGCGGCCGGACTTGTGACTCTTCCAGCTGGCCCCCATACGCGCGGCAAGCACGTCGGCCACGAGGTAGCCCACATTGTGTCGCGTGGAGGCGTACGTCGGACCCGGATTGCCGAGCCCGACGACTAGCCATGTCACCTGTTTGGCCAGGTCACTCGGACTCTGAGGACTCCGCCGCTTCGCCCTCGGGCGCAGCGTCGCCATCGGCGTCGGCCTCGGCAGCTTCCGCAGCCTCGGCAACTTCAGCGTCGGTCGCCTCGTGCTCGATACCGGCCTCGGCCTCAGCCTCGGCGAGCTCGGCCTCGATCTGCTCGGCGGTCGGAGCGGCGGTGACGTTGACGATGAGGAGGTCTTCGTCGACGGCCAGTGTCGAACCGGACGGGAGGACGACGTCGCGGGCGTGGATCTGGTCGCCGGCGTCGAGACCCTCGACCGTGACCTCGAAGGACTCGGGGATGTGAGTGGCTTCGGCCTCGACGGCAATCGTCGAGTTCTCGAGGATGACCAGGTTGCCGCTGATGGCTTCGCCCACCACGTGGATGCGGACGTCGACGGTGACCTTCTCACCCTTCTTCACGATGAGGAGATCGGCGTGCTCGATGAATCCCCTGATCGGGTCACGCTGGACCTGCTTGGGAATCGCGAGATGCACCTCGGTGCCGAGGTCGATCGTGAGCAGCGCGTTGGAGTTCTTGAGCGCCAGCATGAGCTGGTGGCCCGGCAGCGTGACGTGCACCGGATCGGATCCGTGTCCGTAGAGGACGGCGGGTACGTTGTCGGCGCGACGGATGCGGCGAGCGGCACCCTTGCCGAACTCGGTGCGCGTCTCGGCGGCGATCTTGATTTCAGCCATGGGGAAAATCTCCTACAATTCTTGTCTGAGCACGTGCTGCAGCGGTGGTGTGCAAAAGTCGGGTGCTGCCGGGGCAAGGCGCTCAACACAGCACTCCTGTGGAGCACCCTGTCGATCACGGTCCGTATGGACCCTCGCCGAGGCAACCCACCGATCCTATCGCAGGCGTACGCTCGCGAGAAATCGGTCTAGCACGGTGACTCAGGTGCGGACCGCGCCGACGAGGGCGCCGATCACCGCGCCGACCGTCGCGCAGAACGCGGTCATCATCGCCGCCGAGAACAGTCCGAACGCCACCAGTGGACCGACCCCATCGGAGCTGTCATCGAAGATCAGCCCGATCCACACGATGCAGACGGCGAGCAGGAGCCCGAGCACGACGCCGACAATCGCCCCGTACTTCGCCCCACGTTTGGCAGCCATGGGCGCAAATCTAGTTCTTGAACAGCGAGGTGACAGAGCCTTCTTCGAAAACGGCAGCGGTGGCCTGCGCGAGCAGCGGCGCGATCGAGAGCACGGTGAGCTTGTCGAAGCGCTGCTCGTCGGCGATCGGCAGCGTGTTGGTGACGATGACCTCGCAGACATTGGAGCTCTTGAGGCGATCGACCGCATCGCCGGAGAAGACCGCATGTGTCGCGGCGATGACAACGTCCTCGGCACCATCGGCCATCAATGCCTCGGCCGCCTGCAAGATCGTGCCGCCGGTGTCGATCAGGTCGTCGACCAAGATGCATACGCGACCCTCGACCTCACCAACAACACGGTTGGCCTTGGTCTCGTTGGGCCGCGAGATATTGCGGGTCTTGTGGATGAAGGCCAGCGGGGCACCTCCGAGGGCCGCGGCCCAGGACTCGGCGACCTTGATGCGACCGGCATCCGGTGAAACGACCGCGAGGGCCTTCTTGCCGTACTTCTTCTTGACGTGACGGGTCAGGATCGGCATCGCGAGCAGGTGGTCGACCGGCCCGTCGAAGAATCCCTGGATCTGCGCAGTGTGCAGGTCGACCGTCATGAGTCGGTCGGCGCCGGCGGTCAGGAACAGATCGGCCATCAGGCGGGCCGAGATGGGCTCGCGACCGAGGTGCTTCTTGTCCTGGCGGGCGTAGCCGTAGAACGGGAGGATCACCGTGATGCGCTTCGCGGAGGCGCGCTTCAGGGCATCGATCATGAGCAGCTGCTCCATGATCGCGTCGTTGATCGGCGCGGCATGGCTCTGGATGACGAAGGCATCGCAACCGCGTACGGACTCTTCGAAGCGTACGTAGATCTCGCCATTGGCGAAGTTGTACGCCGTTGTCGGCACGAGGTCGATCTCGAGCAGGTCGGCGACCTCCTGGGAGAGCGACGGGTGTGCACGGCCGCTGAACAGCAGCATGTTGCGGGTGGGCGTCCGCTTGGACAAGCTACTCACCGGTGGCGTCCCCTTCGGGCTCGGAGCTGTCGGTCTCTGCGTTGCGTGCGGCCTGGGCAGAGGTGGTGTCTGGGCGCTTGCTCTGCACCCACCCCGCAATGTTCCTCTGCTCCGTCACCTCGACCGCCAGCGCCCCCGCCGGCACGTCCTTGCGAATCGTGGTGCCGGCACCGGTGAATGCTCCGTCGCCGATCGTGACCGGCGCAACGAACGTGTTGTCGGAGCCGGTGCGGGCGTGCTTGCCGACCGTCGTGCGGTGCTTGTTGACGCCGTCGTAATTGGCGAAGATCGTGCCGGCACCGATATTGGCACCCTCACCGATCTCGGCGTCACCGACATAGGAGAGGTGCGGGACCTTCGCGCCCGCTCCGATCACAGCGTTCTTGGTCTCGACGAATGTGCCGATCTTGCCTCCCGTGCCGAGCTCGGTGCCAGGGCGGAGATAGGCGTACGGACCGACCGTCGCCTTGCGGCCGATCACCGCATCAGAACCGTGCGTACGTATGACGGTGGCGTCGGCGCCGACCTCGACATTGCGAAGCGTCGTGTCCGGACCGACCGTGGCACCGCCCGCAACGACCGTGGCACCAAGAAGCTGGGTGCCGGGCAGCACGGTGACGTCCGGAGCCAGCTCGACGGCGGAGTCGATCCAGGTCGTGTCAGGGTCGACGATGGTGACGCCCTCGACCATCCAGTGCTCTGTCAGCCGGCGGTTGAGCTCACGGCCCAGCCGGGCAAGCTGGACGCGGTCGTTGACGCCCTCTGTCTGCCAGACGTCTTCGAGCACGTGCGCGCCAACCGGTAGACCGTTCGAGACGGCGGTGCTGATGATGTCGGTGAGGTAGAGCTCCCCCTGCGCATTGTCGGGGGCGAGCCGTGCCACGGCGTCGGTCAGAAATGCGGCGTCCACGGCGAGGATTCCGCTGTTGATCTCGCGAACCTTCAGCTCGTCGTCCGAGGCGTCCTTGTGCTCCCGGATCGCCGTGACCGCGCCATCGGCGTCACGGATGATGCGGCCGTAGCCGCTGGGGTCGTCCACCTCGGCGCTGAGGATCGTCACCGATCGCTCTGCGGCGTGGTGGTCGATCAGCAGCTCCGCGAGGGTCTGGCCGGTGAGGAGGGGTACGTCGGCGTAGGTGATCAGGACCGTGCCGGTCGGCGGGGTGTCGAGCGCGTCGAGCGCAATCTGCACCGCGTGGCCCGTGCCGTTCTGCTCCTCCTGAAAGGCATGCACGATGTCAGGGTTGAATGCCGTGACGGCCGAGGAGACCTGGTCGCGATCGTGGCCGACCACGGTGACGGTCTGTGTCACGCCGGCGCCCACGACAGCCCGCAGGGCGTGCTCGATCATGCTCCGGCCGCCCACCTCGTGGAGGACCTTGGCCTGGGCGGACCTCATCCGGGTGCCGGCACCGGCAGCCAGGACGATGGCTGTGATCTGACTGCTCACCAGACTCCTTCGTTGAGCTCCCCGGGTAGGAGTCGAACCTACGTCGCTAGTCCGCATTCAAAGTGCGGCGGGC
>JAOPXO010000197.1 GCA_025965115.1 Aeromicrobium sp.
GCCGTGCTCCAGGAGGAGATCACCCGGGTCGGCGGCAGTGGAGTCGGCTTCGCCCTGCACACCGATCTGGTGTCGGGCTACCTGCTGTCGTACGCCACCGACGAGCAGAAGGCGCGCTGGTTCCCGAGGTTCTGCACCGGCGAGATGATCACCGCACTCGCGATGACCGAGCCCGGGACGGGCTCTGACCTGCAGGGCATGACGACGACCGCCGTCAAGGACGGTGACCACTACGTCCTCAACGGTTCGAAGACGTTCATCACCAACGGCATCAACGCCGACTTCGTGATCGTGGCGTGCAAGACCGATCCCGCCGCCGGCGCGATGGGCGTCTCGCTGGTCGTGGTCGAGCGCGGTATGGAGGGCTTCGAGCGCGGACGCAACCTCGACAAGATGGGGCTCAAGGCGCAGGACACCGCCGAGCTGTTCTTCGACAATGTGCGCGTCCCGGTCGCCAACCTGCTGGGCGAAGAGGGCCAGGGCTTCATCTACCTGATGGAGAAGCTGCCCCAGGAACGCCTCACGATCTCGGTCGTCGCCGCCGCCGCGTGCCGCAACGTCATCGACATGACGCTCGAGTACGTCAAGGATCGCACGGCATTCGGCAAGCCGATCGGAACGTTCCAGAACAGCCGGTTCGTGCTGGCCGAGCTCGAGACCGAGGCGCAGATTGCCCAGGTTTTCGTCGACCGATCGATCATGGAGCTCAACGCCAAGAACCTCAGCGTCTCGGATGCGGCGATGGGCAAGTGGTGGACCACCGAGCTGCAGAAGAAGACCGTCGACAAGTGTCTGCAGCTGTTCGGCGGCTATGGCTACATGTCGGAGTACCCGATCTCCAAGGCATACACCGACACCCGTATCCAGACGATCTACGGCGGTACGACCGAGATCATGAAGGAGATCATCGGCCGCACGATGGGCCTCTAGGTCCTGCGGCGCACCGTCTCGCGCTTGGCCTCGTCGACCGCCGTTTCGTAGGCAGTCACGAGCGCCTCGATCGTCAACGGCTTGAACCGCTCGATCATCGTGGTGATCTCCTCGGCCGGGTGGCCAGATGACTTCAGGTGCGGCCAGACCGTCGTACGGAACAGCTCGGTGAGCTCGGTCGCCATCGCCTGGCCGTGCTGGGTGATGATGCGACGGGCGGCGAGTGCCGCCTCGGTCGGCAGGCCGACGTCGAGGAACTGGATCCCGACCGCAAGATGGGCCGGCGCGACCTGGAAGACATCCTCGACTGGCGTCGGTTCGATGACGCCGAGCGCCACGAGCAGCTCGAGATCGTCGTCAGAGAGCGACCGACCGGAGCGCGTCTCGAGATCGGGACGCTTGACCGTCTCAGGCAGATCGGGCATCCACGGCGCCAACAGGGTGCGGTGTAGCGCAACCTGCTCAGGTGAGGCGTCCGACGGGATGTTCTCGAGATAGCCCTCGATCGCCGAGAGCGTGAACCCGTGTGCCTGCAGCTCGCGCACGAGCTCGAGCCGAGCCAGGTGGTCGGGGCCGTAGTAGCCGTTGCGGCCCTCGCGACGCGGCGGCGGGATGAGCCCTCGGCCGGCGTAGAAACGCACAGTGCGCACAGTCATACCCACACGGGAGGCGAGCTGTTCGACGCTCATCGTCTCGGCCGGCTGATCCATGGCTAGAGACTATGGCACGTCTGCCAGCGGCGGTGTTGCCGCGAAACCGTAGGCTTGCGATGTACGTGAGCGGTGCCACATCGGCCCGGCTACCACTTTGACAGTGTTGGTGTCACAATCGAGGTTGTCACGCTGCTGACACGTCTTTCACCTGATTCTGCGAGGACCCAGTTATGACCGAGGCATTTGTCTACGACGCCATCCGCACCCCCCGAGGCCGCGGCAAGAAGACCGGATCACTGCACGAGGTCAAGCCGATCTCGTTGATCACCGGTCTCATCGATGAGATCCAGAAGCGCAACCCCAGCCTCGACCCCAATGGCGTCGATGACGTTGTGCTCGGCGTTGTTTCACCGGTCGCCGATCAGGGCGGCGACATCGCCAAGACCGCCGCACTCAACGCCGGACTGCCCGACACGGTCGCCGGCGTCCAGCTCAACCGCTTCTGCGCCTCGGGCCTCGAGGCCGTCAACCAGGCCGCCGGTCGTATCCGTTCCGGCTGGGAAGACCTGATCTTCGCCGGTGGCGTCGAGTCGATGAGCCGCGTCCCGATGGGCTCCGATGGTGGCGCTTGGGCGATGGACCCGCGCACCGCATTCGACACGTCGTTCGTGCCGCAAGGCATCGGCGCCGACCTGATCGCCACGATCGAGGGCTGGAGCCGCACCGACGTCGACACCTTCGCCGCCGAGTCGCAGGCGCGTGCCGCCAAGGCGATCGCCAATGGCTACTTCGCCAAGTCGGTCATCCCGGTCAAGGACGAGAACGGCCTGACAATCCTCGATCACGATGAGTTCGTACGCGAGGGCACGACCGTTGAAAGCCTCGCCGGACTACCGGCATCGTTCGCCGGTATCGGCGAGATGGGCGGCTTCGACTCGGTCGCGTTGGAGAAGTACCACGACGTCGAGCGCATCAACCACGTCCACCACGCCGGCAACTCGTCCGGCATCGTCGACGGCGCAGCGCTCGTGGCGATCGGCAGCGAGGCTGCCGGCAAGCGCCACGGACTCACCCCGCGGGCCCGCATCGTGTCGGCTGCGGTGTCTGGCGCCGACCCGACGATCATGTTGACCGGCCCGGCTCCGGCCTGCCGCAAGGCACTCGACAAGGCCGGCCTCACGGTCGCCGACATCGACCTGCTCGAGATCAACGAAGCGTTCGCCGCCGTGGCGATGCGACTCATGAAGGATCTCGACTTCCCACACGACCGCACCAACGTCAACGGCGGCTCCATCGCGATGGGCCACCCACTCGGCGCCACCGGCGCCATGATCCTCGGCACCCTCATCGACGAGCTCGAGCGTCGCGACCTGCGCTACGGCCTCGCCACGCTCTGCGTCGGCGGCGGCATGGGCATCGCGACCGTCGTCGAACGAATCTGAAACGGACTAGGAC
>JAOPXO010000245.1 GCA_025965115.1 Aeromicrobium sp.
CGCGAGCTCGGGCTCGGTGTGGACGGTGCTTCTCGCATCGCAGTGGTGAGGGTCACGGTGTTCCTTTTCTTTCTTTATCTGCCCGGGGTTGATGAGGCGACGGCCACGAGTGTGTCGGCGCCTTCGGCGAGCATCTCGGCAGCGAGACGCTCACCGACCGCGGTGGCCTCAGAAGGCAGGCCGGTCGCGGACAGTCGGATGGTGGGCGAGCCGGAACGATCTCCGACCATGGCACGTAGCCACAGCTCGTCACCGTCATCGCCAGAGGCGACTTCGGCAAGAGCTCCGACAGGTGCTGAGCAACCAGCCTCGAGGGTGGCGAGGAGGCTGCGCTCGGCGGCGACGGCGACTCGGGTGTCGATGTCGTCGAGTCCGTCGAGCAGGCGAATCGTCGCGTCATCATCGGCGCGGCACTCGCAGGCAAGTGCACCCTGCCCGGGGGCGGGGAGCATCTGCAGGGGATCAAGTACTTCGGTGGCTTCATCAGCGCGGCCAAGGCGGAGCAGTCCGGCGCGCGCCAGGATCACTCCGTCGTACTCACCGGAGGCGACCTTGCCGACTCGGGTGTCGACATTGCCGCGGATGGGTACGACCTCCACGCCGAGGCCGAGCGCGTTGAGCTGGGCCTCGCGACGGCTTGAGCCGGTGCCGATGCGGGCACCCTGGGGCAGCTCGCCGAGGGTCAGGCCGTCACGCGCCACCAGGCAGTCGCGGGCGTCGACACGGGTCGGAATCGCGGCGATCACCAGCCGAGGGTCGGGGGTCGTCGGCAGGTCCTTGAGCGAATGCACCGCGATGTCGATCTCGCCGCGGATCAGCGCATCGCGCAGCGCAGCGACGAACACGCCCTCACCGCCGAAATCGGACACCTCACCGGAGTTGCGATCGCCCTCGGTGGAGATGGGTACGAGCTCGACATCGGCACCGGTGTCGGCGCGAAGCCAGGCGGCAACGGTCTCGGACTGGGTCATGGCGAGCGCACTCGCGCGGGTGCCGATCTTGAGGGTTGTCATGACTCGCCACCGACCTTGGTGACGGCGTCGACCGTTGCCTGGTCGAGCGCGAACAGGTCGGCAAGGGCGTCGGCGTAGGTCAGCCCGGCCGGTCCGTCGATCAGCTGCTGCACGCGCACCGTCGGCGTGTGGATGAGCTTCTCGGCAACGCGGTGCAACGCCTGGCGTACGGAGGCGAGGTCTTCAGCAGACAGGTCGCCGAGACGGGACTCGACGCGCGCGACCTCGGCGGCCACGACGTCGGTCGCCATGGTGCGAAGCGCGACCACGGTGGGCGTGATGTGCGAGGCGGCCTTGGCAGCCAGGAACGTACGGACCTCGTCCTCGACGATCACTCGCACCTGCGCAACATCGGCGGCGAGCTCGGCGCTTTCGGTCAGCTCCGACAGCACCCCGAGGTCGATCAGCGTCACTCCGTCGAGGTCGCGCACCGAGGTATCGACATTGTGCGGCAGAGCGAGGTCGATCAGGACGATCGGACGACCTGAGCGCGCCGCGATGCGCGGACGGTCGAACACCACGGTGTTGGATCCAGTGCAGCTGACCAGCACGTCGGCGGCAGCCAGCTCGGCATCCATTTCTTCCCAACGAACGACGCTGACGCCCAGACTGGCGACCAGCTCGTAGGCGCGCTGGAACGTCCGGTTGGCCACCGTGATCCGCTGGGGGTCGACGCCGCGCTCGACCAGCGTGCGGACCGTGAGGTTGGCGATCTTGCCGGCGCCGGCCACCAGGAACTTGGTGTCGTCGGCGTCGATGACATCGCCGGCGACGGCGAGCCCAGCCGTGACGATCGACGGCGCCAAGCGGTCGATGCCGGTCTCGGCGTGGCCACGCTTTCCGATGCGCAGGGCCTGCTGGAACAGCGCGTTGAGAGCGGGTCCGACGGTCGACTCGGCTTGCGCGCTGTGCAGGGCATCGCGCACCTGGCCGAGGACTTGACTCTCACCGAGGATCATCGAGTCCATGCCGGCGGCGACGCCGAACAGGTGCGCGACCGCAGCGTCGTCGTAGTGCACGTAGACGTGGCGGACGAATTCGTCACGTCCGAGATCGGCGTGCTCGGCCAACAGCCGCGAGACCTCTTCGACGGCACCGTGGAACCGCTCCGCCTCGACGTAGATCTCGACCCGGTTGCAACTGGAGATGACGACGGCCTCGGTGACGAACGGCGTCTCGAGCACGAGGTGCGAGAGCTTGACCGACGCGTCGGTGTCGAGCGACACCTGCTCCAACACCTCAAGGGGCGCCGACTTGTGCGACATACCAACCACAAGAACGCTCATGCCGTCGCCTCCGTGACAAACCCACGATACGGAGGCGTCGACATGATCCCTGTCTTCATGACTCGCTCGCTGCGCTCACTCATCCGTTGACCACCTTGTCGAGGCCGGCCTTGCGCTGCTCGTGATAGGCGAGGATCTGCAGCTCGATCGATAGGTCGACCTTGCGTACGTCGACGCCTTCGGGCACCTGCACGAGTGCTGGGGCAAAGTTGAGGATGCTGGTGATGCCGGCTTCGACCAGGGCGTCGGCGACCTTCTGGGCAGCCTCACCGGGCGTGGCGATGATGCCGATCGCGATCTCACGCTCCGCCACGATTGCCGTGAGGTCTTGGAGCGCCGACACCGTGATGCCGGAGATCTCGGTACCGATGCGCTCAGGGCTGGTGTCGACAAGGGCCGCGACGCGGATGCCGCGAGTGCTGAATCCCTGGTAGGCCGAGAGTGCAGACCCGAGGTTGCCGACGCCGACGATGACGACGTCCCAGTCCTGGGTCTGGCCGATCTCGCGGGCGATCTGATAGCTGAGGTATTCGACGTCGTAGCCGACACCGCGCGTGCCGTATGAGCCCAGGTGCGAGAGATCCTTGCGCAGCTTGGCCGGGTTGACGCCGGCCTGGGCGGCGAGGTCATTCGACGAGCACGTGCCGGTGCCCTGCTCGATCAGCGCGTTGAGCGCGCGCAGGTAGACCGGAAGGCGGGCCACAGTGGCATCCGGGATGCCACGCTCAGGCGTGGCGGCGGGAAGCCTGTGGCTGCTGCGAAGAATGGTCACGGTGCTCCTGCACTGCGCGGCCGGGGATTATCCCTGGGAGGGACTGGCACGCAATGCCGACCTAGTTTAAGAGTTTGTGAACGCGTTCTCAAAATCGAGCGGACGAGCGAGCTCTG
>JAOPXO010000253.1 GCA_025965115.1 Aeromicrobium sp.
ATCGCGAGCCTCGCGTCCTGGATAGCCGGCCGGCTGCTCAGCCCGGTGCGACGGTTGCGTGACACCGCGCTAGCCATCAGCGACGACGACCTGAGTCGTCGCCTTGAGGTCACCGGCCACGACGACCTTTCCGACCTGCAACGCACGTTCAATGCGATGCTCGACCGGTTGGAGTCGGCATCGGTCACGCAGCGACAGCTGCTCGACGATGCCGGCCACGAGTTGCGTACGCCCCTGACCGTGCTGCGTGGCCAGCTGGAGGTGCTCGACCCCGAGGATCCAGACGACGTCATCGCGACGCGGACCCTAATGCTCGACGAGATCGACCGGATGTCGCGGCTGGTGGGCGATCTTCTGACGCTCGCCAAGGCTCGCCGTCCCGACTTCGTCGACCCGCATCCGACCGAGGTCGAGACCCTCACTCATGGGCTGCTCGACCGAGCCCGGGCACTGGACGATCGCCACTGGCTCCTCGACGGTGTCGCCCGCGGCAGCTCAATGCTGGATGGGCAGCGCATCACCCAGGCCGTGCTGCAGCTCGCCGACAATGCCGCACGCCACACCTCCACCGGAGACGAGATCGGGATCGGTTCGCGACACCATCAAGGAATGCTGGAATTCTGGGTGCGAGACACCGGATCCGGGGTCGACCCGACAATCCGCGGCGACATCTTCGAGCGATTCACCCGCGCGGAGCACACCGATCAGGGCTTCGGTCTCGGCCTCTCGATCGTGCGCGCGATCGCCGAGGCTCACGGCGGCGAAGTCGTGCTCGACGACACCGACTCCGGTGCGACGTTCCGGCTGCGCATACCGTCCGAGGTGAGTTGGTGAGCCGCATACTGATCGTCGAGGACGAGGCACGCATCTCCTCCTTCGTGGCCAAGGGTCTCAAGGCGGAGGGCTTCACTCCGACCGTGGTCGGCGACGGCATCACCGGGCTCGACTACGCGTTGACCGGCGAGTTCGACCTGATGATCCTCGATATCGGCCTGCCCGGCCTCGACGGATTCGACATCCTGGCCCGCATCTCGGTCGAACGACCGACTCTCCCGGTCATCGTGCTGACCGCCCGCGACTCGGTGCTTGACACCGTCACGGCTCTGGAGGGCGGCGCGGCCGACTACATGTCGAAGCCGTTCCGGTTCGGTGAGCTGCTCGCCCGAGTACGTCTGCGACTGCGATCGCAGGGCGAGGCCGCACCTGACGACGTGCTCGAGTCCGCGGACGTACGCCTTGATCTGCGCACCCGCCGGGCATCCGCCGGCGATCGGGAGGTCGAGCTGTCTGCCCGGGAGTTCGCGCTCGCCGAGGTGCTGATGCGCAACCGGGGCCTCGTCCTGTCACGCGAACAGTTGCTGTCACAGGTATGGGGATACGACTTCGATCCCGGCTCCAACATCGTCGACGTCTATGTCGGCTACCTCCGCAAGAAGCTCGGCGCCGACCTGGTCACGACGGTTCGCGGCGTCGGCTACCGAGTCGACTGAGCGCGCATACGAAAGGGCCGAGGTGATCGGGAGATCACCGCGGCCCTAGTTCGTGTCGGTCAGGTGTCGCCGCCGCCGTGACCGCTGTGGTGGCCGCCATCGTCGGAGCCGTTGTCGTCACCGTTGTCGTGATCGGCCGGGTCGTCCGATCCGTGGTGACCGTTGTCATCGTTCGCGTCGTGATCGGCTGGGTCGTCCGAGCCGGTGCGTCCCGGGCCACGGTGACGACCCTGGTCGTCATTCGCGTCGTGACCGGCAGGATCATCCGAGCCCACGCGTCCCGGACCACGGTGACGACCCTGGTCGTCATTCACGTCGTGACCGGCCGGATCATCCGCGCCATGGTCATCGCTGGCATCGTGGCCGACCGGATCATCAGCACCGTGTCCACCGAGGAGGCCGCCCTTGTCGTCACCGACGTCGTGCGTCGGGGTGGATGTGGATGTCGGCGTCGGTGCGTCGTCGGCCCCCGCGGCGTTGGCGACGGCGAGCCCACCGGAACCAAGTACGACGGTGGCGGCCAGGACGACGAAGCCGGTACGGATGTGCTTGTCCATGATTTCTCTCCTCGGTCAGATGCTGATGAGTTGAGAGTCCCGCCCACGCGTGAGGGCTCGGTGAGACGCCGATGAGAGGCTTCTCATCTGCGTTCGAGGGTCTAGAGCAGTGGGCCGAGCGGCCGCAGCAGCCATTCGTACGCTCGGGCCACCAGCGGTCGCTGCATCCACTCATCGAGCGTGAGCCGCTCGCACTTCTCGCAGTCCGCCTCGAAGATCTCCTGCATGCCCTTCGCCAGACCCGGGTCGAGGATCTCGAGGTTGATCTCGTAGTTGCCGAGCAGGCTCAACCGGTCGATGTTGGCGGTGCCGATCGTCGTCCACTCGCCGTCGATCGTCGCGGTCTTGGCGTGCACCATGTGATCCATGTAGCGGTGGATCTCGACGCCTGCACGCAGCAGATCGCCATAGAAGCCACGCGACAGCCAGTCGGTCACGACGTGATTGGAGACTCTGGGCACGATGATGCGCACGACGACGCCTCGCCGACGCGCGTCGAGGATCGCTTCGAGGATGTCGCGATCGGGGATGAAGTACGCGGCGGTGATGTCGACACTCAGGTAGGCCCGGTCGATCGCCTCGAGATACATCCCGCGGATCGGGTACATCAACTGCCGCGGCACATTGCGGTGCGCCCGGATCTCCGGCCGCCAGCCGGCGTGCGGCAGCTGCGCGAGGCGCGGAGACTTCCGTCTGGGGTGGGAGTTCCAGAAGTCGATGAAGGCGTTGTCGAGGTCCCACACTGCCGGGCCGACCACCTTCAGGTGGGTGTCGCGCCACTCCGTCGCATACGCCGAACCGATGTTGTATCCGCCGACGTACGCGACATCGTTGTCAACGACCAGGATCTTGCGGTGATCACGACCGAGATGCCGCGGGCTGATGAATTTCCAGGACGAGATCAGCGGATAGCGCAGCACCGTGATCGGGGCCGGGAACGCGAGGAAGCTGGGCTTGACCACGAGGTTGGCGAACTGGTCGTAGATGACGTAGACATCGACGCCACGATTGGCTGCCTCGATCAGGGCAGCCTTGAACCGACGCCCCATCTCATCGCCCTTGATGATGTACGTCTCGAGCAGGATGCGCCGCTCCGCCGCGGCAATCGCGGCCAGCATGTCGTCGAACAGCGTTGCGCCGTACGTGTAAGTCGTCGCGACACTGCCGTCCTGGATGCGGTGCGAGACCGATGGCGTCGGCTCAAGTGGCGGGATGTTCCTGCCGCGCAGGATCTTGCGGATCTTGGTGGTCAGCATCAGCGAGGCGATCGCGGCGATCTGAGCCAGGACCGTCGCCAAGAGCGCTCGTCGGAGAATCCGCCGGGTCGACTGTCGCAGGCTCATGGTGATCTCACCCTAGCGAGCCGCGCGACGGATCAGACGAAGACCGCGACCGGCTTGGCGTCGGGCCCCTGCTGCTCATACAGCGCGAGGAACTCGCCCGACGGCGCGAAGACCGCAACGGGTCCCTCGGCACCCAGCTCGACGCCGGCCAAGGAGCGACCGAAGCGGGTGTCGGCAGCTTGGTCGACATCGAGCTCATAGGTGGGGAAGCTCGCGCGCGCCACATCGTCCATCCCCATGACAGTCAGGTCCACCGCGAGCTCGTCGAGCGTATGTGCGCTGTCGATCGTGAATCCGCCGACGCGCGTGCGGCGAAGCGCCGTCAGGTGGCCGCCGACGCCCAGTGCGCTGCCGATGTCGCGAGCCAGCGCGCGGACGTAGGTCCCGCTGGAGCAGACGACGCGGACGTCGACATCAGCGACGTCGCCGGCGCGGAAGGCGGTGAGCTCGAACTCCGCGACGCGCACCGGCCGCGGCTTGAGTGCGACCTCTTCACCAGAGCGGACCCGGGCGTACGATCGCACGCCGTCGACCTTGATCGCGGACACCGAGGACGGCACCTGCTCGATGTCGCCGGTAAACGTCGGCAGCACCGCCTGCACCGCAGCCTCCTCGACACGTGCAGCTGACGTCGAGGACGTGACATCACCTTCGGCGTCATCGGTCACCGTGGACTGACCCAGCCGGATCGTCGCGACGTACTCCTTGTCGGCCAAGGTCAGGTGACCGAGCAGCCTGGTCGCTCGATTGATGCCGACGACGAGTACGCCGGTGGCCATCGGGTCGAGCGTGCCGGCGTGGCCAACCTTGCGGGTGCCGGCCAGGCGCCGCATTCGACCGACGACGTCGTGGGACGTCCAGTCCGAAGGTTTGTCGACGATCACGAGCCCCGAGACGGGATCAGTCATCGATCTCTTCGTCGACCGCCTCGTGCGGCTTCTTGTACGGATCG
>JAOPXO010000254.1 GCA_025965115.1 Aeromicrobium sp.
TCGAGTCACTGGCCGAAGCCGCCGGTGACCTCGTCGACCACAGCGCGAAAGGCAACTTTCGGCAGCTGGGCAAGCGGTTCGGCAAGGAGACTCCGCAGGTCGCTGCCGCGATCGCGGCAGCCGACGCTGCCGCGCTGGCCGCCGCGCTCTCGACCGACGGCGTCGCCACGATCGAGGTCGACGGGTCATCAGTGCAGATCGGTCCCGACGACGTCATCATCTCGGAGCGTCCGCGCGAGGGTTGGTCAGTCGTCAACGACCAGGGTGAGACCGTCGCTCTCGACCTTGAGCTCGATGACACCCTTCGGCGAGCCGGCCTTGCCCGCGAGGCCATCCGGGTCATCCAGGAAGCTCGCAAGTCCTCCGGATTCGACATCGGCGATCGCGTGACCCTCACCTGGTCGGCGACCGGACCCATGGTTGATGCCGTGCGCGCACATCAGACGGAGATCGCCGACGAAGTTCTCGCCACCAAGATCACCGAGGCGGAGGGCGCTTCGACGTTCACCGACGCTGAGCTCGGCCTCGGATTCGCGCTCACCAAGGTCTGACCGACAACAACAACGGCCCGCCTCCGAAGAGGCGGGCCGTCGTCGACTAGCAGGTGCTCAGAAGCCTTCGTCATCACCGAGCAGCGACCGGAGTCGCCGCGGTGCTGTCTCAGCCTGGGCCTCGACCGGAACGGGACCGCTGTCGCTGGCCGCGAGCTGATCGAGCTGGCTCTGGAAGTAGTTCTTGAGCCGGGCACGGTATTCGCGCTCGTAGGCGCGCAGGTGCTCGACCTCACGCTGCATCTCGTAGCGCTCACGCTCGATCGTGGCGACGGCCTGCGAGCGACGCTCGTTGGTCTCGTCGTCGAGCTTCTGCGCGCGGATGCGGGCGTCGGTCTCGAGGCGATCGGCCTTGCCACGAGCCTCATTGGTGAGACGCTCGGCCTTGGTGCGTGCTTCGCCGACGATGCGGTCGGCTTCGTCCTTGGCGGCTTCCATCAGCTGGTCGGCGTTGGCCGACGCGATCTCGAGCAGACGAGCAGCAGCCGAGGACGCATCGCCCATCGACGGCGCGGCGCGGGTCAGGTCAGGCGTGACGACCGGCGCCGGCATCGGCTCGGGAGCTGGCGGCGTGTAGGCGACCGGCTCCTGCACCGCGGGCGCAGGCTGGACGGCTGGTGCGGCCTGCGAGATGGCGGGAATGAGACCGGTTGGTTCGCCGGTCGATGCTGCAGCTACCTTGGCACGAAGTTCTTCGTTCTCGACCGTGAGCCGTTCAAGCTCGACCTCGACCTCGTCGAGGAACTGGTCAACTTCGCCCATGTCATAGCCTTCGCGGAGACGGACAGGCGTAAATCTTTTGTTACGCACGTCCTCTGGCGTCAATGGCATGAGATCACCTATGGGTTCGGGGTAGTCCTAGGGACTCGGAGACACCACCGTACTCCGTCATAGTTCACTCCTGCCACAAGAGTCCCGAACTCACCGGCTCCGGCCGGGTGATTTTGCACTCGTTCAGAAGAAGATCGAGCGCGTGATGGCCTGCAGAATGAAGATCCCGATCAGCAGGATCATCGGCGAGAGGTCGAGCACGACTGCGCCGAGACGCAACGGCGGGATGACCCCGCGTACGGCCCGCAGCGGCGGATCCGTCACGGAGTAGATCCCCTCGCAGATCACCGCCACGAAGCCGGTCGGTCGCCACTGCCGGGCCAACATCTGGACCCAGTCGAGCACGAAACGTGCAATCAGGAGGACAACCGCGATCCAGAGGACGAACAGGATGATCGCGCCGGCTGAAGCCATGCGTCAGCTCTGGTTGTAGAAGCCGCCAGCAGCGATGCGCTGCTTGTCTTCGTCGGTCACCGTGATGTTCTCGGGCGACAGCAGGAAGACCTTGGCGGTGACGCGATTGATCGACCCGTGGGCGGCAAACACCAGACCAGCGGAGAAGTCGACGAGCCGCTTGGCATCGTCGTCGTCGATCTCGGAAAGATTCATGATGACCGGCACACCTGAGCGGTAGTGCTCACCGACGGTGCGGGCATCGTTGTAGGTGCGAGGCGTCACGGTCTCGATGCGGGCCAGGTCAGAGGACGTCGACGGACGACGTGCGGGGCGACGGTGATCCTCGATGCTGGCGACCGGCGCAGGGCGTACGGCAACGGCTTGCCTGCTCACAGGTGCGGACTGCTCGACGTCATCCTCGAACTCGTCGTCAAATTCCGCCTGCTCGACGAGGCCGAGATATTCGCCGACCTTCCGCATTGCGCCAGCCATGAGAATCTCCGTCAGTCCGATCGATGTGACACTCCCGAGATTAGCGGGTGGAGGCACGCAGACCGAGCACCGAACGCCCGATTCGCAGGTGTGTCGCACCGGCCGCAATGGCCGCCTCGAGGTCTGCGCTCATGCCGGCCGACACAATCGTGGCGTCAGGGTGTTCAGCGCGCAGCTCGGCCGACAGGCGTACGAGGTGCTCAAAATGCGGGACGGGGTCCTCGCCCAGCGGCGCGACCGTCATGAGCCCGCCGAGACTCAAGTGCTCAGAAGCGGCAATCGCATCGGCAAGCTCGGGTATGCCGGTCGGTATGACGCCCGAGCGACCAGGATCTGTGGCGTCGAAGTCGACCTGGATCAGGCACGGGAGCGTGCGTCCTGCGGCCTCCGCGCCCCGCGCGAGCGAGTTGGCCAACTTGACCCGGTCAACGCTGTGCACCATGTCCGCATAGCGCGCAACGGCGGCAGCCTTGTTGGTCTGCAAACCGCCCAGAAAATGACATCTCGTCAGCGATACGCCGTGGTCGGCTTCCATGGCACGTAGCTCGTCCATCTTCAGTTGAGCTTCGGGGTGACGATTCTCACCCACATCGGTGACGCCCAGCTCGGCCAACAGGTCGACATCACTGGCTGGATGCGTCTTGGTCACGACGATGAGGGTGAGCTCGTCACGGCTGCGCCCCGCTGCCTCGCAGGCGGCGGCGATGCGTTGCTCGGTCTCGGCCAGCCCAGCGGCAATCTCGTCACGGCGTGTCATGGGGTGGTTCATCGGACCACCGCGATCGCGCCGAACCGGCCGGAGTCCTGGCCCTGTCGACGGTAGGAGAACCACTCATCGTGCTCGATCGTGCACTCCTCGGCGCCGAGGTCAGTCACTCGTACTCCGTTGGCCGTGAGCTGGGCGATCACCCCCGCACCGATGTCGACTGCTGGTGTGCCCCACGAGGTGGTCGAGCGGGCTTCTGGCACCTCTGCTCCGACGGCATCTGCCATCGCCTCGGGAAGCTCGTAGCACCGCCCACACGCGCGTGGCCCGATCCAGGCCTCGATCAGTGCGGCCCCGCGGTCACGCATCTCAGCCACCGCGGCAGGGACCACACCGCGTACGAGGCCCTCCCGACCGCAATGGACCACACCGGCGAGCGGCTCGCGTGCGGCCGTCAGCACGATCGGAGTGCAGTCAGCCACGCGTACGAGCACGCCCACGCCCGGCTGGTCGCTCAGCAGTGCATCCGCCGTGGGAATGTCCCCGTCGGCGATGTCAGCGGCCCAGACGACGTCCGAACCGTGCACCTGGGTCATCCGGACCAGTCGGTCGACACCGAAGCGATTGGCGACGAGGTCGATATTGCGGTGCACCGTGGCCGGATCATCGCCATTGGACGTGCCGAGATTGAGCGACTCCCACGGCCCTTCGCTGGTGCCGCCAAGCCGATCGGTGAAACCGAACGCGACGCGACCCGACTCAGACTCCCCCGTGTGCCAGAACACTCAATGGACCACGGAATTCAACGCAGGAAGTCGGGTACGTCGAGGTCGTCGCCGTACTCGGTTGGCATCGGGTCGGCCGGCACCGTGACATTGCCGGCACCATCGCGCGGCGCGTCGAGGAACGGATCGGGGTCGAGGTAGCTCTGGGCAGTCGGCGGCGTGGCTGCGGCCGCCGGTGCGGGCTCGACGTCCTTGAGGAGCGAAGGCTGCGAAGTGTCACGCAGCTTGGGCTCGCCACCGTCGAAACCGGCAGCGATGACCGTGACCCGGACCTCGTCGCCCAGCGCATCGTCGATGACCGCACCGAAGATGATGTTGGCGTCGGGGTGCACGGCGTCAGCGACAAGCCCAGCGGCTTCGTTGATCTCGAACAGTCCAAGGTCGGAACCGCCGGCGATCGAGAGCAGCACCCCGCGAGCACCTTCGATCGATGCTTCCAGCAGCGGACTCGAGACGGCACTCTCTGCGGCGACGGCTGCTCGGTGCTCACCGCGAGCCGAGCCGATGCCCATCAGTGCCGAACCGGCGTCGGACATGACGGACTTGACGTCGGCGAAGTCGAGGTTGATCAGACCGGGTGTGGTGATCAGGTCGGTGATCCCGGACACGCCCTGGTGGAGCACCTGGTCGGCCTGCCGGAACGAGTCGAGCAGGCTGACATTGGGGTCGCTGATCGACAGCAGTCGGTCATTGGGGATGACGATCAGCGTGTCGACCTCATCGCGCAGCGCCTGGATGCCGATATCGGCTTGTCCCGAGCGGCTGCGGCCCTCGAACTTGAACGGGCGTGTCACGACGCCGATCGTCAGGGCTCCGAGCGAGCGGGCGATGCGAGCCACGACCGGCGCACCTCCTGTGCCCGTGCCGCCACCTTCACCCGCCGTCACGAAGACCATGTCGGCGCCCTTGATGGCGGCCTCGATCTCCTCGGCGTGATCTTCGGCAGCGCGCTTGCCGATCTCGGGATTCGCCCCGGCGCCGAGGCCACGAGTCGAGTCACGTCCGACATCGAGCTTGACGTCGGCGTCGCTCATCAACAACGCCTGGGCGTCGGTGTTGATCGCGATGAACTCCACACCTTTGAGGCCGATCTCGATCATCCGGTTGACGGCGTTGACGCCGCCTCCGCCGATGCCGACGACCTTGATCACCGCGAGGTAATTTTGTACCGCCATCGTGTGTCCTTCCGGGGGATCGAAACTCTAACCCTGAGGTGGAGGTTTATAGTTATGTCAACCTGCCTCTTCGTGAACGGTACGCGGGCAACC
>JAOPXO010000273.1 GCA_025965115.1 Aeromicrobium sp.
GGATCATCTTCCAGGCCGCGATCGTCACGTTCCTGGTCGGCTCACTGCTGTGCGGCTTCTCTCGCAACATCGAGGAGCTGATCGGATTCCGCGCCTTGCAGGGCATCGGTGGTGGTGGGCTCATTGCCCTCGCCCTCGCCACGCTCGGTGACGTCATCCCGCCGCGCGAGCGCGGCCGCTACATGGGCTACATGGGCGCCGTGTTCGGCACCTCCAGCGTGCTCGGCCCTGTGCTCGGCGGCTGGCTCGCCGACGGTCCCGGCTGGAAGTGGATCTTCTGGCTCAATGTCCCGATCGGACTCGTCGCGCTGGTCGTGACGTCGTACGCCCTCAAGCTCCCCCACGTCCGTCGTGAACACGTCATCGACTGGTGGGGCGCCGGCGTCCTCGTCGCGGGTGTCTCGTCATTCCTGCTGTACGTGTCGTGGGCCGGACCTGATCACGGCTGGATGTCGACCGGCCCCCTCGGCCTGCTTGTCGGCGCGGTGGTGCTGACCGCGATCTTCATCGCGATCGAGCTCCGTGCGACCGAGCCGATCATCCCCATGACCCTGTTCCGCAACTCGATCTTCGCGACGACCAATGCGATGGCCGTCGTCGTCGGCATCGCGCTGTTCGGCGCGATCATCTTCGTGCCGCTCTACCTGCAGATCGTCATGGGTATGTCGCCGACGAAGTCGGGCCTCGGCATGCTGCCGATGGTGGTCGGGCTGTTCTCCTCGTCGATCCCGTCCGGCCGATGGGTCTCGAACTCTGGGCGCTACCGTCCACTTCCGAGCGTCAGCATGGTCGTCGTGTTCGGCGCGTTGATCCTGCTCTCGACCCTCGACGCGAACAGTGCCTACTGGCAGGTCGGCGTCGGCATGTTCATCTTCGGATTCGGTCTCGGGCTCACGATGCAGCTCCTGACCGTCATCGTGCAGAACTCGGTCGAAGTCCGGCACATCGGCACCGCGACCAGCACGGTGACGTTCTTCCGCACACTTGGCGGTGCCTTCGGCGCCTCGGTGTTCGGCGCGGTCCTCAACACCCGCCTCGCAGCCCATCTGGCCTCGAGCCTGGGCTCAGGCACGGGTCCGCACGTCAACACCGAGGACGCCTCAGCGATCCGCCGGCTTCCGGAACCGATTCGGTCGACCGTCATCGACGCCTTCGCCGCGGCCCTGCACGACGTGTTCCTGACGGCGCTTCCGGTCGTCGCGGTTGCATTCGTGATCTCGCTGTTCATCAAGGAGATCCCGCTGCGTGGGCGCAACACCCCGGTGCCGGCTGAGGCCACCGAGCTCTGACCCACCGGCGTTCAGGGGCGGTCGCGCGCCGGTAGCTTGTCGACGATCAGGTCGTAGGAGTCCTCGATCAGCTCTTCGACCAGCCCGGCGGGCAGCGATCCGTCGAGCTGCACGGTGACCCAGTGCTTCTTGTTCATGTGATAGCCGCGCTCAACCGCGTCGTAGGTCTCGACCAGTCCCGTCACATCGGCCGGCTCGGCCTTCAGGTTGATGCTGGTCGCCCGGTCGACTCCTGTCAGCGCGAAGATCTTGCCACCGACGCGATAGACCGCAGTCTCCTCGCCGAACGGGAACGTCAGGACCGCCCCGGGGAATCCTGCGCAGATCGCGTGCACGTCTGTCATGCCGACTCCGTCACGCGGGGTCTGGCTCAGGATCGTCCTCGAACTCCTGGGCGACGGTGACCAGATGCCGTATGACGCCGTTGAGGCAGGCGGCCAGCGGCACGGCGATCAGTGCCCCGACAATGCCGGCCACCGTGACACCGGCGGCCAGAGCGATGATGATCGCCAGCGGATGCACCGCGACCAGGCGGCCCATCAGGAACGGCTGCAACACGTGCGACTCAAGCTGCTGGATCGCAATCACGACGCCCAGCATTGCCAGGGCGACCCAGGGACCCTGCGCGACCAGCGCGACCAGCACCGCGACCATGCCGGAAAGCAGCGCACCAATGATCGGTATGAACGCGCCGAGGAACACCAGCACGCCGATCGCCAAGGCCAACGGCACGCCGAGAATCCAGGCGCCGAACGCGATGCCGATCGCATCGGTGAGCGCCACGATGATCGTCGCCCGGACGAATGCCGTGAGTGACGCCCAAGCGGTGTGACCCGAGGAGTTGACCCGCTCCCGCGCGGCCTTGGGGAACAACGCCACGATCCAGGCCCAGATACGCTCACCCTCGTACAGGAAGAAGAACGACGCGAACAGCGCGATGAAGAATCCGGCGAGGATGTGGGTGATCGTCACGCCGACCTCGCTGACCTTCGTGAACACCGAGGTGTTGCTCGACGAGATCGAGTCCTTGGCCTTGTCGAGCCACGACTGGATCTGTGAGTCGCTGAGATGGAGAGGCCCGGTCTTGGCCCAGTCCTGCACCTGCGAGATGCCCTCGACGACATTGGACTTCAGATCGGTGAACTGGGTCGACAGCTGCTGCCCGACCAGGGTCAGCATGCCGATGAAGGCCAACAGCATCACCAGGACCACGATGAACGTTGCCAGCACCCGGCGTATGCCGTGCTCCTCCAGCCAGTCGACTGCTCCGATCGTCAGCGCGGTGCCCAGCACCGCAATCGCGACCGGCACGGTGATCTCGGAGAAATAGCGCAGCAGCCAGATGCCGATGCCGCCCGCCACCGCGAACACGATCACGCGCCAGGCCCACTGAGTGGCGATCTCGACCCCGACAGGGACTTGATATCTCTCGGTCACAGGGCACACCTCATGCACGCGAGCCTATCTGGAACATTGGGCCATCGAACGCCGTTGTATTGGTGCACTGTCATCATTCGGACAGCGCCAACGGAAGGTGACCCCATGATCTTCAACAGCAACAAGAACCAGCTCCCCGCGGCCGATGCGGCCCTGCCCGGGCGTTCCGGCCGTCCCTACCAGGTCGGTGGCACGCACCTGACCCTCGGCAATCCGGTCGAGACCCAGGCGCCCGACGGCTTCGAGGTCGCCATCATCGGACTCGGCTGCTTCTGGGGCGAGGAGAAGACGTTCTGGGAGGTGCCAGGAGTGTGGTCGACGTCGGTCGGCTACGCCGGCGGTGTCACACCCAACCCCACGTACGAAGAGGTCTGCACGGGTCGCACAGGTCACGCCGAAGTCGTACGCGTGATCTTCGACCCCGCCAAGGTGACGTACGCCGATCTGCTCAAGGTGTTCTGGGAGAACCACGACCCCACCCAGGGCATGCGCCAGGGCAATGACCGCGGCACGCAGTACCGCTCGATCATCCTCACCACGACCCCGGAGCAGCAGGCCGAGGCCGAAGCGTCACGCGATGCGTACCAGGTCAAGCTGACCGAGGCCGGATACGGCGAGATCACGACGTCGATCCTGCCGCTCGACACCTACTACTACGCCGAGGACTACCACCAGCAGTACCTCGTCAAGAACCCGTACGGCTACTGCCCCCTGCACGCGACCGGGGTCTCGTACGCCTGATCACTTGTTGCGGGCGGCGGCCTGGACGAAGTCGTACTCACCAGACCAGCCGTCGCTCGCCGTCGGCACCATCACCGAGCAGCCGGATCGAAGGTCTTCACAATTGGCCTTCTGGCCGGTCGCGGTGTGGATGTCGATCCGTGACCGGAAATGCCAGGAAAGTATGTTCCCGCCCTTGGGATCATCGAGCCAACGCCGCGTCAACAACTGTTGATCGGCGTTGGGATCGCCTTTGAGGTATTTGTCGAACCAGGCACCGGTGTACCAATACGCCATGTCGATGCCGCGCAGACTTCCTGGGAAGACGACCGGCACGTCACCGAACTCGTAGTGGCTACCACCGCGAACGACGATCTGACCGGTGTCGACCCCGGCCTCGCTGTAGGCGAGCGACGCCCGAGACTTGCCCAGCGGGTTCGGCGGGGCCAGGTACGGGGTCGGCTCGAGTAGGTAGTCGCTGGTGATCCCGAGCACGGGTTTGGCGATCTTGGGCGCGGGTCCCGCGGGTGTCGCGAAGCATGCTGGCTGGAATCCATACAGAATGCTCGGCGTGCCGGCGAAATCCGGATTGGGTGCCGTCAGGCTGGCCACTTCATCGGGAGCAGGGGATGCCGGGAGGCACACGTTGTCGAGCGCCACCCCGGCCGAGACTCGCGGATCCTTCTGCGCCAACCACGACGTCGCCTGGGCTCCGTAGGAGTGCCCGGTCAGCCCGATCTTCGACCGATCGAGCAGCTTCCACAGCGGGTTGAAGCCGTTGTCGAGGCCCGCCGCAACCCGTCGGGTCTGCTTGGCGGCATGTGACGTCTGCGTGAGGCGACTTGGGCGAGGGACGTACGGCTTCGACGGGGTGGACAGGAAGAAATCCAGGGCGTCCTGACTGCCGTCGTAGAACGTGAGGCCATTGCCGCCGAGACTCAAGGGACCGGTCGTGGCGCCCTTCGACGACAAGAGGCCACCCAGTCCAGGAGTTGCCGCGAACGCGTCCTCACGTTGATCAGGGGCCTCGCCGAACTGATCGGACATTCCTTCGCCCTGGACGTCGAAGGTCATCACGACGAATCCCTGACGGGCCAACGCCTGAGCGAGACCCCAGTAACCCTCCTCGAAGCCGATGATCGAGCCGTTGATGATGATGACTCCGGGCCGTTGGGACGGACCAGCAGCGGTCGCCCACAGGTGACCCGACATCGTCGCGCCGGAACGCGATGTGTACAGCACCGGACTCTCCAGGCCGCCGCGACTCGTCCAGTTCTGCACGCGCGGGTCGATCGGGCACATCACGATCGTCGTGCACGAATTCGGGTTCGGCTTGCGCTCAGGGTCCTTCGCGATCGCCTGTAGTCGCGAAAGCTGGTACTTGCTCGTTGCCGCGGTGATGCCCGGCAGGAGGCCTAGATGGCCGAGCGGGTTCTGGGTGGCGATGGCGATATTTGCGAGCTCACACGCGGTATATGCCGCAGACGGGTACGGCGTGGCCGCACAGGTGGGCTTCGCGACAGCAGCGTTGGCGGGCGCCGTCAATTGCAGGCTCGCGACAATCAGCGAAAGAAGAAGCCCGCCGACTCGCACGGGGCGCCTCGCGGCGGTCTTCAAGGAGTCATCACGGTCACTCAACGAGCGTCCGACTTCCGAAGTCACGAGGAGCCCGACCACGAAGAGGTGCGACCCAGGTCTCGCAGAGAAAGCGTTGCTCAAACTGACACCCCACTCTTTCACCGTTCGGTGTCTGTGAGTCCCCTGTGGTGCGTACGGTTGCAACGTCCCGCCGCTTGGTGGGCATCACGAGGAGATCTCATGACTTTGCACATGCGCCGCGCGACCGTCACCCTCGCAGCTGGTGCGCTGCTACTGGCATTCGCGCCGGCCGTGCCGGCGTTCGCTGCCACCAAGACCACCGTCACTGGAACAGTTCTGGACACCGCCGGCAACCCCGTTCGCGGCGTCAGTGTCGTCGCCTTCAATCTCGCCGACGACACAGACGGCTTCGTCGAGTTCAGCGCCACCAAGGCTGACGGCACATTCTCGCGTACTCGGTATGGCCAGCTCGGACCCGGCGACTGGGCGTTCATCTTCCAGGATTCCTCCGACGAGAACGTCGCCATCGAGTCCGACCAGACGCTGGTGACCGGCGCGAATACGCTGAGTGCGCCCGTTCACCTGCAGAAGGGTGCAACCGTCTCCGGACTCGTGACCGCGCGGTCGGGCACGCCGCTCAAGAATATCGACGTGCAGGTCTACAACCAGGCCCTTGACGTCGACGACCCATCGACGATCGATCCGTCAATCTCTCTCGGTGGGATTGGCGACAGCTATACCGACGTGGACGGCACCTACGACGTACGCCCGCTCATCACCGGCACCTATGACTACGGTGTCTCGTTCGGCGACGGCGACGATTTCCACGCCCTCGGGCACGCGACCATCGGGACCGTAGGTGCGACGCTCACCCTGTACCTGTTCAATCTGCGCGTACCAGTCGACACCTCGATCACCGCGAAGGCGTCGAAGAGCAAGGGCAAGGCAACCGTCACGGCATCGGTCGACGCGTCGTACTTCGGCATCGACTCACCCGGCGGCTCGGTGACCGTGTACGACGGCTCCAAGAAGCTGTCCACGAAGACCCTCGGTTCCGATGGCACCGCATCCGTCTCGTTGTCGAGCCTCAAGAAGGGCAAGCACAGCCTCCACTACACCTTCAGTGGCGCGACCGACACCACCGCTACGACATCGGCGACCGCAAAGATCACCGTCAAGTAGAACCTAAGAGGGAAGGGGTCCCAGCTCGGCATGCTTCCGAGCTGGGACTCTTCAACTGTCCGCCAGTCAGCGCTTGGAGCGTTGGGCGCCGACCATCGACTCGATGACGGCCTCGCCACCGCCGGCCTTCTGGAGCTTGGCCGACAGGCTCGGGAAGACCGAGCCGATCGCGGCACCGCCACGCAGCTCGAACGGTGCGACCACGATCTCGGCACGGTCGCGCTTGATTGCCTTGACGACCTTTTTGGCGACCTGCTCTGGGGTGACGGTTCGTACGCCCTTGGGCAGTTTGCCCTCGGCCTCGACGAACATCCCGGCATCGCGTACGAAACCAGGCTCGACGATTGAGACGCCCACGCCCTTTCCAGCGAGATCCTGGCGCAGCGCGAGCGAGAAGCCGCGCAGGCCGAACTTCGTCGCGTTGTACATCGAGGCCTGCGCCGACGCGGTCTTGCCCGAAACCGAGCCGATCATCACGATCTGGCCGTGCCCGCGCCCGATCATCGCCGCGGCGGTGTCCCGCGCCATCAGGATCGGCACGGTGAGGTTGACCGAGACGTTGCGCAGGATCTGCTCGTGCGAATACTCAAGCAGGTCACCGGACGCCGGCAACGCAGCATTCGCCACGAGTATGTCGATCGGTCCAGCCTCCTTGAGCAAGCGTGCGACATCGTCGAGGTCTGAGAGGTCGGCCGCAATGACTTGGGCACCGAGCTCCTTGGCCAGGGGCCCGAGGATCTCGACCCGCCGCCCGCTGAGCACGAGCTCGGCGCCTTCAGCGGCCAGCGCTCGGGCAATGGCCTGGCCGATGCCACCGGTCGCGCCGGTGATGAGTGCACGGGAGCCTTTGATCTTGAGTCGGGACATGGTGGAACCTCTCGGGAGTCTTGTCCGAGAGTGTAGATAACCGCGCTATGCGGAGTGCGCGCGGACCTTCATGACGTCGGGCATCACGCCGTAGAGCGACAGGATCAATGCCTTGACAGCGTCGGCGACCTTCTCGCCGGTCGCCGTGAGCCGGTAGTCGACGTGCGCCGGCAACGTCGACTGCACCCGCCGTTCGACCAGTCCGTCGGCCTCGAGCGCCTTGAGCGTTTGCGACAACATCTTCTCGCTGACGCCGTCGACGCAGCGGCGCAGCTCGCCGAAGCGCGCGGGCTCGGGGCTGAGCGCCGCAAGGGTCAGCGCGCCCCACCGGCTCGTCACGTGCTCAAGCACCTCGCGGGACGGACAGCCGCCATCGAACACATCGAACGGTCGTCTCGGATCCTGAGCCATGGTCGTACCTCCTGTGTCCACATGCTATCAGTTCGTAAGTGCTAACTTGTGGTTTGCACTTTCATTTCGTTAGTGTATTCTCGACCCCGTCGCTCCGGACCGACCGCGCAGCGACCGAAAGGACCACCATGACCATCGCCGTCACCGCCGCCACCGGCCAGCTGGGCACCCTCGTCATCGACGCGTTGCTCGACCGCACCCCGGCCGACCAGATCGTCGCACTCGCCCGGGACGCCGCCAAGGCCGAGCCGCTGGCCGCCAAGGGCGTCGACGTACGCATTGCCAGCTATGACGACCCGGCGGCTCTCAAAGCTGCCCTCGCCGGCGTCGACCAGGTCCTCCTGATCTCCGGCAGCGAGGTCGGCAAGCGGACCACCCAGCACCGCAATGTCATTGACGCGGCGATCGCCAACGATGTCTCACGAGTCGTCTACACCAGCGTGCTGCAGGCCGACACGACCACGCTTCCGGTCGTTCCCGAGCACCTCGTGACCGAGGACTATCTCGCCAGTGCGGGCATCGATCACGTCCTGCTGCGCAATGGTTGGTACAACGAGAACTACGCCCAGAATTTTGACACGGTCCGCCAGACCGGCTCGGTCCTGACCAGCGCCGGCGACGGCCGCATCGCCAGCGCCGCTCGCGCCGACTTCGCCGAAGCCGCCGCCGAGGTGCTGACCACAACTGGTCCGGTGAAGCCGGTCTATGAGCTCTCCGGCGACGTGGCCTGGACCCAGGATGAGCTCGCGGCGACCTTGTCCGATGTCCTCGGCATCCCGGTGACCGCAGCCCAGGTGACCCCGGAGCAGCACGCGTCGATCCTGGTCGATGCCGGACTCGACGAGGGCACCGCCGGCTTCGTCGCCAGCATCGACGTGGCGACCGCGAAGGGCGAGCTCGCCTACTCCAACGGCGACCTGAGCGATCTCATCGGCCATCCCACGACGCCACTCGCCGAGTCTCTTCGCGCACTGGTCTGATCGCCGGCCAGAGCCTGTCCGCGTCCGGCGCTAGCGTGGGACGTATGGAACAACGACTCAGCCTCATCACGCTCGGCGTTGCCGATCTCGCACGTGCGCGTCGGTTCTATGAGGACGGGCTCGGCTGGACGAAGGGCAACTCCGAGGAAGAGGTGTGCTTCTATCAGCTCCCCGGCATGGTCCTCGCGCTCTGGACCAGAGCCGATCTCGCCGAGGACGCGCGCATCGCCGACACCGGCGCCACGTTCGGCGGCGTCACGATCGCGTTCAACACGCGTACGCATGACGAGGTCGACGAGGTGTTGACCCAGGCCGCGGCGGCGGGCGGCACCGTCCTCAAACCGGCCGAAGAGGTCTTCTGGGGTGGTTACTCGGGCTACTTCGCCGATCCCGACGGCCACGCCTGGGAGGTCGCCTGGAATCCCGGATGGTCGATCGACGAGTCTGGGCTCCTCTCGATGGGCTCCGCGTGAGCGCTACCTCGACGCCACGCCGTCCGAGACGGTCCGACTGACGGCCGGCACCCGCGGCGACAGTGCCAGCGTGAATCCGGTCGGCATCAAGGTCAGGCGCTCGGCGATCTCAAGCTCGTAGTCCGGGTCACCGGCGATGTCGTAGCGGTGCAGCATCCGGGCGAGCACCAGGATCGCCTCGTGCAGGGCAAACTGTCGACCGATGCAGGAGCGCTCCCCCGTGCCGAACGGTTTGTACGTGTGGGGCTGCCGGCCACGCGAGTTCTCGGCCAGGAACCGGTCGGGCTCGAACTGATCGGCGTCCTCGCCCCATACGCTCTTGTCGCGGTGCATCATCGGCAGGATCACGATCGCCCAGTCCTGCGGACGCATCGTGTGCCCGGTGCTGAGCACGGTCGTCTCGCGCGGGCTGCGGGCGAAGGCCGGCGCGGTGGGCCACAGGCGCAGGGCCTCGTCGAGCACCCGGCGCAGGTAGCGGAACTTCGCAACCTGCTCGAATGTCGGCTCGGCATCTGGGTCGGCGCCCAGGATCTCGTCGACCTCGGCCTGTGCCTTGGCCAGGATCTCGGGATTGCGCGACAGGTAGTAGAGCGCGAATGACAGTGCCCCCGAGGTCGTCTCGTGCCCCGCGACCAGGAAGGTCAGGATCTGGTGGCGGATGTTGAGGTCGTCGAGCCGCGCGCCGGTCTCGGGGTGCGGAGTGTGAAGCATGATCCCGAGCAAGTCGCTCTCGTCAGGGTCACCCGCTCGCCGCTCGGCGATGATCCCGTCGAGGAGCGAGTCGACATACTCGCTGTGCTGGGCATTGCGCTTGTCGATCCGCTTGGCCATCAGCGACGCACCGGGCATGGCGTTGAGTGAACCCTTGCGCTGGCCGGCCTTGAGCGCGGCGATCATGGCCGGGATGAACGGATGCGGCTCGCTTCGCGAGAACGAGCCGAAGTCGGTGCTGAATGCCGTACGACTGATGGTCTCCATCGTCAGCTTGGTCATGTCGGCCGAGACATCGACGGGATCGGACTTGGTGTCCCACAGGTCGAAGAGCTCCTGCGCCGCAGCCAGCATGATCGGGTGATAGCTCTGCATCGCCGACTTGGTGAACGCCGGCCGAAGCAGATCATGGGCGAGGGCCCAGTTGGTGTCGTCGTTGTACGCGGTGAACAAGCCCTCACCGGCGAACTCACGCAGCGCGACGAGCGCGGGCGACAGACCCTTCTCGAACCGCGACTCGTCGCACAGCTCAGCGGCGAGATCCGCACCCGTGACGAACACGAACTTCTGGTCGAACACGTGCGCCTCGAAGATCGGCCCGAGGTCCTTGCCGCGTTCCATCATGCTCTGGAGCGGAGTCGCCGGGTTGATCTTGCGGATGTCACCGATGACCGGGCGGCGCCCGGGAGGATGCGGGAAGCTCTGGCCGGACCAGTCGTTGCGCAC
>JAOPXO010000286.1 GCA_025965115.1 Aeromicrobium sp.
CGCTGAAAGACGGTCGCAAGCTCGACTGGCGAGTCGCGGCGGCGATGGCGGTGGCGCTCGACGCGTTGCAGGGCCGCTGACGCGCCGAGGCATTAGTCTCGGCTCCATGCTCCGCCTCTGGCACGCCGTGATCGCGCTGCTTGCCGTGGTCGCGCTGATCGGCCAGACCGCTCTGCTGATCCATAAGGACGGAAGCCTCGTCAACCTGTTCAGCTACTTCACGATCCAGTCCAACATCCTGGTGCTGGTCGCCGCCGCAGTGATCGCGATCCAGCCAGATCGCGGTGGCACGGCATTTGGCATCCTGCGGCTCGCCGGCCTCGTCGGCATCACGATCACCGGCATCATCTTCGCGACGATCCTCGCCGGCACGGCCGACTTCGAGGGGCTGGCCTGGTGGTACGACAAGATCTTCCACTACGTCATCCCCGCGATGGCCGTCATCGGGTTCGTCTTCTTCGTGCCGAGGACCCGGCTCACCAAGACCTCCCTGTGGTTCGTCGCGTGGCCCATCGCGTGGTTGGCGTACACGCTGATCCGCGGCGCGGTGTCGCACCCCGGCTATCCGGCCCCCCACGATCGCCTCTCGGACGTTCCGTACGACTTCCTCGACACTGACCAGCACGGCGGCGGCTCGGTGGCGATCGTCTCCGCCGGTGTGACCGTTCTGGCGCTCGCTCTCGCGTACGCCTTCATCAGGCTGAGTCAGCGCGGCACCCGACTCAACGTCTAGACGTTTCGGCTTGCAACATCCCGTGCGGACGGGGCGCCGGAGTCTATATGCTCTTGCCACGCCCGTGACCCACCTCATGTGCGTCGACTGGGAGGAATCGCCTGCCGATGACCGTCACCACCACCGCCGACACGAGCTCACCGTCCACCTCCGCCGCGATCTCCTTGCGGGGTGTGTCCAAGCACTTCGGTGAGGTGAAGGCCGTGGACGAGGTCGATCTCGACATTGCTGATGGCGAGTTCTTCTCGATGTTGGGGCCTTCCGGCTCGGGCAAGACCACGGTGCTGCGACTCATCGCCGGCTTCGAACAGCCCACCGGAGGGACCATCCAGCTCGGTGGCATCGACGTCACCAGCAAGGCGCCGTTCGACCGCGACGTCAACACCGTCTTCCAGGACTACGCGCTGTTTCCGCACATGTCGGTGCTGGAGAACGTCTCGTACGGACTGCGCGTTCGCGGGGTGGCCAGGGCCGAGCGACGCCGTCAGGCCACCGAAGCCCTGGCGACGGTGCAGCTCGCGCACCTGGGTGATCGCAGCCCGGCGCAGCTGTCTGGCGGTCAACGTCAACGTGTCGCGCTGGCCCGCTCGATCGTGGTCAAACCCAAGGTGCTGCTCCTCGACGAGCCACTCGGCGCCCTCGACCTGAAGCTCCGCGAACAGATGCAGGTCGAGCTCAAGCAGCTCCAGCGCGACCTCGGCATCACCTTCGTGTTCGTGACACACGACCAGGAGGAAGCACTGACGCTGAGCGACCGGATTGCGGTGTTCAGTGACGGGAAGATCGTGCAGCTCGGCACTCCGCAGGAGATCTACGAGCTGCCGACCTCGGCGTATGTCGCCTCGTTCGTCGGCACCTCCAACCTGTTCGACGACGCGACCTCGACGCGTCTGTTCTCGCTGTCCGGCACTCACGCATTGCGTCCGGAGAAGATCACCTTGCAGGCGGCCGATGGCGGGAGCGAGGTGACCGTCACCGCCGGAACGATCCGAGCGCCGGGGGTGATCGTCGAGTCGATCTACCTCGGCACGGGCCAACGAATCCACGTACAACTCGCTGACGGCACCCACCTCGTCGTCCTCGAGCAGAGCACTGGCACCGCAGCCGATCGCGATCAACGCGGCGGCACGGTCGTTGCCAGCTGGTCGATCGACGACCTGGTCGCCGTCACCTGAACCACCAGATCCAGACACCACCACTAGATGAGATGGAGACACCGATGAAGACGAACACCATCCGGAAGCGCAGGTCCAAGGCCTTCGCTGCAGTCCTCGCCGCCAGCTCGATCGTCGCACTAGCCGCTTGTGGCGGTGGCTCGGACTCGGCTGCGTCAAAGATCCCGACGAAGCTTGGCGCCAACGAGAGCAAGGTCTCGATCCTGGCCTGGCCCGGCTATGTCGAGAACGGCAGCAATGACCCCAAGGTCAACTGGGTCAGCACATTCGAGAAGCAGACCGGCTGCAAGGTCACCAGCAAGAGCTATGGCACCTCCGACGAGGCGTTCAACCTGGCCAAGACCGGCGACTACGACGTCGTCGTGGCGTCGGGCGACCTCACCGCCCGCATGGTCGCGTCGAAGGAAGCCGTGCCGATCAATACCGATCTGATCCCCAACTACAAGGATGTCTATCCCTTCCTGAAGGACAAGGAATGGAACACCTTCAACGGCAAGCACTACGGCGTCCCGCACGGCTATGGCGCCAACCTGCTGATGTACAACGCCGACAAGGTCAAGCCCGCTCCCACCTCGTGGTCGGCCGTCTTCGACCCGGCCGAGAGCTCGAAGTACAAGGGCAAGCTGACGTCGTACGACTCGCCGATCTACATCGCGGATGCCGCGCTCTACCTGATGAAGCACAAGCCGGCGCTGGGCATCAAGAACCCCTACGCGCTCGACCAGAAGCAGTTCGACGCCACCGTCGCGCTGCTCAAGAGCCAGCGCAAGGATGTCGGCGAGTACTGGTCTGACTACCTCAAGGAGATCTCCGCGTTCGAGACCGGCGACTCGGTCATCGGCACGACGTGGCAAGTCATCGCGAGCTCGGTCACCAAAGCCAAGGTGAAGGCGATCCTGCCGTCCGAGGGCTCGACCGGTTGGTCTGACACCTGGATGATCTCGTCGCATGCCAAGAGCCCCAACTGCGCGTACGCCTGGCTCAACTACATCGACTCACCCAAGGTCAACGCCCAGGCGACTGAATACTTCGGTGAGGCTCCGGCCACCCCCGGCGCGTGCCAGTACGCCAGCAAGGACTTCTGCAAGACCTACAACGCAGGTGACACGAAGTTCGCCAACCAGCTCTGGTACTGGCGCACACCGGTCGCCAAGTGCCTTGACGGTCGCACCAGCGTGAAGTGCATGGACTACTCGGCGTGGACCAAGGCCTGGACCGAGATCAAGGGCTAAGGACTCCGTGTCAGCTGACGGTGCTCGTGTGGTCGCCCCTCGGGGGGCGGCCGCACGACGCGCGTCCTCGTTCCTCAGCGCCCGGCCGCGTTGGCGGCTCGGTCTGCTGCTCTCGGCTCCCTTGGCCTGGCTCGTCCTGATCTACGTCGTCGCGCTCGCGGCACTGCTCGTCACGGCACTGTGGTCGGTCGACAGCTTCACCGGCGAGCTCAACCACCACCTGACATTCGACAACATCAAGGAGATCACCTCCGAATCGCTCTATAGAACCGTGACGCTGCGGACGTTGGGCGTCGCGCT
>JAOPXO010000102.1 GCA_025965115.1 Aeromicrobium sp.
GACGATCGCGTAGTTGTTGAACATGCCGCCCGAGCTCGCGCAGACACCCATCGCGAGTACGTACTTGGGCTCGGCCATCTGGTCGTAGATCTGGCGGAGCACCGGCGCCATCTTGTTGCTGACCCGGCCGGCGACGATCATCAGATCGGCCTGGCGCGGCGAGGGCCGGAAGACCTCCATGCCAAACCGCGCGGAGTCAAAGCGTGGCGCGCCGAAGGTCATCATCTCGATCGCGCAACACGCGAGTCCGAACGTGGCGGGCCAGAACGACGCCTTGCGCATGTATCCGGCGAGCCCTTCGACCGTCGACAGCAACACTCCGGACGGCAGTTTCTCTTCTAGTCCCATTCGAGGCCTCCACGGCGCCAGACGTAGCCATAGGCGATGAACACCGTGACCATGAAGATGAACATCTCGACCAGTCCGAACCACCCGAGCGAGTCGAAGGCGACCGCGAACGGGTAGAGGAAGATGATCTCGACGTCGAAGACGATGAACAGCATCGCGATGATGAAGTAGCGCACCGAGATCTTGCCGCCGCCGACCGGCAGTGGGCTCGGCTCGATGCCGGACTCATAGCGATCCAGCTTCGCTCGGTTGTAGCGGCTCGGACCGGTCAGCGGTGCGATCGCGATGCTGAAGATCGCGAACCCGGCGGCCAGGGCACCCAGCACGAGGATCGGCGTATAAGCCGTCACGACACCTCCCGGGTTTGAACCGACATCGACAGTGCTTCGTGCGCTTGTGAATCACTTCACAACGTGATCGCGGTCTCACGATACGCCCGCGCGATAGTGCCTGTAACTGAGGTCACACTAACTTCGCGTACGGCTTGCCGCCGACGATGAGCTCTCGCGGCTCTGGGCCGTACCTCAGCGCGTAATCCCCACCATCGATCGCGTCATTGAGCAGCCTGACATGGGCGTCCTCCCAGAATTGCCCGAGCCGCTCGTCAACGTCATCGGGGAATATCAGCGGTCCGCCGGGTCGAGGGGTGAGCTCACCGAAGACGACTCGCCCAGCCACCCCATAGAGATCGACACGTACGAACGCCCTCGGCACGGCAGCTGACAACTGCTCGGCGGCACGGACGAGGTCTGCAAGGTTGTCGGGAATCGGGATCGTCTCGTCGTGATCGTGGCCGCCGTAGATAGGGCCCAGATCGCGCCGCTCGAGATCGAGGAATCGGTATTTTCCGCCCGGTCCCAGATGCGCGTCAACCGAACGCAGATAGATCAGCCCGACCTCGCCATAGAACGCGTAGAACTTCACGTCGATCGGGAGAATCTCTTCGGCGGCATCGCCGAGGAACTCCTCGACGACGAACGGTCCCTCGATTGTGCCCTTGTCCTGTTTCTCCTTGAATCGCGCGACAATCTCGCCCTCAGTGAGCACGCGACCGTCCGTGATGACCGACCAACCACCGGATACGCGTTTCAGCGGCAGCACACCGTGCCCATACGTGCCTATCTTGCTCTTGACGACCACGGTGTCCGGGAGCTCGTCCCAGGCGATGTCCTCAACCTGGTCCCAGATGCCGTAGATCTCAGGGAGAGAAACACCCCACGACTGCGCAAATGAGTACGACCGGAGCTTGTAGGTCACTGCTGTGCCGCGATCGGTTCGGTTGATCTCCCGCATCCGGGCGGCGAGCCGCCGCTCCGCGTAGACATAGCGGCGGAACGAAGGGACCTCGACCTCACGGGTCTTGGCCGCCTTGAGCTCGCGAACAGTGTCGCGCTGACGGACGGACAGCTCGGCGATCCTCTGGTCTCGCCAGGCGATGGGCGGCAGGGCGCGCGCACGGCGCCGGGCCCACCCGAGCAATCCGGAGATCCGCGCCATGGGCGGCAACCCTAGCGCTCACGGCATCTCATCGCGCGAGGCCATGATCAGGCAGGTACGGTTTCCCGCCGACCTGGAGCTCGCGTGGTTCGGGGCCGAACCTGAGGGCGTAGTCGGCACCGTCGATCACGTCATTGAGCAGCCGGGCCTGTGCACGCTCCCAAAGATGTCCGAGGCGTTCGTCCAGAGCCGCCGGGAACAACTCCGTTCCGCCGGGACGTGGCGTGAACTCACCGAATACGACCTGCCCGTCCACGTCATACAGATCGACGCGTACGAACGGTTTCGGGATGGCTTGTGAGAGGCGCTCGGCACAGGCGATGAGCTCGCCGAAGTTGTCAGGGGTGTGGAGGTCCGGGTTGTGGAAGTCCGACATGTACACCGGCCCCAGATCGACGCCGTCTCGATCAAGGGTCCGAAATGTCGCCCCCAGTTGATGGAGGTGCGACCTGACCGACCGCAGGTGCACGATTCCGACCTCGCCATAAAAGGTGTAGATCTTCACGTCGATGGGGAGTGCAGGTTGATCGACAGATCCCAGAAACTCCTCGGCGATGAATGGCCCGGCCACCGCCCCAGCGTCCAGCCGACTGCGGAATTGTCCGATGATGTCGGCCGTCGTCAAGGTGCCGGTTTCTGTGACGATCGACCATCCGTCGGCGACGCGGATCAGCGGAAACACCCCCTGCGAAGAGGTGCCCGATTGGCTCTTGATCACCACCGTGTCGGGGAGCTCGTCCCAGGCGATGTCCTCGACGTGATCCCAGATCCCGAATATCGCTGGGATCGCCACACCCCAGGACTGAGCGAACGAGTATGACCTGAGCTTTCGGGTCACCGTGGTGCCGCGATCGGACCTGTCGACCTCCAGTAGGTGGGCAGAGACGCGGCGCTCCGCGAACAGGTAGTGCTGGAACGACGGCGCGGCAGCGCTCCTGGCGGCGGCCGCCTTGACCTTGCGCACCCGCGCGTCGAGCGCGGCGATCCTCCGGTCTCGCCACGCGATGGCCGGCAGTGCACGTGCCCGGCGGCGAACCCACCCGCTCAGTCCGGAGATCCGCGCCATGGGCGGCAACCCTAGCGTTTCAGTCGGGCTTGACCGAGTGGTGCAGGGCCACGATGCCGGCCGAGAGGTTGTGCCAGTCGACCTTGCCCCAGCCCGCCTCGACCATGCGGAGCGCGAGGCCCTTCTGGTCGGGCCACTCACGGATCGACTCAGCGAGATAGACGTACGACTCGGGGTTCGACGAGACCTTACGCGCGATCGATGGCAGTGCCCGCATGAGGTAGTTGGTATAGACCGCGTCGAATGGGGCCCAGGTCGGGGTGCTGAACTCACACACCACAATTCGGCCGCCGGGACGGGTGACTCGCAACAGCTCACGAAGGCCGGCAATCGGGTCGACGATGTTGCGCAGCCCGAACGAGATCGTGACGGCGTCGAAGACGTCATCGCCGAATGGCAGCTTCATGCCGTCGCCGGCGGTGAATGGCAGCACCGGCCGCGCCTTCTTGCCGACCTCGAGCATGCCGATCGAGAAGTCGCACGGGACGACGGTGGCGCCGGCGGCAGCAAATGGCTCGCTTGACGTGCCGGTGCCGGCCGCCAGGTCCAGGATCAGCTCGCCGGGTCGTGGCGCGACGAGGTCGACGACCCGCTTGCGCCAACGTCGGTCCTGGCCCATCGACAGCACATCGTTGGTCAGGTCGTACTTCTCGGCGACCCCGTCGAACATCCGGGCGACGTCGCGAGGCTCCTTGTCCAGACCGGCTCGACTCACGCCGTCACCTCAGTGACAAAACCACGATAGGGAGGCAACGGCGTGACTCCTGCCTCATGGTTCGTTCGCTGGCGCTCTCTCACCTGACAACCTTGCCACGGGTACGCTCTTGGGTTGTGAGCAACCCCGCCGTCGACACCGATGCCGGACCTCTTCTGGTCCGCACCTCACTCGTCGATGATCCGGGCGAGCTGCTCGCCCTGCTTCCACCGGATGACGCTCTCGCGTGGGTCCACGGCGGCGATGGTCTCGTGGGCTGGGGACGCGCCGCCGAGTTCCGCACCTCGGGGGCGGACCGTTTCACCGAGGCCTCCGATTGGTGGCTCGATCTCTCCAGCCACGCCGTCGTACGCGATGACGTCGACGTGCCGGGCAGCGGACTCGTGACCTTCGGCTCGTTCACGTTCGACGACGATGCCGAGGGAAGCATCCTGATCGTGCCTGAGGTCGTCGTCGGTCGGCGCGATGGACTCACCTGGGTCACCGTCATCGGACTCGGCATCGCCGCCTCACCGGAGGTCGCCCCGCAGGGCGCGCCCGCACCGGCACGAGGGACGACATTCGCCGATGGGCCGGTCGACAGCATTCGTTGGCAAAGCCTGGTCGCCGAGGCCGTGCGACGCATCGACGGTGGCGGGCTCGACAAGGTCGTGCTGGCCCGCGACCTGGTGGCCAGCCTCGAGGCTCCCCTCGACGTACGAGATCCGCTGACTCGGCTGGCGTCCGAATACCCCAGCTGCTGGACATTCCACGTCGATGGCTTCTTCGGGTCGACGCCCGAGATGCTGATCCGGCTCGAGCGGGGACTCGTCACGTCACGAGTGCTGGCCGGGACGATCCGGCGCACCGGAGACGACGCTCACGACCTCGCGCTTGCCGGCTCGCTCGCGCGCTCGAGCAAGGACCTTGAGGAGCACGAATACGCCGTACGTTCGGTGGCCGACGCGCTGGCCCCGCACTGCACCAGCATGAACGTGCCCGAGTCGCCGTTCGTGCTGCACCTGCCCAACGTCATGCACCTCGCGACCGATGTCACCGGCGTGATCCGCGACGACGCCAGCGCGCTCACCCTCGCCGCGTCGCTGCATCCGTCAGCGGCGGTTGGCGGGACGCCCACGAAGGATGCGGTCGCCCTGATCAACGAGATCGAGCAGCTCGACCGTGGGCGCTATGCCGGCCCGGTCGGCTGGATCGGCGCCTCCGGCGACGGTGAGTGGGGCATCGGGTTGCGATCGGCCCAGGTCGAGGATGACGGCACCAAGGTTCGGCTGTTCGCAGGTTGCGGAATCGTCGCCGACTCCGTGCCTGCCGACGAGCTCGCCGAGTCGAACGCCAAGCTCATCCCTGTGCGGGATGCCCTGACTCCTCGCTGAATGGCGCAAGGGTCGGCCACCGGGGCGAGATCGAATCCCCGGAGGACGTGCCGGTCAGCCGACGCTTGACCCACGGGCCTGCATGAGATCGAGCCCAGTCGAGATTGGCTGCTCTCCGCTCCTTCGCCGTGAGCCTGGGCTCATCGACGAGCTCAAGGGCTGGCAGACCGTGGTCGAGACCCAGCGCCTCGAGCACCGCGGTGGCCATGCGTTGATGGCCCGCACTCGACATGTGCATCCGGTCGGAAGCCCACATCCGGTCGTCGCGGTAGTCGCGCATACGCCAGAAGTCGACGAGTGTCGCGCCGTGCCGCTCGGCGACCCCGCGAACCAACTCGTTGTAGATCGCGAACCGCCCGCGGAGCGCGCCGAAGATCGGTGAGCCACCCGGATCGAAGGCGGTGAACAGCACCACATGGGCGCCACTGTCGACCAGCCGGCCAATCGCCTGGTCGTAGGCCTCGACGAGTCGGTCGATGTCGACCCGCGGCCGGAGTACGTCATTGGCGCCGGCGTAGACGCTGACCAGATCGGGCTGCATCGCGATGGCTGGTTCGATCTGCTCGGCGAGGATCGGCAACAGCTTGCGGCCGCGGATCGCCAGATTGGCGTACGTGAACGTCGGATCGCCCTCGGCGAGCACTGCCGCAAATCGATCAGCCCAACCGCGTACGCCATTGGGACGCGTGTCGTCGAGGTCACCGACCCCTTCGGTGAAGGAGTCGCCGAGCGCGACATAGCGATGGAAAGTCACCGGGTCAGGCTACCGACCCGGGCAGCACGGCACTCAGTCATCCAGGAGTCCGCGGCGCCGAGCGATCGCTGCCGCCTCGGTGCGGCCGCTCGCGTTGAGCTTGGCCAGGATGTTGGAGACGTGCACCGACACCGTCTTGGGGCTGATGAACAGCACCGCAGCGATTTCACCATTGCTGCGGCCTGCGCTGACCTGACCGAGCACCTCGCGCTCGCGCGGGGTGAGGTCGTCGTCGACCCGTGTCGTGCGGCCGCCGACCTCGTCGATCTCGGCGAGCAGCGGGCGGGCGCCCAGAGCTCGGGCAACCTCACGGGCATCAGCCACCAGCGTGCGGGCCTCGTCATCCTTGCCGGCCGCGCGCAGCACCGACGCCAGGCGAACGGTCGATCGCGCAACCTCGAACGGCTGGCCGACTGCCCTGAATGCGAAGACCGCGTCGCGCCAAGCCTCTTCGAGCTCGGCCTCTGTCGGCGCATCGACGCCGGCCAGCCAGCGCAGTCGGGCCAGCTCGGCGGCAACCCGCGCCTTCCACGCCATTCCCTCCGGTCCGAGCATGGGTCTGTTGGCGATGACCTCGGAGACAATCGCCTCGAGCTCGGCCGCCCTGGCCAGCAGCGGCTCGTGCTCAGACCGCGCAAGTCGTGGCGCCGCCGAGGCGAACTGACCGACGATCAACCCCGTCATCCGGAGTCGGGCGGGCAGACGGCTACCGTCCCAGACCCGTTCGAGTGTCTCGACCATGGTGTCGTGGGCCGCCAGCGATGCGGCGAGATCTCCGGAATCGCCGTGCAGGTCGATCAGGGCGCATCCACTGTGGACCGTCGCCGCGATGTCGTTGTCCCACCATGGCCGAAGCTTCTCGGCGTCGGCGAGGCTGGCAACCTCACCCCGGCCGGCTGCCACCTGGAGGGCTCCGGCTCGCAGAATTGCTGCAGCCAACGGGGGCGCGTCCGGGCCGACCTTCGCCAGGGCCAGGGCATCGTCCCACCGACCGCGCACGTAGCAGATGATCGCGGCGAACGCCCGGCCGTCGAAGCCATATGGCGCCCATGTGCGCCCGGTCTGCTCAGCCCGGGTCATCGCGCCGCGGAAGGCCGTCTCGGCGTCGTCGAGCTCGCCGGCGTTGGACAGGACGAAGGCAAGATTGTGCAGGCCGCGCAGCTCCCCGACGACATTGCCGTCGGCGCGGGAGGTGGCCACCAGGTCGGCGTAGCGCTGCCGCGCCTTGTCGAGGTGGACGCCGCCAGATCGGGCGACCAACCGGGTCAGCGTTGCGGTGACATCGGCTGCCACATGCGTTGCCCCGAACAGCTCGGCCAACTCGGCGGCAAGCTCACCACGTTCGAGGGCTTCGTCATCGTGGCCCAGATCGGAGGCGATGCGGGCACCCAACGCCTCGGCCTCGGCCCGCACGACAGTCTTCTCGTCGCCGATCAGGCGCAGCGCTTCGGCGCTCGCCTCAGCCGCCTCGGCGTCCAGGCTGGCATAGAAGGCGGTGTTGCCGATCGCCACCAACAGGCGCACGCGGTCCTCCGCGGAGGCATCTGCGGAGAGTTGGTCACGGTTGTCACGCAGGAGAGCCAGGGCTCGGACCATGTGCCCCGTCGTCAGCACGGCGTCGGCGGCGGCGACCACGAGACCGATGACATCGGTGCCTTCGGGCGCGGCATCGACCATCGACAGGGCAAGCTCATAGTGCTGTGCCGCCTCGTCGTAGCCGGCGACTCGTACGGCCTCTTCGGCAGCCTCGACATTGGCCTGGAACGCACGACCGAGCTGGCCGGAGGCGGCAGCGTGCTTCGCGATCTCGGCGGCAGGCCCGTGGATGGTGTCAAGTGCGTCGAGATAGGCGTGATGGATCCGGCGACGTTCCATTGGCAGCAGGTCATCGCGCACCGCCTCGGCGAGCAGGGCATGCCGGAACACATAGGACTCATCGCCGACCTGAGTGAGGACCTTGTGGTCGATCGCCGACCGCATAGCGCCGTCGAACGCTGCAGGCGCAAGTCCTACGACGGTCGCAAGAACCCTGTCGGAGACACGACCCCCGCCGCAGGATGCTGCCCGCACCACCAGCCGGGCGTCGTCATCGAGTCGGTCGAGGCGTACGAGGAGCAGGTCGGCCAGGGTCTCCGGCAACGCAGAATCGGCGTCGGCCAGGCCGGCGTCGAGCAGCTCTTCGGCAAAGAACGCATTGCCGGCCGCACGACGCACAACGGCGCGTACGCCCTCGGCGGCCATGCTCTCGGTGCCGCGCGAGCGCACCAAGGCGGTGACGTCTGCGTCGGGCAGGGGGCTGAGCTCGATGCGGCGGACTCCGGGCATGCGGACCCACTCAGCCACGGCCTGGCGGAGCGGATGGCGACGGTGCAGGTCGTCGCTGCGATAGCTGACCACGATGTGCACCGGCTGGGTGAACGTCGCGGCCAGAACGTAACGAATCAGGTGTCGAGTCGACGCGTCTGCCCAATGCGCATCCTCGATGATCACGAGGATCGGGGTCGCGATGGCGAGCATGTCGAGGCCCGCCACGACGGACGCGAACAGCTCGGTGCGCTCGACGCCGTCGGCTTCGTCCGAGGTCTGCCACGGAAGCAGCGGCGCCAGCGCCGGCAGCCGGGCCGCCAGCTCATCGCGCTCGGTGTCGTCGACGACGCTGAACACCTCGGCGAATGGTTGATAGGGCCGGGCGCTGTCGCCGAGGTCTAGGCAGTGACCGACCAGCACGCGGTGGCCGGCCTCACGGGCGCAACCGGCGAGCTCGCGCAGCAGCCGGGTCTTGCCGATGCCGGCGTCGCCACTCAGGAGGACCGCGTTGCTGTCGGTGCCGTCGCTGACCCCGGTCGCCGCCAACAGCTGCTCGAGCTCGGTCCCTCGGCCCACGAGCGGAGTCGAAGGAGTCCTGTCGGTGGCCATGTCCTCCATCATGCCCGAGCCCAAGGACAGGCTCGGCGGCATCGGAGTCGTGGTCACGCGTGGGCGGCCCGGCCGTGGGTGGGCCACACATAGCGGCGCCACCGCCACCTCGTGTGGGATCGGGACTCGGTCGGCAGCAGGGCGTACGAGCGGGCCGCACTGGTCCGCCGGCGTTCCTCGGTCGTGGTGAGTGTTGCGAAATCGATGATCATAACTCGATCGTCGTCCGATGACGTAGCCCCCACATCGGGCGAGATGCCTAGATGTGGGGGCCGACTACCTCAGATCTGCACTCGCTCTATTTGAGCGTCTTCTTGCCACCGTGCATCATCGTGATCATCGTGGCGACCTTGTTGTCGGTCTTGGCGTCACGCGCGAATGACGTGAGGTTCATCAACGGCTTCATCCGCTGCCGCGTAATGGCCTTGGCGTAGGTGAACTCCCTGAGCCCATCGGGCCCGTGGATGCGCCCGAAGCCTGACTCGCCGACGCCGCCGAACGGCAGCCCCGGCACGCCGGCGAACGCCGTGACCGAGTTGACCGAGGTCATCCCAGAACGTACGCGGCGGGCGATGTCGACACCATTCTTCTTGGCGTAGACCGCGCCGGCCAGACCGTACCTCGTCGCATTGGTCAGCTCCACGGCTTCGTCCATGCTCTTGACCGGGTTGATTGCCAACGTAGGGCCGAACGTCTCCTCGGTGATCTCAGTGGAGTTCTCGGGGACGTGGGTCAGGATCGTCGGCTGGACGAACCGCTCGCCAACCGCGTCGGAACCACCCATGACGACATTGGCGCCCTTGGCGATCGCGTCATCGATATGACTCTTGATAATGCCGATCTGCGACGGCATCGTGATCGGACCGATCTTGGCTTCGGGGTCGGAGCCGGCTCGGAGATCTTTGGCCTGCTCGGTGATCTCGGCCATGAACTTGTCGAAGACCTTCTCGTGGACGTACACCCGCTCGGTGCCGATGCAGGTCTGACCCGCGTTGGCCAGGCCACACCACAGCGCGCCCTCAGCGGCCTTGGCGAGGTCGGCGTCCTCATCGACGATCAGCGAGTCCTTGCCGCCGGCCTCGATGATCACCGGGGTGAGGTTGGTGGCACACGCGGCCATGACCTTCTTGCCGGTGGCACCCGAACCCGTGAAGGCGAGCTTGTTGACGGCCGAGGTGCACAGCGCGTTGCCGGTGTCACCCAGACCCGTCACGACCTGGAACACCGGACGCCCGTGGACGACCTCGGTGAACGTGTCGGCGAGCCACTGGCCTACGCCAGGTGTGTATTCGCTGGGCTTGAAGACGACCGCGTTGCCGGCAGCCAGTGCGTACGCGATCGAGCCGCACGGCGTGAACACCGGGTAGTTCCAGGGGCCGATGACCCCGACGACGCCGAGCGGCTTGTACTCGACTGTCGAGGCCTGGTTGGCCATCAGCAGGCCGGACTTGACCTTCTGGCTGCCGAGCACCTTCTTGGCGTGCTTGGCCGCCCACGCGATGTGATCGATCGCCAGAACGATCTCGAGCTGCGCATCGCTGTGGGGCTTGCCGGTCTCGAGGTGGGAAACATCAGCGAGTTGCGCGATACGGCGCGTGATGACGCTCCGCCAGGTCAGCAGGAACTCTTCCCGCTCCTTGAACGTCAGGTTGCCCCACCAGTCGGCGGCCTCGCGCGCTCGGGCGACCGCGGCATCGACTTCCGCCTTGCTGGTGATGGGGTGCACGCCGACGACATCGCCGTTGGCTGGGTTGAGCGACTCGAACGTTGGGGTAGCTGCGCCCGCAGTGGCAGCGGGGGTCTCGATCGTGGCGGTCATCGGTTCTCCTTGATGAGGTCGGCGCACTTCTCGCCGATCATGATGGTGGGTGCGTTCGTGTT
>JAOPXO010000013.1 GCA_025965115.1 Aeromicrobium sp.
CGCATTCGCAAGCAGGACGTCCTCGACGCGGCGGCCGCACAGCCTGCCGCCGCACCAGCCGCGGCCAGCGCCGCACCGGCTGCGGCCGAGCCGTCGGCACTGCGTGGCAAGACCGAGAAGGTCACCCGCCTGCGCCGCACCATCGCGACGCGCATGGTGCAGTCGCTCCAGGTGTCGGCCCAGCTCACCCAGGTGCACGAAGTCGACGTGACCGAGGTGGCCCGCCTCAGGGCGCGCCACAAGGACGCCTTCCTCGAGCGCGAGGGCGTGAAGCTGACGTTCCTGCCGTTCTTCGCCAAGGCAGCCATCGAAGCCCTCAAGTCCTACCCGAAGGTCAATTCCGCACTCGACCTCGAGGAGGGCACGATCACCTACCCGGCCGGCGAGCACCTCGGCATCGCGGTCGACACCGAGCGCGGACTGATCGTCCCGACGATCAGGGATGCCGGCGATCTCTCGATCGCGGGTCTGGCTCGCAAGATTGCCGACGCGGCCGAGCGCACGCGCACCAACAAGATCACACCGGACGAGCTGTCCGGGGCGACGTTCACGATCACCAACCTCGGCAGCAACGGGGCACTGTTCGACACTCCGATCATCAACCAGCCGCAGGTGGCGATCCTCGGTGTCGGCGCGGTCGTCAAGCGACCTGTCGTCGTCACCGATGCTCAGGGCAGCGACAGCATCTCGGTGCGCAGCATGGCCTATCTCGCGCTGACGTACGACCACCGCATCGTTGACGGTGCCGACGCCGGCCGGTTCCTGACCACCGTCAAGCAACGCCTTGAAGCAGGTTCGTTCGAGGCTGAGCTCGGGTCCTGATCCGATGCACGTCGTCGTCGGTGGGGCGTCCGGATTCCTGGGATCCGCGCTGACGAAGCGCCTGCGCTCGGACGGCCATCAGGTCACCAGGCTGGTACGTTCTGGTGGCCCTGCTGATGACGCATCGCAGTGGGATCCCGCGAACGGACTGGTTGACCAGTCGGTGATCGACCGCGCCGACATCGTGGTCAATCTCTCGGGCTCGTCGATCTCGCGATGGCCGCGCACCAGGGCCCGCAAACGCGAGATCCTGCAGTCCCGGGTCTGCGCCACCAGCACGCTCGCGAAGGCCGTTGCCAGCTCGCCCACGCCTCCGGCACTGATCTCGGGATCGGCGATGGCGTGGTACGGCGCTGACCGTGGCGCCGAGGTGCTGACTGAGTCGAGCTCTCCCGGCACGGGATTCCTCGCCGACGTCGTACACGCCTGGGAGGGCGCTGCTCAGCCGGCGGTCGACGCCGGCGCCCGCGTCTGCTTCGTACGTACGTCGCTCGTGCTCGACGCCGATCACGGCATCCTCGCCCTGATGCTGCCGGCCTGGAAGCTCGGCGGCGGTGCCAAGCTCGGCAGCGGCAGTCAGTACATGTCGCTGATCTCGGTCAACGACTGGGTCCGTGGCGTCGCCTTCCTGATCGAGACGCCCGAAGCCAATGGCGCGTTCAACCTCGTGATGCCCGGCGCCAGCACCAACGCCGAGTTCACCGACGCGCTCGCCAAGGCGGTCCACCGTCCGACTTTCCTGGCCGCGCCGAGATTTGTCCTCAAGGCGGCACTCGGTGGCGCAGCCGAAGACCTGCTCGGATCGCTGCGCCTCTCCCCCACGGCCCTGCTCGATGCAGGATTCAGCTTCGAGCAGCCAGATCTGACCACGACGCTCGCGGCCGCCGTCGGGCGATGAAGCTTCCCGAACCCGGTGCGTCGACCGCCGAAGCCGGCCTGTTCGCCAGCTATCTCGACTACTTCCGCTCCGAAGTCCGACGCAAGACCGCTGATCTCGACGACACCGAGCTCATCGCGAGTCGATTGCCGTCGGGATGGACCGGGGCCGAGCTGGTTTCGCATCTCGTCCACATGGAGCAGCGTTGGTTCGTCTGGGGATTCCTCGGCGAGCAGGTCGAGTCGCCGTGGGGTGATCAGGACTCCGATGGGCGCTGGACGACGGAGACCCCGATTGGCGAGCTCCTCGATGCGCTCGACCGCGGCGGCGAGCGTACGACCGAGATCCTGACCACACACCCACTCACGGCACAGGCTGCGGCCGGCGGCCGGTTCAGCGCCGAGGACCCACTGCCCAATCTCCTGGGGATCGCATTCCACGTGCTGCAGGAGTATGCCCGGCACATGGGCCATCTCGACGTGGTCAGGGAGCTCATCGACGGGACGACCGGCGAAGGCTGACCGTCGCTCAGTCGCCGATCCGCCAACCGTCGGTCGTCCGTACGAGGGTGATGAGGTGCTTCGTCGGTAGGTCTTGCGGCAATGATCGGGACGAGCCGTCGGCCCAGACGACTCGCGCAGCGTCGAGTCGGTCGACCACGACGAGCCGCACCCGCTGCGGCGTCGAGTCATCGAGGCGGCACGACAGCAAGATCAGCTCGGCCCCCGTGACCCGCCCACCCCGCCTCGCGTACGCCCGGATTGCCGCGGCGTCCGCTTCGCGACCTGAGCTCTCCCGGGCGTAGACCTGGTCGAGCAGCGCCGGGTCGCCGGCGGAGAATGCCGCTGCACGCTCCTTGTCGAGCCCGCCGAGCACCCCGACCCAGTGCAGCTGCGGGGACGACGCGAGCGAGCCGAGCATGGCGAGCAGGATCGACAGCCAATTCATCCGAGCATCGTGCCTCGATCGCAGGAGGAGTCGCGGGTCCGCGTCCACAGGCGGGATACGCTGGAGTCGTGAGCGTGCAGATCATCGACGGTTGGTACGGCGATCAGGCGATCGACTACAACGACGCCTGGGAGCTGCAGCGCAGCTATCACGCCCAGCGCGCAGCCGATGAGATCGGTGACACGGCACTGTTCCTCGAACATCCCGCCGTCTACACCGCCGGCCGTCGCACCGAGCCGCACGAGCGCCCGTTCGACGGGACGCCCGTCATCGACGTCGACCGCGGCGGCAAGATCACGTTCCACGGCCCCGGCCAGCTTGTCGGCTACCCCATCACCAAGTTGCCCAACCATGTGCTCGTCGTCGACTACGTTCGCCGCGTCGAGGAGGCCATCATTCGCGCGGTCGCCGATCTCGGAGTTGCCACCGGACGTGTGCAGGGCCGGTCCGGCGTATGGCTGCCGGCCGGCAATGGACGCATCGAGCGCAAGATCGCTGCGATCGGTATCCGAGTCTCTCGAGGCGTCACGATGCACGGGTTCTCGCTCAATGCCGATGTCGACCTCGACTACTACGAACGGTTCATCCCGTGCGGCATCCCGGATGCCGGGGTGACCAGCTTGACTGTGGAACTAGGGCGACCAGTCGGCGTACCCGAGGCCGCAGATGCAGTGAAGACGCACCTGACCGAACTGCTCGACTGGCAGGCGTACACACCTTCGCCAGACCTGGTTCGCGATGACCATCCCAGCGTGCCGGTGCTGGGTCTCACCGTTGGCTCGCAGGCGTAGAATCACCAGAGTGACTATCGCTCCTGAAGGCCGCAAGATGTTGCGGCTCGAAGTCCGCAACGCGGAGACCCCGATCGAGAAGAAGCCCGCGTGGATCAAGACCCGGGCCAAGATGGGCCCCGAATACACCGAGCTGATGAATCTCGTGAAGGGCGAGGGTCTCCACACCGTGTGTCAGGAGGCTGGCTGCCCCAACATCTTCGAGTGCTGGGAAGACCGCGAGGCCACCTTCCTGATCGGTGGCGAGCAGTGCACCCGACGCTGCGACTTCTGCCAGATCGACACCGGCAAGCCTGATCCGATCGACCGCGACGAGCCGCGACGCGTGGCCGAGAGCGTGCAGAAGATGCAGCTCCGCTACGCCACCATCACCGGTGTCGCCCGTGATGACGTGCCCGACGGTGGGGCCTGGCTGTACGCCGAAACGGTGCGCAAGATCCACGAGCTCAACCCCGGGATCGGCGTCGAGAATCTCATTCCCGACTTCAACGGCATCCCTGAGCTGCTCGAGCAGGTCTTCGACAGCCGCCCTGAGGTGCTGGCCCACAACGTCGAGACCGTGCCGCGCATCTTCAAGCGCATCCGCCCGGCGTTCCGCTACGACCGCTCTCTCGACGTCATCACCCAGGCCCGCGACTACGGCCTGGTGACCAAGTCCAACCTGATCCTCGGCATGGGCGAGACCCGCGAAGAGATCTCACAGGCGCTGCAGGACCTGCACGACTCCGGCTGCGACCTGATCACGATCACCCAGTACCTCCGCCCGTCCAAGCGTCACCACCCGGTCGAGCGCTGGGTCAAGCCTGAAGAGTTCGTCGAGCTCAAGCACGAGGCCGACGAGATCGGCTTCGCCGGTGTGATGTCCGGGCCGCTCGTACGTTCGTCCTACCGCGCGGGTCGGCTCTACCAGCAGGCGATCGAGTCAGGACGCGGCAGCGCCGCGATCCGCACCGCGCCGTAGACTGATCCTCATGTCAAACGCCACCCCCGAACCCGCCAAGGGTCGCCTCGGCCAGATGCGCCAGGCCTACAAGATCACCAAGCGCAGCGATCGCAACATCGGGTTGATCCTGCTGCTGACGTTCCTCGTCGTGGGTGGCGTGATGGCGATCGTCATGTACTTCCTGTTCGGCCACAGCACGTTCGGGCTCATCACGACCGCCGTCTTCGGTGCGCTCACCGGCGTGCTCGGCGCGATCATCGTGTTTGGTCGTCGGGCCGAGAAGGCCGCATACGCGCAGGTCGAGGGCCAGGTTGGCGCCGCCGCGGGCGCCCTGCAGATGCTCCGCAAGGGCTGGGACATGAAGCCGGCCGTGGCGTTCAACAAGAACCAGGACGTCATCCACCGCGTCGTCGGTCGCCCGGGCATCATCCTCGTGGGTGAGGGCAATCCCAACGCCGTGCGCGGTCTGCTGGCCGCCGAGAAGAAGAAGCACGCCCGCATCGGCGGCGAGACCGTGCCCGTGCTCGACGTGATCGTCGGCAACGGCGAGGGCGAGGTCAAGCTGACCAAGTTGCTCAAGCACGTGCAGAAGCTGCCCAAGAGCATCAAGCCCTCCGAGATGACGTCGGTGCTCAACAAGCTCAAGGCGCTCGACGCGATGCGCCCTGCGGCACCCATGCCGCGCGGCCCGGTGCCGACGAGCATGAAGGGTTCGCGCAAGGCGATGCGCGGCTGATCTTCGCCTAGGCCGCCGCCGGTGCGACGGATCGGCTCTTCCGTTGAGTTCTGAGCACGAGCCACACGATGATCAACGCCACGCCGAGCAATCCGAGTACGCCGGCGACGGCGGTGCCCAACAGCAGTGACTGGAAATCTGCCACCGGTCGGGTGGTGACACGTTCGCCAGGGACCGAGCAATCGAAGGTGAGCACGCCCGAGCCAGTGTCGAAGACCATGTCCAGGGTCTCGGTATCGGACTCGCTGATGTTCCACGACGGATCCGACATCTGAACTGATTTCCCGTTGGCGTCGACCGCCGAGCATTCCTCCGTGTAGCCGCTGTTGTTGGCATCGTCGACGTAGATGCCCCACATCTCGTGCGGGGGAAGGCGGACGTGCTGAGTGCTCCCATCAAGGTGCACACCGTGGTGAGCCGCCGCTCGCCCGAAGCTCACACCAGGCACTGCGGCAACACCGACGGCGAGCACGCACAGGAGCAGACCGACCCAGCCGAGGTGGCGCGAGAACCGCCCCGAGCCCGATCGAGCCCCAGCTGGATTGGCAGGGCTCGGTGGCTGCGCGACAGGATCGGTGCCCGCGACACCCGCTGAGGCGACGTGATCCGTCCACTGCGATCCGTCCCAATACCGCAACTCATGTCGTCTCGTCGGGTCCGGATACCAGCTCGGTGGCGGGTTGGTCATCGATACGCCTTCTGGTTGCAGGTACGCCGATGGTATTCCGAACCCCTCGTCGAGGCGGGTGATTTCAGAGGCTCATACCGGCGGGCTCCCCACCGGTTTCAGGGTCGACAACCATGAAGGTGCTGTAGGTCCAGGTGTGTAGCGGCAATGGATGCAACACGGCCGGTGGAAGCACCACATCACCGGTCAGCGGATTGACCTTCGTCACGGTTCGAGGATCCGGACCGACAATCAACGGTCCGCCAAGACTCCCCGGCGGCTCGGCAGATCTGACCTTCGTGACGGTGACGATCGCCCACATGAGTTTGTGATCGACCGTCGGATGGATCGACCAGCTACCTGCCGCGCGGTCGAAGAATTCCTTGCCCATGTCAAGCGTGGTGACTCGAGTCAGCGCCGCTTCAGTCACCCGAGAAATCAAGTCCGAGCCATTCACGATCGCGATCGCCTGAGCCCGCGAGATCTTCGTCGGCCGAGCCGTGACATTGTGCACGTCCCAGCCGTAGTGCTTCATGGTGCGCAGGTGAACCGCAGAGATCGTCAAGGCGGGTTCGTACGTAATCGCTGACGGTCCCGGCCGCGAAGCTTGCGCCGGAGAGCCGAACGCGACCACGGCGCATACGACCACACCAATCATCACCGCGCGACGCGACCTCATACCTGAGTATGTCCGCCAGGCGGCGATTCGTCTCAGGCTCGGATGACCCGCGAGCCGGCCGCGAGGTCGTGCAGGCCGCGCTTGTATTCGTTCATGATCAGTGCCGGGATCACCAACGAGAGCAACACCGTACGTACGAGCGCGCGCAGGATGCCGATCGGACGACCGTCCGGCCCCTCAACTCGTAGACCGAAGAGACGCTTGCCGATCGTCACGCCCAGCAGGCCGGTCAGGAGTGCCACCTCGACGACGAAGAATCCGGTGGCGATCAGCTCCTGGCGAGGATTCGCCGGCGGCACAGCGACGTCCGTGAAGAGTGCCGCGCTGAACACCGCAATGAACCAGTCGACCAGCAACGCGCCGAACCGTCGGACGAACGAAGGGGGCTTCACGCGGAGAGCCTATCGAGGCAGGTGATGCGCCCTTCACAGGGACATGTAACACTGCCGAAACAAACTAGTGACTGTCGGGAAACTGCCCGCGCCTAACGTCAGGCTCGGTGCATCGACGCACTCATCCTGCTGCTTTCGACAAAGACGGCCCCTACGCGGCCAAGGAGGACATATGTTCGGCAACGCCGACGAGCTGTTCAAGTTCATCAAGGACGAGGGTGTCGAATACATCGATGTCCGCTTCACCGACCTTCCGGGCATCCAGCAACAGCTCACCATCCCCGCCGAGACGTTCGACGCGGACATGATCAGCAACGGCATCGCCTTCGACGGCTCGTCGATCCGCGGCTTCCAGACGATCGACCAGTCCGACATGGTCCTGTACCCGGACATCAAGACGTCGTACGTCGACCCGTTCAAGCGCCGCAAGACCCTCGCGCTCGACTTCTTTGTCCACGACCCGATCACCGGCGAGGCCTACTCGCGCGATCCGCGCAACATCGCCCGCAAGGCCGAGGCATATCTCGCCACGACCGGCATCGGCGACACCGCCTTCTTCGCTCCGGAGGCCGAGTTCTACATCTTCGACCGCGTGTCGTACGGCACGAGCGCCAACAAGTCGTACTACGAGATCCAGTCGTCCGAGGCTGCCTGGCAGACGGACAACGACATCAGCGACAACCGCGGCTACCAGGTCCGTTACAAGGGCGGCTACTTCCCGGTCGCGCCGACCGACAAGACGTCCGACCTGCGCAACGACATGATGAGCAACCTCGCCAGCGTTGGACTCACCCTTGAGCGTGGTCATCACGAGGTCGGCACCTCCGGCCAGGCGGAGATCAACTACAAGTTCGACACGCTGCTCAAGGCTGCCGACGACGTCATGAAGTTCAAGTACATCGTCCGCAACACCGCGTGGGCCAACGACAAGACCGTCACGTTCATGCCGAAGCCGATCTTCGGCGACAACGGCTCGGGCATGCACGTCCACCAGTCGATCTGGAACGCCGGAAAGCCGCTGTTCTACGACGAGGCCGGCTATGGCGGGCTGTCGGACCTTGCGCGTCACTACATCGGCGGCATCCTGAAGCACGCGCCGTCACTGCTGGCGTTCACCAACCCGACGGTCAACTCTTACCACCGTCTGGTGCCGGGCTTCGAAGCTCCGATCGCGCTGGTCTACTCGGCCCGCAACCGATCGGCGTGCGTACGTATCCCGATCACCGGCTCGAACCCGAAGGCCAAGCGCATCGAGTTCCGTTGCCCCGACCCGTCGGCCAACCCGTACCTCGCCTTCTCGGCGCTGCTGCTGGCCGGTATCGACGGCATCAAGAACAAGATCGAGCCCGCCGCTCCGATCGACAAGAACATCTACGAGCTGCCGCCGGAGGAGTACGCCGCCATCAACATGGTGCCGACGTCGCTCAACAAGGTGCTCGACACCCTCGAAGAGGACCACGAGTTCCTCACCGCTGGTGACGTGTTCACGCCCGACCTGATCGAGACGTGGATCG
>JAOPXO010000105.1 GCA_025965115.1 Aeromicrobium sp.
TTGAGTCGCTGACCAGGTCGGGGCGCACCAGGGAGTTCTCCGCTCGGTTGTCGCGGTAGTCGGCGGCGTGCTCCATGACATCCACCAAGTCGTTCGCCAGCTCGCCGAACGCCTCGCGCCACATGTGCACGGGAAGCATCTCGTGGGAGTCGACATCGGTGCAACCGTCCAGGATCGGCGCGGCCTCAGCCGTCATCGTCTGCGACATAGATCCCAGCCCCCTTGCTCACGAACGGTAGTGTGGACGAACGTTCATTTCTGCAATTTATCAATCCTTGGGCCTGGCAGTCAAACCGTGGTCGTCGGATACGCCAACAATTCGAAGGTGATGCCACCGACCTCCACGTAGAAGTACGAGACGGCCGGCGTGACACCGATGGGCGTGCAGGGGTGTCCACGCTCGATGCAGATTTGATGTGCCCGCTCGAGGTCGGGACACAGCAGAGCGGTGGCCCAGATCCTCGGCTCGGAACCGCTGAACACCTGGAACCTGCGCGTCTCGACCGGATCACCGGTGAGGTAGCCGCCCGTTCCGTCGCCCCCGCGTCGGGACTTGACCATCGGCATCGTGAGCCCATCCGCCGTGTCGGCAGGCATCACGGGGTCTGGTCCACCCGGCTGCTCGATCTCGAGGGACACGGCGAAGCCGACTGCGTCTTGCAGGAACGCGCTGATCGCATGCGGATCGGGCGAAACCACCTTGACATGAATGACTCCGGCCGGCGGAAGGGCTGATTTGTCGTTCGTCACCGACTGCTCCAATCAATTGTCGTCGAGATCGAAGCGAACGTTGTGTTCGCCCGCGGCGCTCGCTGGAACCGAGCTTCGTCTGTTGGCCCCACACCGTGCGTGCTCGACGTGAGCAACTTCACATACACAGATGATCGTACATTCAGCATCGATCGACTAGCATGGGGCGCGTGACCGGTGCCAACGAACCCATGACACTGCCCACGGCGACGGAACGCGGTGTGACCCCAGACAGGATCCATGCCGAAGCAGTGAAGCTGTTTGGCGCAAAAGGCTTCGCCACAGCGACGATGCGCGAGATTATGACGGCCTGCAGCCTTACTCCTGGCGCGTTCTACAATCACTACAAATCGAAGGAAGAACTCCTCTATCAGATCATCATGGCTGCCCATGACCAGATCCGCGATGCGATCAACGAGGCAGGAGGGTTGTCGGCGAGTGATCCGGTCGCCCGCCTCTCCGCGTTGACTCGTGCATTCAGCCTCTGGCATTGCCAGAACTCCGAGATCGCACGCGTCGCGAATCGCGAGTGGGCGGAGTTGACGGGCGACATGCGTCGTGTGGCGATGCAGCGGCGCAAGGAACTGCTCGATGAGTTCACCTATGTGATTCGCGCCGCGCGGGATACCTCGCCTGCGAAGGCTCGGCCCGTCGATCCGCGAGTCATTCGGCTGACCGCAGTCTCGGTGATGGACATGATGGTCGCGATCTCCGAGTGGTTCAAGGCGCCGGGTCCGTGGACAGCGGAGGAGCTGAGTGAGTTCTACGGCGATCTCGTGGTCCGGTTGGTCTGCGCCTAGCGCCACGACGCACATCATCCGGCCGCACATTCGGGGTGGATGCCACCGACCCTGAACGGAAGGGCCAGCTCCTGTCCGCACGCCGCGCAACGATCGATCTCGCTGCGGCCGCGGTTGGCCACGAGTCGGTCCCGCTCAGCCATCTTCGACCCGATCAGCTCGCCGATGACTGCTGCCAAGGGCAGGACCACGCCGCGTGTGCCGGCCGCCATCGCCGCTGCGCGGACGTCCTTCTCGGCAAGCGCGCGCATCGGCGGAACGCCCGAAGGTCCACCCGATTCTGCTCGGATCCTGTCGAGCCGACCCCAGCTACGGATGCCGCGCGAGTCGCCTCCGCTCGCCGTGAGGAAGGTCGTCGCTTGATCTTCGCTGATTCCGTATGCGTCGGCGAGCTGCATGGCCTCCAGCTGGAGCGCGTACGTCCCGAGGCTGAGTAGGTTGTTCACCAGTTTGCCGGCGCTGCCCGCGCCGACAGGTCCGAGGTGGAAGAGTCGGCTGCCCACGACCTCGAGCACCGGCCTGCACCAGCTGACAGCGTGATCCGCGCCACCGATCAACAACGTCAGGCGTCCCGCGGCCTCGCCGCCCCCACCGCCGCTCACCGGAGCATCGACGATCGAGGCGCCGACGCGGGCGGCGACTTCCTCCAATCCAATGCACGTCTCCGGCCGCGCCGTGCTGCTGATCACCAGCACCGACCCGCTGCGCGCACCACTGCACAGTTCATCGACGACGCGTGTCACGAGCTCGTCCCCGACGACGACCACGAAGACCACTTCACTCGCCGCCGCCAACTCCGTCAGAGTCGCCGCGGCATGGGCACCCCTCGAGACCAACGGCGCCATGGCTTCTGGGCGCACGTCGTAGACGGTCAGGTGGTAGCCGGCGTTGAGGATCGCGGCGCACATGCCTGCACCGATCGCGCCGACGCCGACCACGCCGACTCGTGTCGGGGTGGGCAGAGCCTGCTCGCCGTCGAGGTGTGCGGATGTCGAAGTCATGCGGGGACCAATTCCAGGTGATCGATGAGGGCCGGTGGACGAACGCATCGGGTTAGTGGAGCGGACCGCCGACTCGAAAAGCATATGAGCGAAGATGGGGCAGCTCGCTCGGAGTGGTGCCCGCCGACAGATCTTCCGGAAACGGGCCGATCCGATCGGCGATCGAGCGCAAGGTGGGTCGGTCGAGCCCGTAGACCTTCACCGCCGTTTCTCCGAGCATCAGTCGAGCCTCGTCCTCGGGAACGTCGGCGAAAGCGTGTCGGAGAGCGAGAGAGGTGTGCGGCCAGGTTCCCTCCACATGCGGATAGTCGGTTCCCCACATGAGGTTCGACACTCCGACCTGATGCCGCATCGCAGCCTCGAAGGGAGCAAGGGTGCTCCCGCTGATGAAGCAGTTGGTCGACCAATACTCCCGTGGCGATCTGGGCACCAGCTCGGTCACGCTGAGTGGGTTGGCAAGAAGTGAGGGGGCCGGCAGCGATGGAGTCTCCGCCGGCTGGTCGATCCGGGTGGCGTTGATGTACACGGATTCCAGTTCGTTGAGCGTCTCCGGAACCCATGCGACTCGCTGTTCGGTCAGCACGAAGCGAAGCCCCGGGTGCCGCTCGAAGACGCCGCCGAAGATCAGCTGCCAGACCGCCCGACGACCCAACCAGAAGACCTCGACGAGCCACAGCAGGGGCTGCGCGACCGCGTTGCCCTGCATCGCTCGGTCGCCCCCGCCGCTGTGGGTCACGAGCGCCATCTCGAGCTCCTCGCAGACCGCCCACAATGGTTCGTACTTCGGGTCGTCGTACGATGCGAAGTCAGTTCGTGGGGCGGGCAGGTTGACCGCGCGCAGGCCGGATGCGCGGCCGAGCCTGATCTCCTCCACGGCCGCATCGACGTCCCATATCGGGATCTGGATCACGCCGAGCAGCCGTTCGGGCGCAGCCGAGATGAGGTCGGCCATCCACCGGTTGAAGATCCGCATGCCCACCGCTTGGTCCTCTGCGGCATACGTCAGCGGCGCCACGCCGCCGAGGCCCGAATCACCGAACGGCAGCACCTCGTCGTTCTCGCCTCCGGCAAAGATCACCTCGGCGCTGATCCCCGAGGCGTCCATCTCACGAAGGCGAGCGTGAGCATCCGTCTGTCCCGGGCACTCGCGCGTCTTCACCAAGCCCTCCAATCCGGCCCGGCGTGCTGTTCCGTCGATGGAGGGATCACGGAGCCACACAGCCATTCGCTCGCGCACGGCCTCGATGTTCCGGCGGGTCTTGTCTGCGAACTCGTCGAACTGGGTGAGGTGTGACAACGGGGCGTACCCGCGGAGCTCTGCGAGCGAAGGGCCGACGTGAGAATCGGTCGACACGATCAGATATCGACGAGACGAGTTCGACTCGATGTGTGGATCGTTCTGGGTGGGTTGCACTGTCTGCGTCTCTTTCGTGGTGATGGAGCGAGATCATGGTTCATCTCCGATCGCGGTGCGGTCTCTCGTTCCCGCTGCGGTCGCCGGGTCGTGCCGACTAGGCGGCTGTCCACCCGCCGTCGACCGGGATGATTGCCCCGTTGATGAAGCTGGCCGCTTCGGACGCGAGGAAGGTCACGACGGCTGTCACCTCCTCCGGCGTTCCGGCCCGAAAGTTCGTCGCATGTCCTTTCGACAACCGATTCTCAGTCGCAGCGGCGATCTCCGGCCCGGCGCAGACGGGTTCGTTGCGGATCAGGCCCGGGCACACACCGACGCAGCGAATCCCCTGTCCCCCATAGGCGACTGCGATGTTCTGAGTCAGCCCGACGAGCCCATGCTTGGACGCCGTGTACGCCGCGCCCGTCCTCCCGCCGACGATCCCTGCGATCGAGATCAGGTTCACGATGACGCCGTAGCCGGCATCGATCATGCCCGGCAACGCCCGGCGACTGATCAGGAACGGACCCGTGAGGTTCACATCGAGAATGCTCTGCCACAAGGCGTCATCCGTGTCGACGACCGCGGCCAGGCTGCCGAGCCCGGCGTTGTTGACGACGATGTCGACCCGACCAAACGCGGCTTCCGCTCGCTCGAAGATCTGATCGACTTCCGCTGTGCTGGCGACGTTGGCCTCGACCGCGATGGCGTCACCGGACTCCTTGGCGATCAGATCGACCGTTCGTTGAGCGGACTCACCGATGAGGTCGACCGCGACGACCCGCGCACCCATTCGCGCGAACTCCGACGCGAGCACCTGACCGGTGCCTCGACGCGCTGGTCCAGCTTGCGGAGCGCGCCGGTTGCGGGGCGTCGCACCCTCACCCCCGGCTCCGGTGACGACAACCGTCTTGCCCTTGAAACGATCCTCGCTTGACATCTCGAACTCCTCTCGTCTGTGAACGTTGCCACGCGGTAACGGGGGTGGGATGCTCAGCCCCCGAGACGTCACGTCGTCAGTCGGGCATGAGCAGTTCGGCGTTGCGGACGAAGAACTTCTCGCGCACGTCGTGCGGCATGTCGATCAGCTTCTTGTCGTAGATGTCCTTCGAGTACTTGCCACCTTCGCGGTGGGGGTAGTCAGACGCATAGACCAGAACGTCTTGCACATTCGGGTATCGATCGAGGATCTCGCCGACCTCCTCGTAGTAGAAGGGCGTGACTCGAACGTTGCGCGCGATGTACTCGGACGGCCGCAACGACAGCGAGCTCAGCCTGCGCGCGAACTCCTTGGCGAGGGCATCGAGCCGGGCTCCGAGAGGCCCGATCCACTCGGCAGAGAGCTCGATGACGCCGAACCTGAGCGCAGGGTGACGTTCGAACACACCGCCGAGGATCATCGCGCAGAGAAAGTTGTCAGCGGCGAAGTGCACATTCGCAGCCCGATGCGGTTCCACAGGGAACTCCAACGAGGAGTTGAGTGACGGGACGAACTCAGGCACGTTCGCATTCCACCGAGTGGAGGCGAGGAACGCCGACTCGGTGCCGATGTGCACGGTGACAGCAACGTTCGACTCTGCGAGCAGAGCCCAGAAGGGATCGAGTGCCCTATCGGCCGGCGACGTGTTCGCCGGAGGAATGCCCGCTGGGATCATGACTGCGCGACAGCCGTCCTGGATCACGGCCTCGAGTTGGGTCATCATCTGCTCGATGGAATCGGTCAACACGATCGCCACGGGCCGCAGGCGGCTGTCCGAGGACCGGGTCGTGCGCGCGGCCCATGCATTGTGTGCGTCCACGATGTCGCGTCCAACGGTGATGCGGTCCAGATCGGCCTCGTTGTAACCGAGGCGTTCGGGAGCGTTTGGAGTGCAGTAGAGCGAATAGCCAAGGAGCCCGAAGCTCGGGAAGACGAGCTGCCGATCGATGCCCATCGCGTCGAGCACGGAGAGCCGACGGACGAAGTCGATCGCCCCCGGCGCGCCGGGACCCTTGGTCGTCCACACCGAGTCGTGGGTGATCACCGTGTCGTCGGCCGTGATGTCCGGCCGCGAGAGGCTGTTCTCGGCGCGCGTCGTGAACATCTGGATGTTCGCCTTGGCCAGCTTCGCCGCGATCTCCTCGCTGAACACCGCTCCCCAGAACTCGAGCGGGATCATCTCGTGGCTGTCGGCGTCGAGCGCCCGATCGAGGTAGTTCGCTCCGGAGAACCGCGATTCTGCCTGCATTGTCATGAGAACGTCCGATCGTCGGTGGCTATGAGTGAACGATTGTTTTTCAGCATTGTTGCGCCGTCGTTCCGCCGTTGTCAAGCCGGGCGAGCGACTACGTCGTGAAGCGAAGTTGCCGAGCTGCGACCCCTCCGATGGCATCATCGCCGCTCCAGCTGATCCGGCCGTCAGCGATCGCCACCTCGGGATCGATGCGCCCGCATGCGAGCAGCATGAAAGCCAGGAAGTCGGCCGTGACCGTGCATCGAGGATCGGCCAGCTCGTCGACCACGACGGCGCGTCCATCGACCATGACGTTCAGTCGCGCCTCGAGTGCCCCGGTCAACTGAAACGCGATTCCCGCGCCGTCGTCGAGGCCGATCTTCTTGCCGACCACGTAGCCGAGGGCACGGCGAACCTCTTCGAGCGCCATCTCGGCCGGTTGGCCACCATCCTGGCCGACCAGTCTCAGGGGGACGCTGATGTCCCGCTCGTGGATCCAGACATCGAACGTCCGAGCCTCCATGAACCGGCCGTAGCTGCTCCGACCGGTCGGCATGTCGCCGACCGCTTCGAAGTCGTCATCCGTCATCGCCGCGAGCTCGGTGACCCGTGCGTGGACGACATCTCGAAGACGACCCGAA
>JAOPXO010000044.1 GCA_025965115.1 Aeromicrobium sp.
GAGAGATCGCCGTGCGCGTGATCCGGGCGTGCAAGGACGCCGGCATCGGCAGCGTCGCCGTGTACGCGGAACCCGACCGCGACGCGGTGTTCGTACGTCTGGCCGACGAGGCCTACTCCTTGGAGGGTTCGACCCCCGCCGAGTCATACCTCTCGATCGAGAAGATCCTCGCCGTTGCCGAGCGCAGCGGCGCCGACAGCGTGCACCCCGGATACGGCTTCCTCGCCGAGAACGCCGAGTTCGCCCAGGCCGTCATCGACGCCGGCCTGATCTGGATCGGCCCGCCCCCGAGCGCGATCGAGAGCCTCGGCGACAAGGCCAAGGCGAAGCAGATCGCCCAGAAGGCCAACGCCCCCCTCGCACCCGGCACCAAGGACGCGGTCAAGGACGCCGACGAGATCGTTGCGTTCGCCAAGGAGAACGGATTGCCGGTCGCGATCAAGGCGGTGTTCGGCGGAGGCGGCCGCGGCCTGAAGGTCGCCACCACGATCGAGGAGATCCCCGAGCTGTTCGAGTCTGCCGTCCGTGAGGCGGTCAGCGCATTCGGTCGCGGCGAATGCCTCGTCGAGAAGTTCCTCGACAAGCCCCGCCACGTCGAGACCCAGTGCCTGGCCGACTCCCACGGCAATGTCGTGGTCGTGTCGACCCGCGACTGCTCGCTGCAGCGTCGCCACCAGAAGCTCGTCGAGGAGGCGCCCGCGCCCTATCTCACCGACGACCAGATTGAGCGCCTCTACAGCTCCTCCAAGGCGATCCTGAAGGAAGCCGGCTACGTCGGTGCCGGCACGTGCGAGTTCCTCGTTGCCCGCGACGGCACGATCAGCTTCCTCGAGGTCAACACTCGTCTCCAGGTCGAGCACCCGGTGTCCGAAGAGGTCACCGGGCTCGACCTCGTACGCGAGATGTTCCGCATCGCTGCTGGTGAGGAGCTCGGCTACGGCGACCCCGAGGTCCGTGGCCACTCGATCGAGTTCCGCATCAACGCCGAGGACGGTGGCCGCGGCTTCCTGCCGGCGCCCGGCACGCTGACCAAATGGTCTCCCCCGTCGGGTCCCGGCGTACGCCTTGACGGCGGCTACGAGGAGGGCGAGACGATCCCCGGCTCGTTCGACTCACTCGTCGCCAAGCTGATCATCACCGGTACGACTCGCGAGCAGGCGCTCGAACGCTCACGTCGCGCGCTCGACGAGTTCGTCGTCGACGGCATGCCCACCGTGATCCCGTTCCACCGCTCGGTGGTCGACGACCCGGCGTTCACCGCCGCGGACGGCACGTTCGGCGTCTACACCACGTGGATCGAGACCGATTACGACAACCAGCTCGAGCCGTACGCAGGCGCCAGCGAGGACGCTGAGCCGGACGAACGCGAGCGCGTCGTCGTCGAAGTCGGAGGCAAGCGGGTCGAGGTCGTACTCCCCGGCGGTCTCGGGGCCTCTGCAGCCGCCACGGGCACCAAGAAGACCAAGCGCAAGGGCGGCAAGGCCGCGGGTGCTGCTGCCAGCGGCGACTCGCTCACCGCTCCGATGCAGGGCACCGTGGTCAAGGTGTCGGTCGAAGAGGGTCAGACCGTCGCCGCGGGCGATCAGGTTGTCGTGGTCGAGGCCATGAAGATGGAGCAGCCGATCAACGCCCACAAGGCCGGCGTCATCACGGGTCTCACGATCGAGGTCGGTGCCACGGTGGGATCGGGCGAGGTCATCGCGACGATCGAAGATGCGGCGGGCGAAGCCGAATAGACCTTCGGTTCAGGCGCGCGGCGCAGGAGCTTTCTTGTCGACCTCGCCGTACGCGATGCCGGCTGCCCACACGATGACCGTCACGCCGATCCAGGTGCCCCAGCCATCGATCGCGAAGCCGCTGCGTGGCACCAGTGCATCGGTCAGCAACAGGGCAAGCCAGGTGAGCACGAGGCCACCAAGGATCGTGTAGCCACGGGCGAATCGATTGACGGTGCTGGTGACGACTTCGCGCAGAGCAACCGTCAGCAGCGTCACGAGCACGACCGCGACGACGTACCAACCGAACCGGATGTTGAATCGGTCGAAGATCCAGGCCGCGAGTGCGAGGGAAGCAGCATTGGCGGCGAGCGATATCGCCACCGACTTGAGCAGAGCGGTCATGACCTGATCATTCCAGAACGAGCTTCGAATCCGCTCCCCGCGTGGCTACTAAAACGTGAACCAGTTTGAGCGCAGGCCGAACGCGGAGCGTGCTGCGTCTCCGCTGATCGTCGTGGTGCTCTTCGAGCCCACGATCTTCAGCGACGTCACCCGGCCACCGAGGTCGCCGAAGCCATTGCGCTTCGTGACCTGGAGCGATTTCAGGGTGCCGATCGACGGGTACTTGGCCTGGATCGTTGACGCCTTGACCGACTGCGTCCACGAGTGGTTGGCATTTCCTGACCAGTTGTCCCACGGGTCGCTGACTGCCTTCAGATAGGTCGCGGACCCGGGCGAGGTGTAACCACCGGATGACGACGAGAACTGCGTCAGCGCCGGATCGCCGTCGGATGTCAGAATCTTGCCCGCTGTCGCGGACACGGCATCGTCGGTCGTGCTGGTCTCGGCCGACACTCCGCCGTACACCTGGCACGCCGTCGTGTCGCAGATGTCGTAGTAGCGGGTCGACGAGATCGCGCGCACTCCGTACGTGCGGGCAGCCACGGACTGTGCCTTGAGCGCCTCGGCGTGCCATGACGCGGGCATCTCCCGCGACACGACACCCCTTGTGTAGTTCTCGAGCGACAGCACGTTGACCGTGTCGCGGCTGGAGGATCCAGAGCTGGGCTGCACCGATCGCAGGGCGGTGCGGTAGGTGCGGTCGGGACCGCTCGGCATGACGAGCGCCAAGGTCGACGCCTCGAACTGCGCCGGTCCTGACCAGGTCGTGTTCTTGTACGGCGTCCACGCGCCGGTTGTTCGATAGCGCAGCGAGGACTTCTTCGGGTCGCTCGACAGCGGGTCGATGCTCCAGCGGACGACCGTGTCGCCGCTCACGGTCGCCGGCAGCGCGAGTGTTTTGTCCGATGAGACATAGCGCAGGGTGAGATTGCTTCGCCCCTCGACCATGACCGAGCTGGTGGTGTCAGCGGAGAGCAGGACACGGATGTTGCCGCTCTTGGTACCGGTGTCGGTGCCGGGGTAGTAGGTGCTGAGGATCTTCGAATAGCTCGCACCATCGCGCGCCCCGCCCTCTGCTCCGTACTGGCCCATCCCGATCCCATGGCCGAAGCCGTGACCCGTGAACGTGTAGGCCTTGCTTGATGGCACATTCTTTGCGGCCGAGCTGGTCGACGTGGGCGTGGAGGTAGACGTGCTCGTCGCAGTGACCTTCGAGGTGGTCGCGTTGATCGATGACGAGTACGACGACAGGTTGGTGCCGTCGTCCTCGATCGTGCGCACCTTCGCGTAGTACTTCGTGTTGGCCTTCAGATCCGAGACTGTGCCGCTGGGGTCGGTGAACCGGTAGTACGTCGCATTCGACATCGACGACGACGTCGACAGCTGGATGCGATAGCGCGGGGCATCGGTCACCGGGTTCCACGAGAACGACAGCGACGTCGAGGTCTTGGCGATATTGGCCAGGCCCTTGGGCGTGTCGGTCTTCTTGCCGGTCGGCGCTGCCGTCGTGGTCGCACTCACCGCGGACGAGTAGGACGACAGATTGGTGCCGTCGGTCTCGATCGTACGAACCTTGGCGTAGTACTTCGTGTTCGCCTTCAGACCGGTGATCGCCCCGGTCGGATCGGTGAACCGGTAGTACGTCGCATTCGACATCGACGACGACGTCGACAGCTGGACGCGATACATGGGCGCGTCCGTGACTGCGTTCCACGAGAACGACAGCGAGCTGGGCGTCTTCGCGGTGTTGGTCAGACCCTTGGGCGTGTCGGTCTTGCTGCTCGCCACAGGCGTCGTCGCATTCACGGCGGACGAGTAGTCCGAGATGTTCGTGCCGTCGGTCTCGATCGTGCGCACCTTGGCGTAGTACTTCGTGTTCGCCTTCAGACCGGTGATCGTCCCGGTCGGATCGGTGAACCGGTAGTACGTCGCATTCGACATCGACGACGACGTCGACAGCTGGATGCGGTACTCCGGCGCGTCTGTGACTGCGTTCCACGAGAACGTCAGCGACGTGGGCGTCGAAGCAGTCGAGGCCAGGCCGCCCGGGACAGTCGCCGGCGGCGGATCGGTCGGCGTGCCGGCACCGGACAGGGCCGCCGCGACACGGTCGCGCAGACCACCACTGGCCGAGAGCCAGGCGTAGCCCTTCGTGCCCGGGCAGTCGGTCGACACGACATTGCGGTGCCCGGCGATGCGGTTGAGCGTGAGCCCGCCGAGCTTGTAGGTGCCCTTGGCGGGGATGCCGAACTGGTTGAACCGCCAGCTCACCAAGCTGACGACCGCGGACTTGAGGGCATCCGACGGCTCCGTTGTGTCATAGGTGCCCATCATCGAGACGCCCATGGTCTCCTCGTTGACCGGACCGTTGCCGGAGTGGGCGGCGCGTACGGGCTTGTCGATGCCACCCTTGCGGCCCTCGAAGATCTGGCCGTACTTGTCGACGAGGAAGTTGTAGCCGATGTCGCACCAGCCACGGCTCTGCATGTGATAGGCCTGCGTCGCACGGACGATGCCGGCGGAATCGCTCTTGCTGTACGTGTTGGATCCGGCGGTGTGGTGGATCACGGCCCCGAGCGTCGTGTCGCCATACAACGGCGAGTCGCAGTCTCCGCTGTTGTCGGCGCCCCAGCTGCTGCGCATGATGATGGGCGGCTGACCGATCGGGCTCGCGGCTGTCTGGAATGCGGCATTGCTGGTCGACGGGCTCTTGCCAGGATTGATCGTCGCAACGCGCAGGTCGACCGGATTGGCGGGCGACGCCGTGACGACCCGCACTGCCACACCATCGGCCTTGCCGACCCAGGACGACTCGGTGCCGGGGCGTCCGCCGTCAGTGGCGGTGTTCGCGAGGTCAAGCTCAAGCTTCGTCCAGGCAGACCACGTGCCGTGCGAACGCCACTTGACCTGGACCACCGAGTCGTTGGGCACGCCGGACTTCCAGGTGACGCCCAGCATCGAGAACGGCTTGACGGTGCTCTTCGGCAGCGCCGCCACCGTGCGGAGACCAGTCTTGACGTACGGAGCGGCCTCGGTCGGCGCGGGCGCGGCGAGGCGAGGCACATCGTGCTCGGCGACGACGACCTTGGGTGCCGTGTTGAGATCGGCGCCGGCCTTGGTCTGTGCAGAGTCCTGCCAGACGAGCAGGTACGCCATGAGGGCACCGACAAGCAGCACGGGGAGCACGTTGAACGTCACACGCCGAGAACGCATGGAAGATCCATCCTGTGGTGATCGTGAGGCGAGGGGGAAGTACTCGCTCTGCACAGATTAGACCCGATTGGGGCC
>JAOPXO010000051.1 GCA_025965115.1 Aeromicrobium sp.
GGTGACGACGGCAACTACACGATCGACGGCCAGAAGATGTGGCTGACCAACGGTGGCTCGTCCACGCTGGTCGCGGTGCTGGTCAAGACCGACGAGGGCAGCGACTCGCCGTACAAGAACATGACGACGTTCCTGGTCGAGAAGGAAGCCGGCTTCGGCGAGACCGCCCAAGGCGTCACGATCCCCGGCAAGATCGAGAAGATGGGCTACAAGGGCGTCGACACGACCGAGATGATCTTCGAGGGTCACAAGATCTCCGCGGACCAGGTCCTGGGCGGCGAGACCGGCAAGGGCTTCTACCAGATGATGGACGGCGTCGAGGTCGGCCGCGTCAACGTTGCCGCGCGCGCCGTCGGAGTGGCCAAACGTGCTTTCGAGCTCGGCATCTCCTACGCCCAGCAGCGGGAGACGTTCGGCAAGAAGATCGCCGAGCACCAGGCAGTGTTGTTCCGCATCGCCGAGATGGGCACGAAGGTCGAGGCCGCCCACGGCATGGTCGTGACGGCCGCCCGCAAGAAGGACGCCGGCGAGCGCAATGACCTCGAGGCCGGTATGGCGAAGTATCTCGCCGCGGAGTTCTGCCGCGATGTCGTGGAGGACTCCTTCCGCATCCACGGTGGCTACGGCTACAGCAAGGAGTACGAGATCGAGCGCCTCTACCGCGAGGCTCCGATGCTCCTGATCGGAGAGGGCACCGCTGACATCCAGAAGATGATCATCGGCCGCCGCCTCCTCGAGGACTACAAGCTCTAGGACTCCGGATCGGCCGGCGGGGTTTCGTCGGTCGGGCGTACGAACCGCTCGCCGGTCTGCGGGTCGATCGCAACCTGACCCGGAGGCAGGTTGGACAGGTCCTGGGCGATGACGGTTGGCATCTCGCCGGAGTCCGGCAACCCGACATGCGCCACGCTGCCGGTGCCGGGTGCGAGCAGGAAATCGGCCCGCTTCGGCAAGGTCTCACCCCTGAAGTAGGCCGGCTGGACCGCTCGATAGATCTCCATCAGCACAACGCCGAGGACCAACGAGCCGATGCCGAGCACGAACACACCACCGATGCCGAACATCTTGGTGCTGCCGTAGTCGGGATCGGCGTACAGGAAGCAGGCTTTGATGAAGGCGCCGAGCAGCAGGACGCCACCCGCGAACGGGATGACCCCGCGCATCATGATGTTGCGCGCCGACGACGTCAGCGTGTGCCGGTAGTACCAGACACAGGCGAATCCGGTCAGGCCGTAATAGAACGCGATCAGAAGTCCAACCGCTGCGATCGAGTCGCCGAGGATGTTCTGGCTGATGAGCGTCATGCCGACGTAGAACAGGATCGAGACCAGGCCCATCAGCACCGTCGAATCGGTGGGAGTGAGGTACCTGGGGTGAATCTTGGCGAATCGCGCCGGGATCGCCCGGTAGGCGCCCATCGAAAGCGTCGTGCGCGCGGTGGGCAGGATCGTCGTCTGGGTCGACGCCGACGCCGAGGTCAGGACCGACAGGATCAGCAGCCCCTCAAGCAGATGACCGATCACGCCGCCGCCGAAGACCGCAGAGCCCATGGCGTGGAAGACATCGTCGCTGTTTGCCTCATTGCCCAATCCGATTCCGCTCGTGCCGACTCCCGCGAAGGCGACCGTCGCGACGGTCACCAGCACATATGTCACCAACAGGAGCACGGTTGAGAGCACCGCAGCACGGCCCGGAGTGGTGCCGGGGTCGTCGCTCTCCTCATTGCAGGCGACCGCGGTGTCCCAGCCCCAATAGATGAACACCGCGATCAGCGTGCCGCTCACCAGCGCGTCGGTGCTCAGGCCGGTCGGCACTATCCACGACAGGCTCGGGTGGACCGAGCCGTCCGGTGCGTTGCCGGAGTAGACCTTGATCAGCGCGTACAAGGCGAAGAAGATCAGCACGGTGACCTCGATGCCCAGCAGGCCGTACTGCAGCCTGGCCGACACCTCGATGCCGCGATAGCAGATGTACGTCATCACGATGATCCAGATGATCCCGGCGACCGTTGACCAGAACGTACTGTTCGCGGCTGAGTCGGCGCCGACCATGTTGAACGAGTACGACCCGGCGATCTGCGCCAGGTTGGCCATCACGATGACGTCAGCGGCAACAATGCCCCAGCCGCCCATCCAGCCGACCCGGGCCCCGAAGGCGCGTGCGGCCCAGGTGAATGTCGTGCCACAGTCGGGCTCCGCCTTGTTGAGCTCTTGGTAGGCGATCGCGATGAAGAACATCGGGATGAACGCCAGCAGCATGATGGCCGGCGCCTTGGTGCCGATGATGCCGTGACCGTTGGCGGTGGCCACGACGAAGCCGAGGCTGGCCGCGAGGCTGTACGCGGGGGCCGTGGAGGCGACGCCCACGACAATGCTGCCGATCAGCCCGAGCGCTCCACCCTTGAGTCCTTTGCTCTCGACTTCTCCCGGTGTGCCTGCCGCTGGGGTGGTTGTCGTCATCGGTCCTCCTGGTCGCCCTGCCTGAGTCTGCTCATTGTGCGCGAGCGCGGACAGATAGGCTGGCGTTATGCCCGAAATCTTTGCACTCGAATACCCGCAGTCCCTCGG
>JAOPXO010000061.1 GCA_025965115.1 Aeromicrobium sp.
GAAGCGCCGCGGCGTCGCAGCGGACGGTCCGGCACGGCCTTCCAGGTCACCACCGAGGCGAGCGGGATGACGACCGTACGACCGTCCCGCTGCTCGACCGTGACCGAGTGGGAATCGGCTGCAAGTACGCGACCGATCACGTCGTTCAGGGCCGGCCCGCCTGAGGGTCCGACGCCCCCGGCGAGGTGTCGGACGACGATGCGTCGGCCAACTGTCGGTGCGTCGGGGGTCACGTACCCAGCGTTTCATGTCATCAGGTGGACCTGCTGCGCGCATCGTGTGGACGGCCCGGGATAATGGAGGTGAACCCCCGAAGGAGAACTGCCCGTGACGTACGTGATCGCCCAGCCGTGTGTGGATCTCAAGGACCGCGCTTGTGTGGACGAATGTCCGGTCGACTGCATCTACGAGGGCAACCGGATGCTCTACATCCACCCCGACGAGTGTGTCGACTGTGGTGCCTGCGAGCCCGTGTGCCCGGTCGAGGCGATCTTCTATGAGGACGACACCCCGGCGGAGTGGAAGGACTACTACGCCGCCAATGTCGACTTCTTCGACGACCTCGGTTCGCCGGGTGGTGCCGCCAAGCTCGGCGTCATCGACAAGGACCACCCGCTGATCGCCGCACTGCCTCCGCAGATCCAGGACTAGCCGGCATGGCTGCCGCCGGCTCGGCTTCTCGCGGCACCGTCTCGGCGTTGTTCCCAGAATTCCCCTGGGACACCCTCGCGGCCGCCAAGGCTCGTGCCTCGGCCCATCCCGGCGGCCTGATCGACCTGTCGATCGGCACCCCGGTCGACCCGACGCCGGCCGTCGCTCAAGAAGCCCTGATCGCCGCGGCCAATGCGCCGGGCTATCCGACCGTGTTCGGGCCGGAGTCCTTGCGCCAGGCCGCCGTCGACTGGCTCGAGCGCCGGTTCGAGATCGTCGGGCTCAGCCCCTCGCAGGTGCTCCCGACGATGGGTTCGAAGGAGCTCATCGCCAACCTGCCGTCCCAGCTCGGCCTCGGTGCCGGCGACGTGATCGTCATCCCCGAGCTGGCCTATCCGACGTACGAGGTTGGCGCCAGGTTCGCCGGCTGCGAGGTCGTTGCGGCCGATGATCCGTCGGCCTATGGCGACGCGGTCCCCGCCCTGATCTACGTCAACTCACCGGCCAATCCGACCGGCCGCATCCTGTCGCGTGAAGAGCTCCGGACTGTTGTCGAGTGGGCCCGCGAGCATGGCTCGGTGGTCGTCTCCGACGAGTGTTATCTGGAGTTCGCCTGGGAAGGCACGCCCTACTCGGTCCTGCACCCCGACGTTTGCGGCGGATCGTTCGACGGGCTGATCGCCGTCCATTCGCTGTCGAAGCGGTCCAACCTCGCGGGCTATCGCGATGCCTTCATCGTCGGCGATCAGGCGATCGTGTCGGAGCTGCTGGAGGTGCGCAAACACCTCGGCTCGATGCTTCCGGCGCCGGTCCAGGCCGCGATGGCCGCGGCTCTTGCCGATGACCAGCACGTCAAGGTGCAGCGCCGCACATACGCCGCCCGCCGCTATGACCTGCGCAAGGCGGTCGAGGCGGCCGGTTTCACCGTGACGCACTCCGAGGCGGCGCTCTATCTGTGGGCCACCCGCGGCGAGCCCTGCCTCGACACGATCGACTGGCTGGCCGAGCGGGGCATCCTGGCGGCGCCCGGCCACTTCTACGGCACCGCTGGCGCCCAGCACGTACGTATGGCCATCACCGCCACCGACGAACGCATCGCCGCCGCCGTCGAGCGCCTGACCTGACTCAGCCCTTCACATAGGCCGCGAGGTGCTGGCCGGTGAGGGTGGAGCCGTCGGCGACCAGGTCGGCGGGGGTGCCCTCGAAGACGATGCGGCCGCCGTCATGGCCGGCGCCGGGGCCGAGGTCGATGATCCAGTCGGCGTGCGCCATGACCGCCTGGTGATGCTCAATGACGATCACGGACTTGCCGGACTCGACGAGGCGGTCGAGCAGACCGAGCAGGTTCTCGACATCGGCCAGGTGCAGCCCCGTGGTGGGTTCATCGAGCACGTAGACATCGCCCTTGTCGGCCATCTGGGTCGCCAGCTTGATGCGCTGTCGCTCGCCGCCGGACAACGTGGTCAGCGGCTGACCGAGAGTGAGATAGCCGAGCCCGACATCCGCGAGCCGCTCGAGGATCTTGTGCGCCGCCGGGGTCGCGGCTTCGCCATCGCCGAAGAACGCCTCAGCCTGGGCAACAGACATCGCCAGCACCTCGGCGATGTTCTGGCCGCCAAAGGTGTATTCCAGCACGGAAGCCTGGAATCGCTTGCCGTTGCACTCCTCGCAGGTGGACTCGACGGTGGCCATCACACCGAGCTCGGTGTAGATGACACCGGCACCATTGCACCCCGGGCAACCACCTTCTGAGTTGGAGCTGAACAGCGCCGGCTTCACACCATTGGACTTGGCGAAGGCCCTGCGGATCGGCTCTAGCAATCCCGTGTATGTCGCCGGGTTGCTTCGGCGAGATCCCTTGATCGCGGCCTGGTCGATCACGACCACGCCATCACGTCCATCGACAGAACCATGAATCAGCGAGCTCTTGCCCGACCCCGCGACGCCGGTGATCACGGCCAGCACGCCGAGCGGGATGTCGACGTCGACGTCCTTGAGGTTGTGCGTCGAGGCGCCACGAATCTCCAGTGCACCCGTCGATTCACGCACTGATGCCTTGACCTTGGCTCGGTCATCAAGATGGTGGCCGGTTGTCGTGTCGCTCTTGCGGAGGCCTTCGAGGGAGCCTTCGAAGCAGACCGTGCCACCACCTGCGCCCGCGCCGGGTCCGAGGTCGACGATGTGGTCGGCGATGGCGATCGTCTCGGGCTTGTGCTCCACGACCAGCACGGTGTTGCCCTTGTCCCGCAGCTGCAGCAGCAGTTGGTTCATCCGCTCGATGTCGTGCGGATGCAGGCCGATCGTGGGTTCGTCGAAGACGTACGTGACATCGGTCAATGAGGAGCCGAGGTGACGGATCATCTTGGTGCGTTGCGCTTCGCCACCCGACAGCGTTCCCGCGGGTCGATCGAGGGAGAGGTAGCCCAGACCGATCTCGGTGAAGGATTCGAGGACGTGATGCAACCCCGCGAGGAGCGGTGCGACCCCGGGCTCTTTGAGGTCTCCGACCCAGTCGGCCAGATCGCTGATCTGCATCGTGCACAGGTCGGCGATGCTCTTGCCCTTGATCTTCGACGAACGTGGCTCTGCGCTCAGGCGAGTGCCGTCGCACTCGGGACAGGTCTGGAAGGTGATCGCCCGATCGACGAATGCGCGGATGTGTGGCTGCATCGCCTCGACGTCCTTGGACAGGATCGACTTCTGGATCCTGGGGATCACGCCCTCAAAGGTGAGATTGACTCCCTCGACCTTGATCTTGGTTGGTTCCTTGTAGAGCAGATCATTCAGTTCCTTCTTGGTGAACTTGTTGATCGGCTTGTCCATGTCGAAGCCGGCGCCGGAGAAGATCCGCCCGTACCAGCCGTCCATGCTGTATCCGGGGATCGTGAGGGCACCGTCCGCGAGTGACTTCTCCTCGTCGTACAGCGCCGTGAGGTCGAAGTCGGAGACTGCGCCCATGCCCTCGCACCGCGCACACATGCCGCCCAGGTAGACCTGGTTCTGTACGACGGCCTTCTCCACTCGACCGCCGGCCTTTTCGGTGCTCATCACGCCGCTCGCCTTGCGGGTCGGGACGTTGAACGAGAAGGCCGTGGGCGGGCCGACCTGCGGGTTGCCGATACGACTGAACAAGATCCGAAGCATCGCGTTGGCATCGGTCGCGGTGCCAACCGTGGACCGAGGGTTGGCGCCCATGCGCTCCTGGTCGACGATGATCGCGGTGGTCAGACCCTCGAGGACGTCGACCTCCGGGCGTGCCAATGTCGGCATGAAGCCCTGGACGAAGGCGCTGTAGGTCTCATTGATCAGGCGCTGAGACTCCGCGGCGATCGTGCCGAACACCAGGGAGCTCTTGCCCGAGCCCGAGACACCGGTGAACACCGTCAGCCGGCGCTTCGGGATCTCGATGCTGACGTCCTTGAGGTTGTTGACCCGGGCGCCGTGGACGCGAATCAGGTCATGGCTGTCGGCTGTCCTCGAGGACGAGCTCATGCTCAGCGCTGCTCCTGGATGCGGACCTGATTGCCTGCGGGGTCGCGGAAGGCGCAGTCGCGGGCGCCGTATGGCTGCTCGGTCGGCTCCTGGATGACCTCGGCGTCGCTGGCCTGGACCCGCTCGAATGTGCCGTCGAGGTCGTTGGTCGCCAAGAGGATCCAGCCGTAGGTGCCCTTGGCCATCATCTCGGTGATCGTGCGCCGTTCGTCGTCGGTGACCCCGGGATCGGCCACCGGCGGGGCCAGCAGGATCGACGTGTCGGGCTGGTCGGCAGGTCCGACCACGATCCAGCGCATCTTGCCGTTCCCGTAGTCGCTGCGCACCTCGAAGCCGAGGGTGTCGCGGTAGAACGCCACCGAGGCGTCCGGATCGTCGTGCGGGAGGACGGTGGTGTGAATGGTGAGCTTCATGTCGCTCACGCTAGCTGCCGCTGCGGCGGCTGCGCTTCTCGATTCCTGATCGGTCTGGTCACCTGCTTGGCCAGGCAGGGCGGCATGCCCGTCGTCGCGTGCACCCCGTCGCGGCGATAGACGCTCGGAGGAACGCCGACCAGCTCGGTGAATCGGGTGCTGAACGTGCCGAGTGATGAGCAGCCGACCTCGAAGCAGATCTCGGTGACACTGAGATCACCTCGACGCAGCAGCATCATCGCGCGCTCGATGCGCCGCGTCATCAGATAGCTGTAGGGGGACTCGCCATAGGCCAGCTTGAACTGGCGGCTCAGGTGGCCGGCCGACATGTGCGCGCCACGAGCCAGCGCCTCGACGTCGAGCGGCTTCGCGTACTCCCGGTCCATCCGGTCGCGGACGCGCCGGAGTACTGCGAGATCGCTCAGGCGCTGGTCATCGACGGTGGGCACGTATGAAATCGTGCCACGTCGTGCCGACTGTGCCCAGCAACCCTGGGTCAGGAGCTCAGCTCCTCGAGGACGTCGAATGGCGCAGTGGTCACGATTTCCTCGACCTGCTGCGCCAGATCTGGGTCGAGCGTGATGAAGACATCGGCCTGCAGCTTGGCGACGGCAACGTACTCCGCCTGCGTGGTGTCGTCCCAGCCGAGCTGCTCGGCGATCTGCCACGCGACGGCTCGTGAGACGCGGTCACCGAGGAGCCGGATGCGCGTCGTCGTGATGCGATCCAGCAGGACGCGGGCCTCCGCCTCGGTCAGCCTCCCTTGATGAACTTCTCGATAGAGGATCGACAACACCTGCGAGCGGACGAGGTTCGGGGCAACGAGCTGATGGCCATCGGGCACCACGATCTCTTCCCTAGCCATCCGGATCGCGGTGAGGGCATCGATCGCGTAGCGGGTCATGGCTCCATTGTGCGCACCGTCGACACGGGCCGCACGCCGTCTCCAGAGCTAGTTCGTCGAGACCCGCACGATGTCGTCATCGGTGGGCGTACGCGGACGCCACCCCTTGTCGGACTCGCTCGCATCCCACTGGCGGTCGCCGAATGAGATCGTGCTGATGCCGAGGTGTGAGGCATTGCCGACGAGATAGTGCGCGATCGCCCAGCCGCGTGCCTTCACGTCGGCGGCAC
>JAOPXO010000064.1 GCA_025965115.1 Aeromicrobium sp.
CGAAAACGGCGCGGGTCATGATGAGCGCACCGTCCATGTTGACGCTCATGAACTTGCGGTAGTAGTCCCAGTCGACCGTGATCAGCAGGTCGAACTCCATGGCGCCGTAGATCGCGGCGTTGTTGACGAGGCCGTCGATCCCGCCCCATTCGCCCTCGACGGTTGCCACGAGTGACGCTGCCGAATCGGCCGACGAGACGTCACATGGCACGAACATCGCCTGGCCACCGGCAGACTCGATCTGCTTTGCCACGAGGGTGCCTGCGTCGGCGTTGATGTCAGCGACCACAACGTTGGCGCCCTCGGCCGCGAGCGCCTTGGCGTATGCCTCACCGATGCCCTGGGCGGCGCCTGTCACGACGACGACCTTGTTCGTGAAACGCGCGTCTGCTCTGGTCACAGTGCTCCTTGGTTTTGTCATGCCGGCTCCGCGACAGTCTTCGTCTCGAGGTATTCCTCAAAGCCCGCGAGGCCCATCTCGCGTCCGAGGCCGGACTGCTTGTAGCCGCCGAACGGTGCGTCCGGGCTGAACCAGATGCCACCGTTGACCGCCATGGTGCCGGTGCGGATGCGCTTCGCGACCGCCTTCGCCCGCTCCAGGTCACCGGAGTCGATCGAACCCGACAGCCCGTACGCGGAGTCGTTGGCGATGCGTACGGCATCGTCGTCACCGTCATGGGCGATGACCACGAGAACCGGTCCGAAGATCTCCTCCTGCGCCAGTCGCGATCCGTTGTCGAGGTCGGCGACCACGGTGGGTTCGATCCAGTAGCCGGGCTGGTCGATGACCTTGCCTCCGGTGACGATCCGACCGCCCTCTTCCTCGGCAATCCGGAAGTAGCTCTCGACCCGGTCGCGCTGGACCTGGGAGATCACCGGCCCGCAGATCGCATCGGGTTCTGAGGGCTGCTTGGTGCCGATCGATGCCATCGTCGACGCGGCCGCCTCGACTGCCTCGTCGTACCTGTCCCTCGGGACGATGAGACGCGTCGTGAGCGCACAGCCCTGCCCGGCGTGAATGCACGCAGCGAAGGCAGTCGCAGCTGCGGATGCCGCGACATCCGCATCGTCGAGGACGATCGCAGCCGACTTGCCGCCCAGCTCGAGGAAGACCTTCTTCAGCGTGGGTGCCGCCGCAGCCATGATCGCTCGCCCGGTGGTGGTCGAGCCGGTGAACGACACCATGTCCACGCGCGGGTCGCTCGTGAGCTGTGCTGCGACCTCATTCGAGAGCGGGGTCACGACATTGAAGACACCCGCCGGGATGTCGGTGTGCTCGGCGACGATCCGGCCGAGCTCGCAGGCCACCCAGGGTGTGTCAGGTGCAGGCTTCAGCACCACGGTGCAGCCCGAGGCCAGCGCCGGGCCGACCTTCGCGAGATTGATCTGTGTCGGGACGTTCCACGGGGTGATCGCGGCAACGACTCCGATCGGCTCGCGCACCACGGTCCTGCGCGCCGGAATGCCCATGGGCCTGGCGACACCGAGGTCGGTCTCCCATTCATAGCCTTCCAACAAATCAGTGACCCACTTGAGCCCCTCGACGGGTACGTCAAAGCCGGCCGCACCCATCATGAAGTTCGGCATGCCGACCTCGGCGGTGGTCAGCGCCCTGAACTCGTCGGCGTGGTCGAGCAACGCCTGATGAAGCTGGCGCAGGCAACGTACGCGCAGCTCGACATCGGTCGACCAATCAGACTCGTCGAACGCCCGACGCGCGGCGGCGATCGCAGCGCCGACGTCGGCGGCTGTGCTGTCCGGCGCGTGGCCGATGACCTCACCGGAGGCCGGGTTGAGGATCGGGTACGACTCGCCTGAGCTGGCGGCGCTGAGCTTGCCGTCGACGAGCTGCTGCGCCGGAGCGGATGTCACGGCGGTTGCGGTCATCGTGCGGGCTCCTGCTCGATGAAGTCGCCACGTTCGACCGGCGGCGGCCACACGGTCGAGGGGATGTCCTTGTAGTGGTAGTGACCCGGGACGCCGTGCCCGGCGACCGACATCCGCTTCAGCAGGGTGTCGGGTGCCTTGTTGGCCGCGAGGATCTCCATGAAGGTGTGGGCAGTTGACGGCATGTCGAACCAGTCGCGTTGCCAGGCGATCATGACCTCACCGGTGGTCTGACGTTCGACCCCGATCCACGAGCCCCCGAGGCCGAGGATCTCGAACTCCACCCCCGAGTCGTCCAGGATTCCGGACTTCTGCTTCCAGAACCCCACGATCATGGCCTTCTGCTCGTCGATGACCGAAGCCTGATAGTCGTAGCGCCACCCGTCGAGACCGTCCATCTCGATCCCGATCGCCCAGTCACGGATCTGGTCACGGCCGACGGCCATGAAGTGCTCGTCGGGGGAGTACATCCACCCGTACGTCGCGTCCTCCGCGTAGTGGTCGGCCAACGTTCGCCAATCACCGGTGCGCTCGGCCTCCCGGTTGGTGTCGAGCCAGGAGTCCCAGAACTCCTGGATCTCGGCACGGGTCAGATCAGACATCGCCATCCTCTTCCGTTGACTGAGGCTCTTCGAGCGACAGGGCGAACGCCGGGCAATACTTCACAGCGGTGGTCACGTCGGCGCGGCGCGACTCGTCGGGGTGTTCGTTGATGACCACCACGACATCGGCGTCCACATCGAAACCGAAGACATCGGGAGCTTCCCCCTGGCACAGCTGATGCCCTTGGCAGACACCCGTGTCGGCAAGGACCTTCATCGGTCTCGCCGCTTGTACTTGACTCGACACGGCTGCTTGAGCTGGATCACCATCTTGGTGAAGTCATCCCGATAGGAGTCGATCGGCTGCGCGGGGGTGAATTCGAAGTCCCGCAGGATGACCGAGAAGATCGCCTTCATCTGCATCATGGCGAACGCGTTGCCCACGCAGCGGTGCTTGCCGGCGCCGAACGGAATCCAGGTCCACCGATTCTGCAGGTCCTCCTGGCGGGGGTCCAGGTAGCGGCTCGGGTCGAACTCCTCGGCGTGCGGGAAATCCTCCTCGATCCGGTTGGAGACCCGCGGGGAGGCAGCGACGAGTGTGCCGGCCGGCACGGTGTGACCCAGGAGCTCAAAATCCTTCTGGACCAGACGCATCAGGATGATCAGGGGAGGGTGCAGCCGCAGAGTCTCCTTGAGCGTCGACTCCAGCGTCGGGATCTCGCGCAGGGCCTGGAACGACACCTCGGAACCGTCGGCATACAGCTCGTCGAGCTCGGTGACCACGGACGCCATCA
>JAOPXO010000085.1 GCA_025965115.1 Aeromicrobium sp.
TCGGCGACCTGCTCCGGCGTCCCCTCCGCCACCACCATCCCGCCCCGCGAGCCACCCTCGGGACCCATGTCGATGAGCCAGTCCGCGGTCTTGATCACGTCGAGGTTGTGCTCGATGACGATGACGGAGTTGCCGGTGACGACGATGCGCTGCAGGACACCGAGCAGCTTGCGCATGTCTTCGAAGTGCAGCCCGGTCGTCGGCTCGTCGAGCACGTAGACGGTGCGACCGGTGGAGCGCTTCTGCAGCTCCGACGAGAGCTTGACCCGCTGCGCCTCTCCACCCGACAGCGTCGGCGCCGACTGACCAAGCCGGACGTAACCCAGGCCGACGTCGACGAGCGTGCGCATGTGTCGCGCGATCGCCGGGATCGCCTCGAAGAAGTCGACGGCCTCCTCGATCGGCATGTCGAGGACCTCGGCGATGGTCTTGCCCTTGTAGTGGACCTCGAGCGTCTCGCGGTTGTAACGAGCGCCGTGGCAGACCTCGCACGGCACGTAGACATCGGGCAGGAAGTTCATCTCGATCTTGATCGTGCCGTCGCCGGCGCATGCCTCGCACCGACCACCCTTGACGTTGAACGAGAACCGGCCCTGGAGGTAGCCCCGCATCTTGGCTTCGGGCGTCTGCGCGAACAGCTTGCGGATGTGGTCGAACACGCCCGTGTAGGTCGCCGGGTTGGAGCGGGGAGTGCGGCCGATCGGCGACTGGTCGACGTGGATGACCTTGTCGACCTCGTCGAGGCCGCTGATCGAGCGGTGACGTCCGGGGATCGTGCGCGCGCCATAGACCGTGCGGGCCAGCTGGGTGTAGAGGATGTCGTTGACGAGCGTCGACTTGCCCGAGCCGGACACGCCGGTCACCGCGACGAGCATGCCCAGCGGGAATGTGACGTCGATGTCCTGGAGGTTGTGCTCCTTGGCGCCGTGCACCGTGAGCTCGCGACCGGCAACCCGGGGGCGGCGCTTCTCGGGCAGCGGGATCGAGAGGCGACCGGAGAGGTATTTGCCGGTCAGCGAGTCCTCGCTGTCGAGCAGCTCCTTGACCGGGCCCGAGACGATGACCTGTCCCCCGTGCTCACCGGCGCCCGGACCGATGTCGACGGCCCAGTCGGCCGCCCGGATGGTGTCTTCGTCATGCTCCACGACGATCAGGGTGTTGCCGAGATCGCGCAGGCGTATGAGCGTTTCGATGAGTCGGTGGTTGTCTCGCTGATGGAGCCCGATCGACGGCTCGTCGAGCACATAGAGCACGCCGACGAGGCCGGCGCCGATCTGGGTCGCCAGCCTGATGCGCTGCGCCTCACCGCCCGACAACGATCCAGCGGCGCGGTCGAGCGCGAGGTAATCGAGGCCGACATCGAGCAGGAATCGCAGCCGCTCGTGAATCTCTTTGAGCACCCGCTCACCGATCTGTGTCTCACGATCGGTCATCTCGAGCGTCTTGAGATAGTCAGCGGCGTCGGCGATCGACATCGCGCAGACCTCGGCGATGTTCTTGGGACCGTGCTCCTCGGAGTTGAGCAGCACCGCGAGGATCACCGGCTTGAGTCGAGTGCCGCCACAGGTGGGGCATGGCACCTCGCGCATGAACCCCTCGAGCCGTTCGCGATTGGTCTCCGAGTCGGTCTCGTCGTGCCGCTTCTCGAGATAAGGGATCGCGCCCTCGAACGCCGTGAAGTAGGAGCGCTCGCGACCGTAGCGGTTCTTGTATTTGACGTGGATCTTGGTCGGGTGGCCGTGCAGCACCGCCTCGCGTACGTCCTCGGGTAGATCACCCCATGGTGTGTCCGCGCTGAAGTTGAGCTCATCGGCCAGCGCGCCGATGAGCCTCGAGAAGTAGTCAGCCACATGAGCCGAGGACCACGGCGAGATCGCACCTTCATTGAGCGACTTGCTCTCGTCGGGGACGACCAGGTCCGGGTCGACCTCCATCCGGGTGCCGAGCCCGTGACACTCAGGACACGCACCGAACGGCGCATTGAACGAGAACGACCGCGGCTCGAGCTCATCGACCTCGAGCGGGTGATCATTGGGGCAGGCGAGCTTCTCGGAGAATCGACGCGTGCGGTGCGGATCGTCCTCGGGCAGGTCGACGTAGTCGACGATCACCAGACCGTCTGCCAGCCCGAGGGCGGTCTCGATCGACTCGGTCAGGCGCTGCTTCGTGCTGTCCTTGACCTGCAACCGGTCGACAACGACGTCGATCGTGTGCTTCTTCTGCTTTTCGAGCTTGGGCGGCTCGTCGGCCAGCATATGGGTCTCGCCGTCGACGATCGTGCGGCTGAAGCCCTGCGACTGCAGCTGACGGAACAGCTCGCCGTACTCGCCCTTGCGACCTCGGATGACCGGTGCCAGCACCTGGAACCGGGTGCCCTCGTCGCCGGACATGATGCGGTCGACGATCTGCTGTGGGGTCTGACGGGCGATCGGCTCTCCACAGACTGGACAATGCGGGCGACCCGCGCGCGCGTAGAGCAGGCGGAGGTAGTCGTAGACCTCGGTGATCGTGCCGACCGTGGATCGAGGGTTGCGTGAGGTCGACTTCTGGTCGATCGACACCGCCGGCGAGAGACCTTCGATGAAGTCGACATCGGGCTTGTCCATCTGCCCGAGGAACTGTCGTGCGTATGCCGACAGCGACTCGACATAGCGACGCTGACCCTCGGCGAAGATCGTGTCGAATGCCAGCGATGACTTGCCGGACCCGGACAGGCCGGTGAACACAATGAGCGAGTCTCGTGGGAGGTCGAGGGAGACGTCCTTGAGATTGTGCTCTCGTGCACCGCGGATGACGAGGCGGTCGGTCACTGGCTCCCCTGCATGGGTCGAAGAAATGGGCCGTGTACTGGCATTCACTATCGTAACGACGTGGGCCGACAGAAACTTTCCGAGCGCGGCGTCGGACGCGTCACACGCTCTGGCAGGGTGGCGGTATGACCTACACCGGAGAAGTTGAGGTCGGCGGCCCAGCCGATGTCCAGGACGCGGGCGTTCTGCAGATCACGAAGGTCGCAGTCGGTCCCATGTCCAACAATGCCTACCTGCTGAAGTGTGTGGTGACGGGTGAGCAAGCGCTGATCGATGCCGCCAACGAGGCCGACACGCTGCTGGCCCTGATCGGTGACGACGGACTGGCTCGCGTCGTGACGACTCATCAGCACGGCGATCACTGGCAGGCGCTCGCCGAGGTCGTGGACGCCACTGGAGCCGAGACAGTGGCCGGCGAGGACGACGCCGACGAGATACCGGTTCCGACCACGACCCGGGTCAACAGCGGAGCACGCATCCGCGTCGGATCCTGCGAGCTCGAGGTCATCGGCATCGTCGGTCACACTCCTGGCTCGATCGCCCTGGCATACGACGACCCCGACGGCATCGTGCACCTGTTCACCGGCGACTCACTGTTCCCCGGCGGGGTCGGCAACACCTTCGGCGATGCGGATGCCTTCGCCAGCCTCATCAACGACGTCGAGTCCAAGATCTTCCGCCGGTTCGACGACGACACGCGGGTCTACCCGGGCCATGGCAACGACCTCGTACGCCTCGGCGACGAGCGCGGCAACCTGGCCGAATGGCGCGAACGCGGTTGGTGACAATTCAGGTGGCGCAGTGGCGACCAGCGCATAATCTCGCAGGTATGAGGTTTTTCGTGGTCGCTGCGCTGCTCGCCGGCCTGGTCGGCTGCGGCTCGTCCGGCTCCGACGCGGATCCGATCGCGAAGCTGTCGGCCAAGACGCTCGGGGCGAAGACCTGCGTCGAGGTACGCGCAGGAATCGATGCGTTCAACGATCACGACTACGACGCCACCACTCGGCACTTCAAGAAGGCCGAGGTGTTCGCCAAGCTGTACTACAAGAAAGCCCAGGGAGCCGGATCGTCCACTCTCCTCCAGGCCGTCGACTATTACGCCCACCTGCCCGCGAAGGCCTACCCGGAGGCAGCTCGTTCGTCGGTGGACTTCGCGCGGTTCAAGGCCATCACTCTCGGACAGTGCGAGCCCGTGGATGGCCCGACGCCGGATCCCCAGGTCACCGGCGCCTAGGCAGGTCAGAACAGGATCGGCAGCTCGTCCACGCCGTAGACGAATGACAGCTGCCGAAACGTCAGCTCCTCCTGCGGCTTCGCCAGAGCCATGTCCGGGAACCGGCGGAACAGGCGTGGCAGAGCGATGCGGAGCTCCATCCGGGCGAGCTCGGCGCCGATGCAGCGATGGATGCCGTGGCCGAACGCGAGGTGGCCGCTCGCGGGGACTCGCAATGGATCGAACTCGTCGGGGCGATCCCCCGCCGACTCGGGGTCGCGGTTAGCACCGTTGAGCGACGCGAGGATGACGTCGCCGGCCTTGACCTTCTGGCCGAACAGCAACATGTCCTGCTTGGCGAAGCGAGGAAAGGCCACCTGCACGACCGCGAGGTATCTCAGCAGCTCTTCGACGATCCGGTCGACGTCCTCGGGGCTGCCCTCGCGGATCAGCCGGGCGTACTCGGGATCGCGCAGCAGGACCATCGTGCCGAGCGCAATCATGCCTGCGGTGGTCTCGTAGCCACCGGTGAAGATGCCATCCGCCAGACCCGCGAGGTCGACATCGGAAATCGTGTCGCCCTCGTCACGCACAATCTGACCGATCAGACCGTCACCGGGATCCTTGCGTTGCCTTGCCACGGCATCGAACAGGAAGCGGCGTTGGTCGGACACGGCGCCGAACGCCGCCGCTCCGCCATTCGTCGCGTCGAAGCGGTCACTGCCGAGCTTGGCGAATGCATCGCGGTCAGCGTAATCGAGCCCCAGCAGAGCGCAGATCGTTTGGAACGGGATCGGAAACGCGACCGTCTTGCACAGGTCGGCGCCGGGGCCGGCGGCCTCGAGGGCGTCGAGCTGGGTGTCGACGAAATTAATGATCATCGGCTCGAGACGCGCGAGCCGGCGCATCGTGAACTCCGGAGTGACGATCTTGCGCAACCGGGTGTGCAGGGGTGGGTCAGTGAATCCGAGACCACCGATGTCGTCTGCGGTCGCGGGGCCATCGCCGTGGAACAGATGTCGAATGTCATTGCTGTACGAGTCGCGGTCCGTGAGGATCCGGCGTGACTCCTCATATCCCGTGACGAGATAGGCCGTGAAGGTGAATGGCAGCTCGAGCTTGTGCATTGGCTCATCCCGGCGCCACTCGGCGATCTCAGGAAGCGGGTCCATACCGTCGCGCTGGAGCGCGATCTTGGTCTTCTCGGGGATGAACGAGAGGGCACTGAGGTCGATGCCATTCTTCTGGATGCGCTTGACCAGCATCCTGCCGACCCAGCGACGCACTCTGCCCTTGACGTCAACCACGCAGTTGAAACTACACCGACCTGCCCTCCGCGGGGCCGTTGCGGTGGAGTCCGCGGCTAGCCGGCGGCGGCATCTCGCCGTGCGGACACGACAAGACTCACCGCGGCCGTCAGGGCGAGTGTCACGACGATGACGCCGAGACTCACCAGCGTGGGGATCTCCGGAACGTCGAAGCCGTCACCACCATTGACGAATGGCAGCTCATTGGTGTGCAGCGCGTGGAGCACGAGCTTGACGCCGATGAAGGCCAGCAGGAACGCCAGGCCCTGGGTCAGATAGATCAGCTTCTTGAGCATGTCGCCGAGCAGGAAATACAGCTGCCGCAGACCCATGAGTGCGAACACATTCGCCGTGAACACCAGATAGGGCTCACGGGTCAGCCCGTAGATCGCCGGGATCGAGTCGAGTGCGAACAGCAGATCGGTCGTCCCGAGCGACAGGATCACCAAGAACATCGGGGTGATGTACGTCTTGCCGTCCCGTCGAAGGAAAAGCTGGAGGCCGAGCCACTTGTCCGTGGTGTTGAGGTAGCGCTTGGCAAAACGTACGACGGCATTCTCACCGTCATCGTCATGCTCGGTGTCGCGCACGAGATTGATCGCCGTGAACAGCAGGAAGGCTCCGAAGATGTAGAACACCCACGAGAACTCCTTGATCGCGACCGCGCCGAGGGCGATGAAGATCCCCCGGAAGATGAGCGCCAGGACGATCCCCACCAGCAGCGCCTCCTGCTGGAACTTCCTCGGCACCTTGAAGCTGGCCATGATGATCAGGAAGATGAACAAGTTGTCGACCGACAGGCTGTATTCGGTCAGCCAGCCGGCGAAGAACTGCAGGCCGAAGTCGCCGCCGGGCCGGCTGTTGTCGTGCGCGAGGGTGACCCAGATGCCGAACGCGATGGCCAGACCCACATACGCCGCGAGGTAGACGCCGGCCTGCTTGAGCGTGGGCTCGTGCGGACGACGCGCGATGATGACGATGTCGAACAGCAGCACCGCGACGGTCACGCCGACGGTCACGAACCACTCCGTCGTCGACACCGACATGGAGTTCTCTGTGGCTCGCTGGGCGAGGATCAACTGATCCATGGGTATTCCTCCGGTCGTCAAGTACGCCGGAGGTCTCTTCCGTCGCTCACGCGACCCGCGGCACCGGATGACTGCTCGGAGTCACCGTGATGACGACGCTGCGGCGAAGGAATACTCCCCTCCACCGCACATTGTTGCAGCCCACCCGCCAACCAGGCGCGGATGGGCTGCGGGACCGCGTGAGGTCAGGCGGTATCGACCTCGTTGATCGCACCGGTCGCGACGTCGAACACGAAACCGCGAATGTTGTCCTTGTGTGGAATGAACGGATTGGCCTTGATGCGGTTGATGCCCTGTGTGACGTCGGCACCAGCATCCGGGAACGCCTCCGATGACCACGTCGGACGTATGCCCGTCTCGGCCTCGATTCCCTGACGGAACTCGTCGTCCTGAAAAGTGACCATGCCGCAGTCAGTGTGGTGCACCAGCACAATCTCAGTGGTGCCGAGCAGACGCTGGCTGATTGCCAACGACCGAAGGGCGTCCTCGGTCACCACGCCGCCGGCGTTGCGGATCACGTGGGCGTCGCCCTCGTTGATCCCCAGGATCTTTGCGGGGTCGAGGCGCGCATCCATGCAGGCGACGACGGCGATGTGGCGTGCCGGCGGCAGTGGCAACGGGCCATCGAAGCCTTCCTGGTAGGTCTTGTTGGCGGCGACGAATTCGTCCGTGACGGTCATGTGGCTCTCCTAGCAGTGGGTCTGTGTCTCCAGCCTGCTCGGATCTTTCAGACGCGCAGCGCGGGTGTCACGTCCTGACATGGCGAGCGGAATCCATCGGATCGTGTTAGGCCTGCTCCGTGGCGCGCACCTCGAACCACAAGCTCCGTGGCCACGGGCCATCGGGCTGCAGGGTCGGGTGGCCGAAGGCGTCCGGTGGCGCGCTCTGGGGTTCGACGCACACCGTCGCGGTCGGCTCGTCATAGACGACCCACCACTGCGACGACGAGCTCAGCGAGATCGCCAGCGCACCCGGCCAGGTGAGCACGGGTGATCCCGACGCTCTGAAGCAGTCGTCCCACGGCCCTGGACGTGGTTCGATGAGCTCGCCGGTCGGGAGCCCATCAGTCCCCCGTTCGACCATGACCTCGGGATTGAAGGTCAGGATCAGGTCTTCGCTGCCGTCGAGGCGTCGCCGGAACCACGGATGCAGGCCGAGCGAACATGGCATGTCGGTGCCGTCGTCCCAGCTCAAGGTCGTACGAATGCCATCGTCCAACAGCTCGTAGTGGAGCTCGGCGATGCCCTCGGTGGGCCATGGAGCGCCGAGAGCGCGCTGGAATGTGTCGGTCCCGGTCAACTCCCACTCGACATTGCGCCCGAGCCCATGGATCGCATTGCCGTCCTTGCCGGGCGGCAGCTGATGAGTCACGCCGTCGACGGTGAGCTTGCCCGCCCGAATGCGTCCGGCCCACGGAACCATCGGGAAGCTGCCGTCCTCGGCCAACAGCTCGTGACCGTCGATCGATAGGGAGGTCAGTCGGGCGCCATGCAGCGGATCGACGGCGGCTCGGACGCGATCGTTGTGCAGCACGTAAGTCACAGGCAACAGTCTGTCGCACAGTCGGGGGCTGCGGTCTAGACGCCTGCCTGCAACATGCTTCGGAGCTCCTTCTTGAGGTCGCCGATCTCATCGCGAAGTCGCGCGGCAACCTCGAACTGCAGCTCGGCCGCCGCACCTCGCATCTGCTCACTCAGCTGCTCGATCAGATCGGCAAGCTGGTCCTTGGGAAGATTGGCCAGATCAGCCGTGTGCTGCCCGAGCGGGACGGCCACTCCCCTGCGACGGTGGTCGCCGGTCGCGGCCAGCAGCTGGGTGGTGTCGGCGTCTTCACGGGCCAGCATGTCGGTGATGTCACCGATCTTCTTGCGCAGCGGAGTCGGGTCGATGCCGTTGGCGGTGTTGTAGGCGACCTGCCTGGCGCGACGTCGATTGGTCTCATCGATCGCCAACGCCATCGAGTCGGTCACGCGGTCGGCGTACATGATGACCTGGCCCGACACATTGCGGGCGGCACGACCGATCGTCTGGATCAGCGATCTGCCGGAGCGCAGGAAACCTTCCTTGTCGGCGTCGAGGATCGCCACGAGGCTGACCTCCGGAAGGTCGAGTCCCTCACGCAGCAGGTTGATGCCTACCAGGACGTCGTACTCACCCATGCGGAGCTCACGCAGCAGCTCGACCCGTCGGAGCGTGTCGACCTCGCTGTGGAGATAGCGCGTGCGGATGCCGGCTTCGAGGAGATAGTCGGTGAGGTCTTCGGACATTTTCTTGGTCAGCGTCGTCACAAGGACGCGCTCCTGGCGCTCGACCCGCAGGCGGATCTGCTCGATCAGGTCGTCGATCTGGCCCTTGGTGGGCTTGACGATGACCTCGGGGTCGACCAAGCCAGTCGGGCGAATGATCTGCTCGACGACGTCGTTGTCGACCTTCGTCATCTCGTAGGTGCCCGGCGTCGCCGAGAGATAGACGGTCTGACCGATGCGCTGCAGGAACTCGTCCCACTTGAGCGGTCGGTTGTCCATCGCGCTCGGCAGACGGAAGCCGTGCTCGACCAGGGAGCGCTTGCGGGACATGTCGCCTTCATACATCGCGCCGATCTGCGGGATCGTCACGTGCGACTCGTCGACGACAAGCATGAAGTCTTCGGGGAAGTAGTCGAGGAGGCAGTTGGGTGCCGAGCCGGCGGTGCGGCCGTCCATGTGGCGCGAGTAGTTCTCGATGCCGGAGCAGGTGCCGATCTGTTGCATCATCTCGATGTCGTAGGTCGTGCGCATCCGCAGCCGCTGGGCCTCGAGCAGCTTGCCCTCGCCCTCGAGCTCGGCAAGTCGCTCCTCGAGCTCGATCTGGATCGTCTTGATTGCGTTGGTCATGACTTCGGAGCCGGCCGCGTAGTGCGTGGCCGCACCGACAGACAGCTCCTGATCGTCGCTGATCACCTCACCCGTCAACGGGTGCAATGTCATGAGCCGCTCGATCTCGTCGCCGAAGAACTCGACCCGCACCGCCATCTCCTGGTAGACGGGGAAGATCTCGACCGTGTCGCCCTTGACCCGGAACGTGCCGCGCGTCGTGGCGATGTCATTGCGTACGTATTGGGCCTGCACCAGCGTGCGGAGCAGCTCCTCGCGCGGGAACTCCTGGCCGACCTTGAAGGGGATCATGCGGTTGAGGTATTCCTGCGCGGATCCCAGTCCGTAGATGCAGGACACCGACGCCACCACGATGACGTCGCGGCGGGTCAGCAACGACCAGGTCGCCGAATGCCGCAGCCGCTCGACCTCTTCGTTGACCGAGGAGTCCTTCTCGATGTAGGTGTCGCTCTGCGCGATGTAAGCCTCAGGTTGGTAGTAGTCGTAGTAGGAGACGAAGTATTCGACGGCATTGTTGGGCAGCAGATCGCGCAGCTCGGTCGCGAACTGCGAGGCCAGTGTCTTGTTGGGCATGATCACGAGGGTTGGACGCTGCAGTCGCTCGGTGAGCCAGGCCACCGTCGCGGTCTTGCCGGTGCCGGTCGCACCCATCAGCACGACGTCCTGCTCGCCTGCGTTGACGCGGCGTTCGAGATCGGCGATCGCGGCCGGCTGATCGCCCCCGGGCGTGAAGTCGGAAACGACCTGGAATGGCGCCACCTGGCGTCGGAGCTCGGACACGGACCTCATGTCATCAAGCCTACGGGCCCCTACCGACAAAGACCCTCTACGCTGACATTCATGCCCGTCTCTGAACGCCGCGCCGAGCGCAAGAAGGAGATCCTCGACGCCACTCGGGCGCTGTTCGACGAGCGGGGCGTGCGTGATGCCCAGATCGACGACATCGCCCGCGCGGTGGGTATCAATCGCGCCATCATCTATCGGCACTTCTCCGGCAAGGAGGAGCTGTTCGCGATGACCCTGGTCGGCTACCTCGACGAGTTGTCCCTCGCCCTCGAGGCGGCCGATGACCCGACTGCAGCTCCCGCCGACCGGCTGCGATCCATCACTGCTGCCTTCCTCGACTTCGGGTCGGCACTGCCGGCGTTCGTCGACTGCGCACAGGCGCTGCTTCGACGTCGCGGCGATGAGCTGATGGACGAGGTCAGCGAGTCCGTCATGTTCAAGCTCGGACGCGGTATGTCGACGTCCTTGGCACATGTCGTCCACGTGCTCGAAGCCGGTGTCGCGAGCGGTGAGTTCCACGTACGCGATCCGTACCTGCTGGCCAACATCTTCTACACCCAGGCGCTCGGCGTGCTCAATCTCGCTACGCTGCAGCTGTCCGTACGCGAACAGAATCCCGGCCTTCCCACCGTCGATGCCGTGCCATTCGACGAGGTCAAGGCCTACCTGCAACGCGCCGCCGTCGCGATGGCCCGCGGCGACGCCTAGCCGCTTACGGCGCGTCGAAGCGCATCGACCGAGCGGCGTACGTCCTCATCGTCGGTGGACCAGTTGCTGACCGAGATCCGCAAGATGTCCTGACTCCGCCACTCGGACGCCGACATCCAGGCGGTACCGTCGGCGACCAGGCGCGCCGCGACCTCCGCCGTACGAGCAGAGTCGCCCACCACGACGCAGATCTGTGTGTAGACGACATCGTTGAGCACCTCGACCCCTTCGATCTGCGCGACGCCTTCGGCGATCTCACGTGCTCGAGCGGTGAGCCGCTCGACGAGCTGAGCGACACCATTGCGACCGAGCGATCGCAACACCGCCCAGACGGGGACTCCCCGGGCTCGACGCGACAGCTCGGGCACCCTGTCGTACGGGTCGCCGTGTCCGGTCTCGTCGCTGATGAGATAGCTGGTGTGGAGACCGAACGCCGAACGCATGGCATGGGAATCGCGCACGATTGCCACACCGCAGTCGTACGGGACATTGAGCGTCTTGTGCGCATCGGTGGTCCACGAATCGGCACCTTCTACGCCAGCCGTCAGGTGTTGCAGCTTCGGCGAGGCCGCTGCCCACAGGCCAAACGCACCGTCCACGTGCACCCATGCGCCATAGCGGTTGGCGACGTCGATCGCCTCAGCGAACGGATCAAAGGCACCAGAGTGCAGATTGCCCGCTTGAAGGCAGACGATCACCGGTGCACCACTGGGGATGTCCTTGAGCGCCTCGGCGAGGGCGTCGGCCGAGATCCGGCCCTGGTCGTCGGCGCTCACGGCTGTCGGCGCGCCGAGGCCCAAGTAGCGGAGTGCGATGTCGATCGTTCCGTGGCGTTCCTCTCCTACCACCACGTGGACCTTCGGAGCACCGGACAGGCCGTCGACATTCACGTCCCAGCCGGAACGCTGCAGAACCGAGTAGCGTGCGGCCGCCAGGCAGGTGAAGTTGGCCATCGTCGCGCCGGTCACGAAGCCGACATCGGCGTCCGCCGGGAGGCGCAACAGCTCCAGCAGCCATTGCGCGGCGACCTCCTCGATCGCAGCAACCGCCGGCGTTGCGTAGCGCATGCCTGCGTTCTGGTCCCACGCGCTCACCATCCAGTCGGCCGCGAGACCTGCCGGCAGCGTTCCGCCGATGACCCAGCCGAAGAAGCGACCGGAGGGCATCGCCATCAGCCCCGCGTCCGCCCGAGTCGCTAGTTCGTCCACCACATCCGCAGGATCCATGCCGCTCTCGGGCAACGGGCCACCGAAGTCCTTGACCAGCTCATCGGCCGAGACTCGCGGTCCGATCGGCCGGTCCGCCACAGAGCCGAGCCACGTCCTGGCGTGCGCTGCCGCTCTGGTCAGCGCTTCGTCGTACGCATCGTTGTGTGTCGTCATGTCCCGCTGGCTCCCTCGTCTCGACCCTCATCGTGCCCACCGGCGGTGTACCGGTCAAGGAACCGGCCAGCAGGTCAGGCGAAGGCGTTGACACCGGTGAGTTCCGCCGACAGGTCCCAGAGTCGGCCCGCCTGATCGGGATCGGTGGCCCAGTCCATCACGCCGGAGTACTCCATGCCCTCGACGTAGGGGACTGCGACTTCGCACTCCTCGAGGTAGACCCCGCCGAGTCCCTCCAGCTGCTTGGAGGTCGCAGCCCATACCTGCGTGGCTGCTCCGCGCTCGGGGGACTTGAACCGTGGATTGATGGCATTGCCGGCCTCGTCAATCGTGCCGGACTCGATCTGCTCATCACGCGAGATGTGGCGCAGCAGGTTGGTCATGATCGCGCCAGGGTGCACCGAGAACGCTTCGACACCTGCTTGGCTGCCCAATGTGTTGAGGTGCAGCGCGAACAACGCATTCGCCGTCTTGGCCTGGCCGTACGCGAGCCATTTGTCGTAGTCGTGGTCGAACTGGACGTCATCCCACCGGATGCCTGAGAAGTGGTGGCCGCGGGACGACACCGAGACGACACGACCCGCGCCAGATTCGATCGCGGGCCACAGCCGGTTGATCAGTGCGAAGTGGCCGAGGTGGTTGGTGGCGAACTGGGACTCCCAGCCATCACCGATCCGCTTCTCGGGTGCCGCCATGATCCCGGCACTGTTGATCACCAGGTCGAGAGTCCGGTTGGAGGCCAGGAACCGATCGGCAAACGTGCGTACGCTCTCGAGGTCGCCCAGGTCAAGCTCGTCGACCTCGACTCCTCGGATGTCTGCGACCTGCTCGCGGGCGAGATCGGGTCGGCGTGCCGGGACGACGACCTCTGCACCGGCCGCCGCAAGCGCCTGCGTCGTCACCAGGCCGATGCCGGAGTAGCCACCCGTCACGAGTGCGCGCTTGCCGGCGAGATCAACGCCGCCGAGAACGTCGTCGACGGTGCTGTTGGTGTCGAAATCTGAGCCAATGGGCTGCTGTGGTGTGGTCATGCCTCCGACGTTATTTGCTGGAGCGCGCTCCAGGTCAAGCGCTCAGGCTCAGGCCTCGAGGATCGCGACGACTCCCTGACCACCGGCGGCGCAGATCGAGATCAGGCCGCGACCTGACCCCTTCTCGTGCAGCAACTTGGCGAGGTTGGCGATGATCCGGCCGCCGGTTGCGGCGAACGGATGCGCCGTGGCCAGCGATGAGCCCTTGACGTTGAGCTTCTTGCGGTCGATCGAGCCGAGCGGCACATCGAGTCCCAGGCGCTCCTTGCAGAACGTCGGGTCCTCCCACGCCGCGAGAGTCGTCAACACCTGGCCGGCGAACGCTTCGTGGATCTCATAGAAGTCGAAGTCCTGGAGCGTGAGTCCCTGGCGGGCGAGCATGCGCGGCACGGCGTACGCGGGAGCCATCAGCAGGCCTTCCGCGCCCGACACATAGTCGACCGCAGCGGTCTCGTAGTCGACGAAGTACGCCTCGGGGGTCCAGCCATGCTTCTTGGCTTCGTCCTCCGATGCCAACAGCACCACCGAGGCGCCGTCGGAGAGCGGGGTCGAGTTGGCCGCCGTCATCGTGGCCTCGTCACCGAGGTTCTTGCCGAACACCGGCTTGAGCTTGGCCAACTTCTCGATGCTCGAGTCAGGACGCAGGTTGTTGTCCTTGGTGACGCCGAGGAACGGCGTGATCAGATCGTCCTGCCACCCCTCGTCATACGACTTCGCCAGGTTGACGTGCGAGGCGACGGCGAGCTCGTCCTGAGCCTCGCGGGTGATGTTCCACTCCTTGGTCGTGATTGCCTGGCTGTCACCCATCGACAGACCCGTGCGAGGCTCGGAGTTGCGCGGCTGGTCGGGGGCGAGATCGCCCGGACGTACCTTCAGCAAAGCCGCAATGCGCCCCTTGGCGTCCTTGGCGCGGTTCGCCTCGAGGAGGATCTTGCGGAGCTTGTCGCCAACCGCCAGGGGCGCATCGGACGTGGTGTCGGCGCCTCCCGCGATGCCGGACTCGATCTTGCCGAGTGCGATCTTGTTGGCGACGAGCACGGCTGCCTGGATGCCCGTGTCGCAGGCCTGCTGCACGTCGTACGCCGGAGTGTCAGGCGACAGTTTGGATCCCAGCACGGTTTCGCGAGCGAGGTTGAAGTCACGGCTGTGCTTGAGCACCGCTCCAGCAGCGAACTCGCCAACCCGCTCGCCCGCGAGGTCATAGCGATCGACCAGACCATCCAGCGCTGCGGTCAGCATCTCCTGGTTGGAGGCATCGGTGTAGACGGTGTTGGAACGCGCGAACGGGATGCGGTTGCCGCCGATCACGGCGACACGTCGCACGGATGGGGCGATCGCCGACGCGGCGCTCTTCTTCGCAGGCGCCTTCTTCACTGCCTTCTTGGCTGGTGTGGTGTCCGCCATGGCGGGTCTCCTCGATAGTGCTGAACGATGGGATGCTGAACGTGCAGTTCACGTACGTGATGAGCGTCGCCTCACCATCGGTGGACTGGCGCCAATTCATGAGGTTACAGTTTCAAACAGCATTCCAGATACCGTTGGTATCCGAGAGATAGGACACACCCCGACCATGACCGACCGTTACCAGTCGCTCGCGCACAACCCGATCGGCAAGTTCGTCGTCAAGAATCTGGGTCTCCCCAACCCGCCGGACCTCGAGCGATGGGTGGAGGGCTCTCCTTTCGTCAAGGGAACTGTCCTGATCGGCGCCGCACCGACGAGCACTCTCGGCAAGAAGCTCAACACCACTCTCAAGGCCAGCGGCATCACCACGGTGGGCGTCCGCGCTGACAGCAAGCGCTACAAGGGGCTCGTATTCGACGCCACCGGCATCGCCGACACGGCTGGCCTGGCGCTCATGCAGCAGTTCTTCACCCCTGCCCTGCGCAGCCTGGCAAGCAACGGTCGCCTCGTCGTGATCGGCACCCTTCCCGAGCAGGCCACGTCCGAAACCGCCGCGATCGCACAACGTGCTCTCGAAGGGTTCGTACGCTCCGCCGGCAAGGAAGTCGGTGGCAACGGCAGCACGTCCAACCTCGTCTACGTCGGCGCAGGGTCCGAGGACGCCCTCGGATCCACCCTGGAGTTCCTCCTCTCCCCCAAGTCGGCGTTCGTGTCCGGGCAGGTCATCCGCCTTGGCCTCACTGAGCTCGTCGCCCCCGATGCAGTTGCCGACCCGGCCAAGCCTCTTGCCGGCAAGGTCGCACTCATCACCGGTGCGTCCCGCGGCCTCGGTGCTGCCATGGCCCGCACCCTGCACCGCGATGGCGCCTCGATCATCGGCCTCGACGTCCCGGGCCTTTCGTCAGAGCTCGACGCCGTGATGGCGGAGCTCGGTGGCACCTCGATCGCCGAGGACATCACCGCGGACGATGCGCCGAAGGTCATCGCAAAGGCGGTCAAGGCCGCGCACGGCGGCGTCGACATCGTCGTACACAATGCGGGCATCACCCGCGACAAGCGACTCAAGAACATGAAGACCGAGAACTGGAATCTCGTGATCGACATCAGCGTCGGCGCTCCACAGCGGATCACTGCCGAGCTGCTCAAGCAGAAGCTCATCAACACGGGCGGCCGGGTCATCGGCATCTCTTCGATTGCCGGCATCGCCGGCAACAACGGCCAGACCAGCTATGGCACCGCCAAGGCCGGCGTCATCGGCTTCGTGCAGGACCTGTCGAAGCGCGTGGCCAAGGACGGCATCACGGTCAACGCGATCGCACCGGGATTCATCGAGACCGACATGGTCAAGACCATGCCGCTGGGCATCCGTGAAGCGGGGCGCCGCCTGAGCTCGCTCTCCCAGGGTGGCCTGCCGATCGATGTGGCCGAGGCCATCGCCTGGTACGCCAACCCCGGATCGTCCGCGATCTCGGGCAATGTCGTACGCGTGTGCGGCCAGGCACTGATCGGGGCCTGACATGGCGACTCGCAGCTACAGCAAGGCGCCGTCGACGCTGCCGTTGATGCTCAAGGCCGTCCTGCCGGGCCTCCCGGTGATCGGCGGCCTGCCCGGCGTCAAACACGCCAAGGGTGAGGTGCCCGACCTGACTCTGGAACGTCGAGGAGTCGTGACAGACCCGGAACACCTCGCGGCGTACAACGAGGTCTGCGGATTCCCCAACTCACACACGCTGCCGGCGACTTACCCTCACATGGCGGCGTTCGGACTGCACCTGGCTCTCATGACGGAGACGGCGTTCCCGTTCGCGCCGATGGGCCTGGTGCACCTCCGCAACACGATCACCCAGCACCGACCGATCACCGTCGACGATGTGCTGGACGTGGTGGTGCGGGCGACCGATCTGCGTCCCCATCCGAAGGGCTCGCTGGTCGACCTCATCACCGAGATCTCGGTCGACGGCACCCTGGTGTGGGACGAGGTGACCACGCTGTTCTCCCGCCACAAAGGTGGCAGCGCCGAGACCTCGGCGGCTCCCCTGGCCGGCGTCGAAGCACCCAACGGAGTTGTGCACTGGAAGCTGAGCGGTGATCTCGGCCGGCGCTACGGCGCGGTGTCGGGCGACCGCAATCCGATCCACTTGTATCCGCTCACCGCCAAGGCATTCGGCTTCCCGACCAATATCGCCCACGGCATGTGGACGCTCGCCCGCAGCCTTTCGGCTCTGCAGAACAAGCTGCCCGAGGCATTCACTGTCGATGTGGAGTTCCGCAAGCCGATCCTGTTGCCCAGCACCGTGGTGTTCGGCTCCGAGATGACCCCTGACGGCATTGTCTTCGGTGTGAAGGGCTCGAGGAAGCCGGTCACCCACCTCGTCGGACGAGTTGTTACCGCGACGTAACTCCAAGTTGCACTCTGTCGTTGATCCCCTAACGACTCTGGAGGGATCCCGTTGACGTCTCGTCGCGCACTCGTACGCCTGCTCACGGTCATGGCCCTGGCGCTCGCGCTGGTCGGCACCTCGGCCACGCTCAACACCGCCACGGCTGCCACACCGACGTGGAAAGCACGTGCCGAGGAGTACCCGAAGACCGTGACCGAGAAGGACGTCGCGATCGCGATGTCCGACGGAGTCATCCTGCGCGGCGATGTCGTACGCCCGGCCGATGCGTCTGGCAAGGCCATCGCCAAGCGCCTCCCCGTCATCGTGACCATAACGGCGTACAACAAGACCGTGCTCGGCTCGGCCGGCGGGCTCGGCGGCGCCGCTCCCGCCTATCTCGTCAAGCGGGGCTATGTGCAGCTCACCGTCGACGCACGTGGCACCGGTAGCTCCGAGGGCGTCTGGAATGCGTTCGGCGCCCGAGAGAACAAGGACGGCGGCGAGATCATGAACTGGGCGCACTCGTCCGCGCGCCCGTGGAGCGATGGCATCACCGGCATGTCCGGCCCGTCATACATGGGCATCGCCCAGCTGTGGGCCGCGGCCGCCCACCCCGCCGGCCTCAAGGCGATCTTCCCGCAGGTGCCTGGTGCGGATGTCTATCGCGATGTCGTGGCTTCCGGTGGTCAGGTCGACGTCGGCTTCATCCCGTTGTGGCTCGGCCTGGTGACCGCGACCGGGCTGATACCTCCCGCAGTTGCCGCCCATGACCCCAAGTCAGCCTTGGCAGAGCTCCTCGCTCACCTCTCGGGTGCCGGCACCTTCACCGCGCCGTTGCTGCTCAAGGCCTTCGCGGGTGGTGATCCGGCGTACGACGGTCCGTTCTACAAGGAGCGCTCGCTGATCAATGTCATCGACCAGGTCAAGGTGCCGGCATTCTTCGTCTCCGGTGAGTACGACCTGTTCCAGCGCGGCACTCCCCTGCTGTTCGAAAACCTCAACAAGCGTGGCGTCCCGGCCAAGCTGATCGTCGGCCCGTGGGACCACCTGCAGGCGTCCAGCGGCACCGAGATCGGCAAGGCCGGCTACGGCTCGCTGAGTGAGCTGCAGCTGCGTTGGTTCGACCACTACCTCAAGGGCGTCAGCGACCCAACGCTCAACTCCGACATCTCCAACCTGACCTACTACGAGCAGGGCACGGGTGCCTGGGCGCACGACTCGAAGTGGATCGGTTCGTCACTGAAAGGCTCGAGCCTCAACCTCACGGGCAGCTCCAAGCCCCTCGGCGCCTCGGGCGGACTGACGACAGGAACGCCGAAGGACGGCACCTCGGAGGTACTCCCGATCCCGGTGGCCGGCCTGTGCACCCGCTCGCTCGACCAGTGGACCGCCGGCCTGCCGAATGCCCTGCCGCTACCGAATCCGTGCCTGACCGACAATCAGTACAACGACAAGCTCGGCGCGGTGTTCTCGACGCCCGCCCTGACCAAGCCGATCACCTTGCAGGGACCGATCGACGCCCATCTGTATACGTCGAGTCTCGGCGGTGACGGCATGCTGTCCGTCGCGATCGAGGACGAGGCGCCCAACGGCAAGGTCAGTCGACTCAGTGGCGGCTGGCAGGTCATCTCGGACCGTGCACTCGACACGTCCAAGTCGCGCTATCTCGACGGCACACTGATCCAGCCCTTCCACCCCTTCACCAAGGCGGCTCAAAAGAAGCTGGCCAAGGGTGAGGTGGCTCCGATCGATGTCGAGATCTTCCCGACCAGGGCAAAGGTCCTTGCCGGTCACAAGCTGCGCATCGCGGTCCAGGCATTCGACATTCCTCACCTGCTGCCGACGCTCCCCGACCTGCTCGGCTCGCTGACCGTGTTGACGATCCACAACTCGGCGAAGTACCCGTCGACGATCAACTTCCCCAGTGTTGGGACGCTGCCGAGCGTCAACTAGTCAGTCGCGAGGAGTCACAGGGCGGATCAGGCCCTCCTGCGCCACGGTGGCTACCAGCGTGCCGTCTTGGCTGAAGACCCGGGCGGTGCTGAGCCCTCGCGCGCCGGATGCCGACGGAGACGTCTGGTCGTACAGCAGCCACTGGTCGACACGCATCGGGTGGTGGAACCAGATCACGTGATCGAGCGAGGCCGCCTGCACATTTGGCATGCCGATGAACACGCCATGTGGAAGGAGTGACGCCCCCAACAGGCTGAAATCGCTGATGTAGGTGAACGCGGCATTGTGGATCGTCGGTGACGCGGGCAGCTCGCCATTGGCACGAAACCACATGCGCTGGCACACGGGCACGAGCTCCCGTTGGGGATCGTCCTCCGCGCGGTTGTCTCCGACATAACGCAGGTCGAATGATGCCCACTCCTGCTCCCAGAGGTCGACGCCCTCCTGACCGCGGGTGTTGATCAGCTCGATCAGCGGGGTCGAGTCCTCCGGCGCCGGGACCTCAGGCATCACGTCCTGGTGGTCCCATCCGGGTTCGTGGACCTGGAATGACGCGGTCATGTAGAAGATGATCGCGCCGTGCTGGCGCGCAGCAACCCGGCGCGTGGTGAATGACCGGCCATCGCGGATCCGCTCGACGTCGTACACGATCGGGATGCTGGGATCCCCGCCGAGGATGAAATAGATGTGCAGCGAGTGCACCGAGCGGTCATCGGGAACTGTCAGCTGCGCAGCCATCAGTGCCTGTGCGGCAACCTGGCCGCCGAAGACACGCGCCATCGAGGAGACCTCGGGTTGTGAGCCGCGGTAGAGGCCGACATCCAGCTCCTCGAGCTCGAGCAGGCCGACAACTTCAGTCAGGGATCCGGGCACACGCCCACCCTAGCGGTGGGCTCAGCCCTGTTCGTTCTTGCGCTGACGCGCAAGGAACTGCTCGAACTGGTCGGCCAGCTCGTCACCGCTCGGAAGGTCTTCGTCGCTGGCGAGCAAAGACTCGGCAGCGCCCCGGGTGAAGGCGTCGTACTGCTCCTCGAGCCCGGACAGCACATCAAGGCCGCCCTGCTGCTCGATCTGCTCCTCGATCTCCGCGAGTGCATCGCCCTGGCGTGACCGGAGGCCATCCGCGTCGATGCTGAGGCCGGTGCGGTCGACGAGAGCGTCGATCAGCGCCAGCGCCGCAGGCGGGTAGTCGATCTGCGCGAGATAGTGCGGCACGTGGACGACATAGCCCGCGGCATCATGGCCCCATTGCCCCAGCCGGAACTCGAGCAAGGCCTGAGCTGACGAGGGCACGGTCACCTGCGCCGACCAGAGGTTCTTGCGGTCGACGAGGTCAGGACGAGTGCCATGAGCCGTGATCATCGGCGGCCGGGTGTGAGGCACGCCCATCGGGACGGCACCGAGCCCGACCGCGAGTGGGACGCCCAGGTCTTCGATGACGTCGTGCGTCTCGGAGATGAACCGCTCCCAGTGGAAATCGGGTTCGGGACCGGCAAGCAGAAGGTATGGGGTGCCGTTGCCGTCGCGCTCGAGCACGATCTGCAGGGTCGGCTCGGCGTACTCCGCGTAATGGTCTTCGCTGAACGCGATCATCGGGCGACGGGCTCGGTAGTCAAACATCGAGTCGAGGTCGAACTCGTGCACCAGCTCTCCCTGTCCGGTGCGGAGCTCGTCGGAGGCTAGCCGGGCGGCGGATCCGGCGCCGAGGAATCCGTCCAGCGCGTGGATGAGCACGGGTCCGGTGCCGGCGGGCACCTTGGACCGATTTCGTCCGCTGCGGGGGTTCCAGGCCATGTCGTTGTCAACCCCTCACGAGTCGCGGCTATTCCGTGACAAGGCCGCAAGGGTGTCTTCGGCGATGGCCTGCGGAGTGAGTCCGAGGCGCTTCAGGATCACGTCGCGTTTGGCGTGGTCGAGGAACTCCTGCTCGACGCCGTGCACCTGAAGAGGAGTGTCGACGCCGGCGTCACGCAGGGCCTGGGTGATCGCCGAGCCGACGCCGCCCTGGCGTCCGTTGTCCTCCAGCGTCACGACGAGATCGAACTGCCCGGCGAGCCGCACGAGCTCCGGATCAACCGGCTTGACCCATCGAGGATCGATGACAGTCACTCCGTGACCCGCGGCTCGAACGAGATCGGCGGTCTCCATCGCGAGATGGCCGAATGACCCGACCGCGATCACCAGGACATTGCGATCGTCATCGCGGGACAGTACGTCGTACGTGCCGACCCGCTCGATCGACGGCAGGTCTGCGCACACGCCGCCCTTGGCGTAGCGGATCACGGTCGGCGCATCGTCGACGTCGACAGCTTCGCGCAGCAGCTCGCGGAGCTGGGACCCGTCACGAGGAGCGGCCAGTCGCAGTCCCGGCACCATCTGCAACAACGACATGTCCCACATACCGTTGTGGCTCGCACCGTCGTCGCCGGTGACGCCGGCCCGATCGAGCACGAACGTCACGCCGCACTTGTGCAATGCGACGTCGAGCAGCACCTGGTCAAACGCTCGGTTGATGAACGTGGCATAGACCGCGAATACCGGATGCAGGCCGCCCATCGCCAGGCCGGCGGCACTGGTGACTGCGTGCTGCTCGGCGATGCCGACGTCGAAGACACGATCGGGAAACTTGTCGGCGAAGGCATCGAGTCCCACTGGATAGAGCATCGCCGCGGTGATGCCGACGACATCGGGCCGCTCGTCGGCAATGCGGACGATCTCGTCGCGGAACACCGATGTCCACCCGGCCGGTGCGACGCTGACGGCGTCGCCGGTCTCGCGGTCGAACGGATTGGCCTGATGCATCTGATCGGTGTCGTTGGCGACCGCGATGTCGTAGCCCTGACCCTTGGTGGTGAGCACGTGAACCAGCACGGGTCCGCCAAACTTCTTGGCCTGAGTCAGCGCACGCTCGACCGCCGGACGGTCATGACCGTCGACGGGGCCGATGTACTTGAGCCCGAGATCCTCGAACATCCCCTGGGGCGCGAGCGCGTCCTTGACGCCCTTCTTGATCGCGTGCAGGGCTTCGTAGGCTGCGGGGCCGACGCGGCGAGATCGGTTGAGGCGCTCCTTGATGGCTCCGAGTGCGGGCTCGTACTTGGGATTGGTGCGGATCTCGGTGAGCCGGTTGGCCAGACCGCCAACGGTCGGTGTGTATGAGCGGCCGTTGTCGTTGACGATCACAACGAGTCGGCGATCGTTGTCGGCGGCGATGTTGTTGAGCGCCTCCCAGGCCATGCCACCAGTCAGGGCGCCGTCGCCGATCACGGCAACGACGTGATCGTCCTTGCCGAGTATGTGGTTGGCCTTCGCCATGCCGTCGGCGTACGACAGGCTCGTCGACGCATGCGAGTTCTCGACCCAGTCGTGCTCGGACTCGGCACGGCTCGGGTAGCCCGACAAGCCGCCCTCCGTGCGCAGTCCGCCGAACTGGCCGGCTCGACCGGTCAGCATCTTGTGGACGTATGCCTGGTGGCCGGTGTCCCAGACCACGCGATCCGACGGTGAATCGAAGACACGATGGATCGCGATGCCGAGCTCGACGACGCCGAGATTGGGTCCGAGGTGCCCGCCGTTCGAGGCGACCGAGGTGATCAGCAGCTCGCGAATCTCACTCGCCAGCTGGGCCAGCTGTGCGTCGTCCATGTCGCGCAAATCGGCCGGACCACGGAGGTCGGCAAGAACACCCATCGGTGTCTCCTTTCCCGAGTCGGCCATTGGTTCAGTCTAACGACCTCGGAGGGCGATGCAGGCTGGGTCGGCGCCGCCGTGTCAGTCGAGTGTGCGGTAGCGCCCGCGCACATGGATCAACGCCTCCGCGGTCCCGAGCTCGACGTGTTCGACCACGCCATCGACCAGCAAGCCCCAGCCGACAGCGCGCGGCTCCTCTGGCACGAGGCGGACGCCTATCCAGCCGGCGCTGCCCTCGAGCGCGGGCCCCCATTCCGTGTCGCTCCAGGTGCCGAGCGTGAACGGGCCGCCGGCCGCAGGCGCGGTGCCGGCGAACGCATCGGCAAGGTAGCGGTGATCTGGTCCGAGGACATTGACCACCACGGTCTGGGGTGCTGAGCTCCAGAAATCGGAGTCCGCGTCGACCAGACCGAGTACGTGTGACGGCTCGCCATCCGCCACAAGAACTGACGAGACCGTCAGGCCAGATGCATCGCGACCAGTGCCACTCGTCCACACTGTCACCGGGGAGGGCAGGCGCCCGCGCATCCGCCTCAGCGGATCGCGATCATCCGCCGTCGGTAGGAACGGATGGTCCGGATGGATCGTCATGTGGCCAGCGTACGGGCTGGCCCACTTGACTTAATTCAAGACTCGTACTAAACCTGAGGGATGCCCGCAGACCTGGTGATCGGAGTCGATTCATCGACCCAGTCCACCAAGGCACTCCTGGTCGACGCGGACACCGGCGCAGTGGTCGCAGAACAATCAGCACCGCATCCCGCCGGCACCACGGTTGATCCGCGCAGCTGGCTGGACGCCTTCGACACCGCTGCCGCCGAGCTCCTCGACCGCGCCTCCGCGATTGCGGTGGGCGGCCAACAGCACGGCATGGTCGCCCTCGACGCGGCCGATGAACCTGTGCACGACGCGATCCTGTGGAACGACACCCGCTCCAGCTCCGAAGCCCTCGACCTGATCGCCGAGATCGGCGGTCCGGAGGCCTGCGCCGAGGCAATCGGCAGCGTGCTTGTCGCCTCGTTCACCTCGACCAAGCTTCGTTGGCTGCGCGATCACGAGCCCGAAGCTGCGAGGCGCACACAGCGGGTGCTGCTCCCCCACGACTACGTGTCGCGACATCTGCTCGGTGGTGGCGATCCGTTCACCGACCGCGGCGATGCCTCCGGCACCGGCTACTTCTCCACCCGCGACAATGCCTGGCGCCTCGATCTGGCGGAGGCCGCGCTCGGCCACGCCGTCGAGCTGCCCCGCATCGTGCCGTCCGCCGAGGTCGCCGCCACGACCGACTCCGGCCTGGTGGTCGGCGCCGGGACCGGTGACAACATGGCGGCGGCGCTGGCCCTCGATCTTCAGCCGGGTGATGTGGTCGTGTCGATCGGCACGTCCGGCGTGGCCTCGGCAATCAGCAGCACGCCCGTCGCCGATTCCACCGGATCGGTCACCGGTTTCGCCGACGCCACCTCGTACTTCCTGCCACTCGTCACGACGATCAACGCGGCGCGCATCCTCGATCTGCAGGCCGGTCTGCTGGGGGTCGACCACGTCGAGCTGTCCCGGCTCGCCCTCTCCGCTCCCTCGGGCGCCAACGGATTGACCCTGCTGCCGTACTACGACGGTGAGCGCACGCCCAATCGTCCGAGTGCCACCGGCACCTGGAGCGGGCTGACGTCATCCACGTCGCGCGAGGACCTGGCTCGTGCGGCCGTCGAAGCGCTGCTCTGCGCCCTCGCCGACGCGATCGATCACCTGTGCGCCGCAACCGGCACCCCCCCGGCGCGGATCCTGCTTGTCGGCGGCGGAGCCAGGAGTCAGGCCGTACGCACGCTGGCACCAGCGATCTTCGGAGCGCCGGTGACCGTTCCGGAGCCCGGCGAGTACGTCGCGCTGGGCGCAGCCCGTCAGGCCGCCTGGGCGCTCGCCGGGACACCCCAACCACCGACCTGGACGCCCGTCGCGTCTGAGACGTACGAAGCCGAACCGACCCCTCTCGTGCGTGAGGCCTACGCACAACTGCGCGAGCGCACGTCCACCTGGACCTGACAGAAGGACCGACATGACCATCCCAACACCCCAACCATCCGACAAGTTCTCCTTCGGCCTCTGGACCGTTGCCTACCCCGGCCGGGACCCGTTCGGTGAGCCGACCCGCGCTCCGATGGATCCGATCTATGCCCTCGAGCGGTTGGCCGGCCTCGGCGCGTACGGCGTCAACTTCCACGATGACGACCTGATCCCGTTCGGGAGTGACGACTCGAGCCGCACGGCGATCATCGACCGCTGGAAGAAAGGCCTCGCCGACACCGGGCTGGCCGTGACCACCGCGACCACCAACCTGTTCAGCCACCCGCTGTTCAAGGATGGCGGATTCACCTCGAATGACCGCGAAGTACGCCGATTCGCGCTCCGCAAGGTCATGCGCAACATCGACCTGGCCGCCGAGCTCGGTGCGAAGGTCTATGTCTGCTGGGGTGGTCGCGAGGGTGCAGAATCCGGCGCGGCCAAGGACGTTGCGGCCGCCCTCGATCGCTATCGCGAGGGCTTCAACCTGCTGGGCGAGTTCGTCCACGACAAGGGCTACGACATCAAGTTCGCGATCGAGCCGAAGCCCAACGAACCCCGCGGTGACATCCTGCTCCCGACGATCGGCCACGCGCTGGCCTTCATCGAGACGCTCGACCGCTCCGAGAACGTCGGCGTCAATCCCGAGATCGGGCACGAGGAGATGGCCGGCCTCAATGCCGCGCACGGATATGCGCAAGCCATGTGGCAGGGCAAGCTTTTCCACATCGACCTCAACGGCCAGAGTGGTCCGCGCTACGACCAGGACTTCCGGTTCGGCGCCGGCAACGCCCGTGGCGCGTTCTGGGTCGTCGACGCACTGCTCTCCGGCGGCTACGACGGTCCGGTGCACTTCGACTTCAAGACTCCCCGCACCGAGGACGACGAAGGTGTCTGGACCGCTGCGGCGGCCTGCATGACCAACTACCTGATCCTGCGCGACAAGGCCATCGCCTTCCGCGCAGATCCCGAGGTGCAGGCGGCGCTGGTTGCGGCGAAGCTGCCCGAGCTCGCCAAGCCCACCCTCAATGAGGGCGAGAGCTGGAGCGAGCTCGAGGCGTCAACCGGACCATCTCCTGACGAGCTCGCCGACTACGGCGCCGGATTTGAGCACCTCGACCAACTGGCGCTGGAGCACCTCTACGGTGTACGAGGCGCTTGACCGTATGTCCTCGCAGATCGCGGGCGCACCGACTGGCACCGAGCACGTCCGGCGCCAGAACATCGCCCTGATCCTGCGGTCGTTGCGGACTGAGGGACCGGCAACTCGTACGGAGCTGGCCCGACGCACCGGGCTCGCCAAGGCCACCGTCGGGACGATCGTCGGTGACCTCAGGGCGGGACGAGCCGTGAGCGAGGACGAGTCGGTCTCGTCGGGACGCGGGAGGCCGGGCCGTCCGGTCACGCTGACCGGCGAGTCGATCATCGGCCTCGGATTCGAGGTCAACGTCGACTACATCGCCGCCGTCGCGCTCGACCTCGCCGGCACAGTGAAGCTGATCGAGACACGCCCCGTCACCGCCGGGCACCCCCCGGACATCGAGCAGCTCGTGGGCGTGGCCTGCGAGATCCGCGACAGCCTGATCGCCGACGGTCACACCGTGGTCGGCGCGACAATCGCTGTGCCGGGGTTGGTGTCCCACGACAATCGCACTGTCGTCTGGGCCCCGAACCTCGGATGGGACGACGTCAAGCTGGCGTCGGACCTTGAGGATGCCTTCCGTGATCCCTGTCCGACGACGATCGACAATGACGCCAATTGCGCGGCTCTTGCCGAGGCATCGCACGGCATCTCGACCGATTCGGCCAGCTCGCTGTACCTCACCGGCACGGTCGGCATCGGTGCCGGCATCATCGAGGATGGTCGGCTCCTCCGCGGCGGATCCGGATTCGCCGGCGAGGTCGGCCACATGCCGATCGGCGATCCGACATCCGTCTGCGGATGCGGCCGGCTCGGCTGCTGGGAGGCCTCGATCGGGCTCCGCGCGATGTTGCGAGGCGTCGGTATGAGCGAGCACGAGACACCGGTCAAGACGGCAACTGCGGTGGCGGCACGGGCGGAGCGCGACCAGGGCGTACGTGATGCCCTCGAGGATCTCGGTCGTGACCTCGGCACCGGCATCGCCACGCTCGCGACCGTTCTCAACCCTGAGGTCATCGTGCTGGGCGGCTATTTCGTCCCACTCGGGGAGTACGTCGTACCGGCCGCCGGAAGGGTCCTCGAAGAACGACTGCCGTCGGCCGCGATGCATCTCCCGGAGATCCGACTGAGCAGCCTGGGAATTCACGCGGCAGCGCTCGGAGCGGCGGAGGGTGCCCTCGCCGGCGTCTATGCCGGCAACGTGCCGGTCTAGCCGGCCAGGGCGACGTCAACGTCGTGACACGCGGCCGCAAGGCAGGCCACCGGGTCGGCCAGCAATGAGGCAAAGGCCAGCTCGGCAGCACCGAGAAGAACCGAGTCTCCACCCAGGCCCGGCAGGCATACGCGAACCAGCTCACGAGGTGCGGTCAGCGCATGGGATGCAAGGCCCTCCTCGACATCGTCGCTGACCAATGGCAGGAGGGCGCGCAGGTAACCGCCCAGCACGATGACCCGTGGGTTGAGCAGGTTGACCGCGCTCGACAAGCCCCGACCGAGGTGCCGGCCGACTTCCTTGAGAGCCGGCGTTGCCTCACGCACACCCTCGAGGAATTCACCCAGTGCGGCCACCCGGTCGGCCGGGCACCCGACAGCAAGGGCAATCGCCGGGGCGCCGATCTCGGTCTCCCAGCATCCGCGGCTGCCACAGTGACAGAGCTTGCCGTCCGGCAGGTACGGAAGGTGGCCTATCTCTCCCGCATAGCCGCCAGCGCCTTCAAGTGGCACTCCGCCGACGATGATGCCGGCACCCACGCCGACCTCGCCGGACAGATAGACCAGGTCCGCGACGCCCACGCCCGCGCCCCGCAAGTGTTCGGCGAGGGCACCGAGATCGGCGTCATTGCCCAGCACAGGTCGCTCGAGGGTCGAGATGCGCTCGGCCAGGATCTCGGCAAACGGAACGTCATGCCAGCCCAGGTTGGGCGCAAATCGTACGAGCCCGTCGCTGGTGCGGATGATGCCCGGCACGCTGACCCCGATACCGACCAGAGCCGCGTCTGCACCGACATCCTTGACGACCAGACGCATCAGCTCCACGACCGAGTCACCGATCGCTTTCGGGTCGTGAGACGACGGGATCGGACCTGTGGCCCGCGCCT
>JAOPXO010000108.1 GCA_025965115.1 Aeromicrobium sp.
GCCCACCCGGAGAACGTCTACCTCGACGGATCACAGCTCCGGCTGTTCGACTTCGGCGACGCGCAGTGGGCGTTCGCATTCGAGGCGATGTGCGTGCCACGAGGCTGGATCAGCGAGAAGGGTCTCCTGCCGTGGGAGCCGATACGCGACGCGTACCGACAGCACTGGGACGACCTCGTCACCCACCGGGAGTACGAAGCTCTCTGGCACGCGGCGACGATCACCCATTCGGTCAATCGCAGCGCGACGTGGTGGCGAGGCGTGCAGGGTGCGTCGGTTGATGAATGGGAGATGTGGGGCGATGGTCCGCGCATCCACCTGGTCGACGTCCTCGAGCTGCCGCGATGAATCCCGTACCCCTCGGCCCGTCACCGTGGGCGTTTGATCCGAGCGAGTGGCCGGCTGACGACTGCGTTGCCGGCGGCGCCGATCTCGAACCCGGCACGATCGTGGACGCCTACCGCCACGGTGCGTTCCCGATGCCGCACGACGGACAGCTGCTCTGGTGGTCGCCGATGCGGCGCGGAGTCCTGAAGCCGTCCGACGTCCACGTCTCGCGCTCACTGCGGCGGTCGATGCGCCGCTTCACTGTGACCGTCGATCAGTCCTTCGAGTCGGTGATTGATGCGTGCGCAGATCCATCGCGGCCGGGGAGCTGGATCGATGAGTCGATCCGCGCTGCGTACGTACGCCTGCACGCCCTCGGCTGGGCACACTCGGTCGAGATCAGCGATGCGGGCGGGGATCTGGTCGGCGGGTTGTACGGGCTCGGCATCGGCCGCCTGTTCGCCGGCGAGTCGATGTTCCACCACACGACGGATGCCTCAAAGGCAGCGGTGGCGGCTCTCGCCGAGATCGTCGGACCGGACAGCCTGATCGACGTGCAATGGCGCACCCCGCACCTGGCGTCCCTCGGTGTCACGGAGTGGCCGCGGGGTCGATATCTGACCGCGATTGCCGCTCTCATCGATCAACCGGAACCGGAATGGGTGCGATAGCAGGCCGAACATCGGCATCGTACGAGGGGGGCCCACGGGTTCTGTTGGTGCAACTTCATAGACTGGCTGTCGCACCCCAACACCTACAAGGAGCTCCACGTGGCCATCTCCCGTAACGAACTCGTCGCCGCCCTCGCGAAGAAGGCCGACACCAGCAAGACCGAGGCCGACGCCGTGCTGTCGGCCTTCAGCGACATCCTCGTTGAGTCGGTGTCCGGCGGCGACAAGGTGTCGATTCCCGGCATCCTCTCAGTTGAGCGCGTCAAGCGTGCCGCACGCACCGGACGCAACCCCTCGACCGGCGAGACGATCGACATCCCGGCCGGTTTCGGCGTCAAGCTGAGCGTCGGCTCGCGCCTCAAGGCCGCCGCCAAGTAACACCAGACCGACAGCGCCATCAGGGATTCCCTGGTGGCGCTGTTGCATGTCCGGAGTCAGCGCGCGATGGGCCGCCGCGCTGCCTCCCAGGCCTCCATACCGCCGTCGAGGTTGACCACGTCGTGGCCCTGCGCATGCAGCCATGCGGTCGCACGGGCGGAGCGCCCTCCCATGTGACACACCACGAGGGTCCGCGCTTGCGGGTCGAGCTCACCGACCCGTGCCTGCAGCTCGCCGAGCGGGATGTGGGTCGCGCCGTCAATGTGACCGGCCGACCATTCGTGGTCTTCGCGTACATCGAGGACCGTGAGGTCGGAAGGGATCGGGTCAGGAACCCCGCTGATGTCGGTGGTCGGAATGCCGGAGTCACTCATACGTACATGCTCTCCTGCGCCGGATTCCGTCGGATGATCGGGGTGTTTGGCACGAACAAGTAGCAATGGAGACCCTAAAATGGTTACTTTGGGCCATATGCATGACAGTTTCCGGGCGCGTGCGGGCTGCGCATCACCGGTTCTCGAGGAGCGGTGGTGACGATGAAAGCGCATGACACTGTGCGTCTGCCGTTCGTCCTGTCGACCCCGAGCGTGGCGCGCACGAAGCTCGCCGCCTTCCTCACCGTGCATCGTGCCTCCAACGCCGTCATCGACGATGCACTCATTGTGATCAGCGAAATGATCGCCAATGCGGTCAGTCATGGCGTGCCCACTCAGGACGGCACGATCGAGATCTCCTGGAGCATCAAGGGGACCCTGCTCGAGCTGAGTGTCCACGACGCCGGCATCAGCGCGCCGCTCAAGCCGGTCGACTTCGACGAGGACTCGCTGAGTGGGCGCGGGCTGTCGATCATCAACCGCGTCGCCGACCGCTGGTGGGTCGACATGTCCGAAGGCACCCGGGTCAATGCCGAGCTCATCATGAGCATGCACTGACCCTGCTGTATCCGGCTCCCCTTTAGAGTGGCCCCTCGTGGGCAAGAAATCGCGACTCAAGACCAAGGCCGCCAAGAAGCAGCGCATGCCGTTCGTGGCGCGCACCTTCGAAGGCCTCCCCGGCGAAGCCGACTGGATCGCGCTGCGCGAGTTCGTGCCGTCCGCATCGGCGTACGTACGACTCGCCGGCAGCGATCGCCGGGTACGCGTGTGCTCGTTGCTTCCGGGCGCGGGTGCAGGGATCGTGCGGCCCGACGGTGAGATCTGGCTGGGTCTGCAGGTCTCCCACGCATACGACGACATCAGCCGCGATCTTGCGCATGTGGTGGAGAAGGCACTGGAGACCGAGCCCGGCAACCCCGTGTTGATGGACGACCCAGGGGTCGGTGCCCGTCTGCAGGACCTGGTCGACCCGAAGAGCCCGTTCAAGGTCGAGGTCTACGACGGCTTCGACTACTGGATCGCCGGCACCGACGACTCCCCTGAGACCGCCGAGCTGCTTGCCGAGGCCAATGACACGATCGCGCCGACCGTGCGACTCGAGTCCGTGGACGCGGCGTACTGGACCGAGATGGCCCCGCATCGCTATCTCCGCTGGGTCATGACGCACGAAGAGCGACCCCTGCTGGATGCACTGGCCCGCCTGCGTGCAGGTGGTGGCGACACGCTCGGCGACGGCAGCAAGCTGATCGGCCATTTCCGTGCTCACGGCTTGCTGGTGCCGGTGTGGGAATTTGAGGTCGAGGCGGCGGCCCTCGAGGAGCCGGCGGTGGCCTTCGCCGCGCGTCTGTACGAGGCCTTGGCTGACGACAGTCCCCTGACCTCCGAGCAGCGTTCTGCGCGAAGCGCCCTGACGAGTCGCCAGGTCACGATCCGCTAGGGCTGTCACATCGTGGGGTGCTGCGTCGTCTGAGGGATGAGCGGCGCATCCGGCGCCGTACGACAAGGAGTCACCCCCATGCCTCGCATCCCTCCACTCGCCCCTGCTGACGCCGGACCCCTGGTCAAGATCGGGTACCGGATGGCGCGCAAGCGGCTCGGCGAGGTGCCCGAGCCGTTCGCCGTGCTCGGCCACCACCGCAAGCTGTTCGTGGCCTCGGCGCGACATGAGCTGGCCGTCGAGAAGGCCACCAAGGTCATGCCATCCCAGCTGATCCAGCTCGCGGTCTACCGCACCGCGTGGACCGTGGGCTGTTCGTGGTGCGTCGACTTCGGCACGATGTTGATGCGTCTCGACGAGCTCGATGTGGACCGGCTCAAGGAGATCGCCGACTTCGAGACCTCGGACAAGTTCACCGATGCCGACCGCGAAGTGATCCGGTTGTCGGATGCCATGACTTCGACCCCGATGACGGTCACCGATGAGCAGATCGCCTCGCTCGACGACGCATACGGCCACGCCGGCGTCGTGGAGCTGGCCTATCAGATCGGCCTGGAGAACCAGCGGTCTCGAATGAACCATGCGCTCGGCATCACCGACCAGGGATTCAGCTCGGGCGACTCGTGCCGGGTGCCGTGGGCGGAGGCGGTGCCGGCCAGTCAGGGAGCCTGACCCCGGCGAACTTCTCGGGGTTGGCGATGTCGTACGCCGCGCAGACCAGCCCATCGCGTACGGCGAAGCCGGCGACCCGAGCCGGGTAGCTCTCCCGCTCGGTTGCGCCAGTCCATCCGATGGTCGCCACTCCCAGCTGGCCATTGAGCAGCACCGGTTCCATCGTGGTCAGTGAGCCATCGCCGTAACGGGCGAGCAGGCCGAGGAAGAACCGCGCGAACTTGTCGGCGCCATGGATGACGTTGATCGCGGTGCGGGTCGTGCCATTGGCATCGCCCATCGCCAGGGCGTCAGGGTGCAACGTTGCGAGCACGGCGTCGAGGTCCCCGAGCGCCATCGCGGCGAGGAATCGGCCGACGGCTTCGTTGTGCTCGTCGTCGGACACCGGTGGAGGCGGACCGGCCAGCGCCTTGCGAGCACGGGACGCGAGCTGGCGGGCATTGGCCGGATCGATCCCGAGCACGTCGCCGATCTCATCGAAGGGCACGCCGAATGCGTCGTGAAGCACGAATGCGACGCGTTGCGGCGGGGCCAGCACCTCCAGCACCACCAGCGCGGCGTAGCGATTGTCCTCACCCCGGATCGCCGCCGTCAGCGGATCGTTCGGGCCGTCGAGCGGCGACACGACCGGCTCGGGGAGCCACTGCCCGACATACGTCTCACGGCGAGCGGACGCCGAGGTCAACCGATCGAGGCAGATGCGGCCGACGACCCTGGTCAGCCAGGCCTGCAGGTTCGTGATCTCGGCATCCGTGCGGGCCAGCCGCAGCCACGACTCCTGCACGGCGTCCTCGGCATCGGCGACGCTGCCGGTCAGCCGGTAGGCGACATTGATCAGTCGCGGGCGCTCGGCCTCGAAGGCGTCCACAAGTGCTGGGTCCACGGTCAGTCGCGATCGACCGGACACGACATGCATCGCGGACCGCCGCGGCCGGAGCCGAGCTCGGAGCCGCTGATCGCGATGACCTCGATGCCGTGCTCCTCTAGCCGGGCGTTGGTCTGTTCGTTGCGCTCATAGGCAACGGCAAGGCGGGGTCCGATCGCCAAGGTGTTGTTGCCGTCGTCCCACTGCTCGCGTTCGGCGGTGACCGGGTCCAGGCCGGTGTCGATCTGGTGCAAGGTGTCGATGCCCATAGCCTCGGCGGCGCCGGCGAAGAACGAGGTCTCCGCGCCGACCGAGAGTTGTCCGTCCTCGCCGAGCGACACCGCGTACGCCCGGAGGTTGCTGGCCATGTTGGGGTAGATCACGACGGTGTCGACGTCGACCATCGTGACGATCGTGTCGAGGTGCATCGTGGCGCGTTCCTGGGCGATCGGCACGGCCAGCACGATCCGGGCGAGGCCTCCGCCGAGCACCTGTTGGGCGAATCGCTCGAAGCCGGCCGGGGTCGTACGCTCGCCGACACCAACCGCGATCACGCCAGGCGCGAGCAGGAGTACGTCCCCGCCCTCGACGTGCTCGAGGTGTGGGCCGTGGATGCGGGGTGTGTCCGCGAAGCGGGGGTGGTGCTGATAGATCAACCCGGTCAGCTGGGTCTCACGGACCCGGGCCGGCATCGCGAGACTCGTCACGGCGACGTGGCCCGGGAGCCACACCGACGAGTCTCGGGTGAACAACAGGTTGGGCAGCGGCTCGATCAGGAAGTTTTCGGGCGGCAGCAGGCTCGTGACGATGCTGCGGAAGTTGGTGACCTCGTCGTTGCGCAGCCCAGCGGTGAGGGTCAGGGCGAGCTCTTCGGGCGCGAGCCCGGTCATGACGTCCGAAAGGTGTCGGCGCAGGCCGTCACCGAGGCACAGGTTGGATGTCGTGCTCTCGATGATCGTGGCGCGGGCCTCCTCCACGGCCAGGGCCTCCACCAGCAGCTCGACGAGGTAGAGCACCTCGACGTCGTGATCGCGCAAAGCCTGGGCAAATGCATCGTGTTCGTCCTGTGCGCGACCCAGCCAGGGGATGCCGTCGAACAGCAGTTGGTCATTGTTGCGGGGCGTCAGGCGGCCGAGCTCGGGACCCGGACGGTGCAACATCACAGTCCGCAGTCGCCCGACTTCGCTGTCCGCTCCCAGTGCCATTCCGACAGCCTAGGGCCCCCGTGTCGCCGACTGTGTCGGGCAACGCACGCGATCTGTGGGCAAACGGGCACCCGACGTGCGTACGCTCGTAGGTGTGGACTGGAATGACTATGACGCTGCCCTGTTCGACCTCGATGGCGTGATCACCCCGACGG
>JAOPXO010000161.1 GCA_025965115.1 Aeromicrobium sp.
ACCCCGTCGTCGCTGAGGTCAAGTCGGCAGTCATCAAGAACTCGCATCGCGTGGTGTTTGCCGGCGCCCACACGAAATTCTCGACGTCAACGTTCTGCCGGTTCGGCGAGGTGAGCGATCTCGACCTTGTCATCACCGACACCCGACTGGCAGCGGCCACGGCGCAGCGCTATGCGGCAGTCGGTCCCACCGTCCTGCGCGTCTGACCACGACCAAACCGGGCACCGACCGGGCAGCGATACCCGCCCGACTGGGCACAGGGCCGCCGAACTCCTCGGACGAACCAGACACAACCGGGCGGATTTGGGCATCCTGTTCCCCTTGTGGGGTCGTCCGAAACCGCCCAACAATGGCCGTGTGTCGTGTTACGTGGATCACATCGGAGCTCATCGAGTGACGCATGTACCGACCCCGGCCCCAGTGGATCAACCCACCGGACGTCGCGATCCGAACCCCCTCCCTTGGTCTCCGAAAGGACCACTCACATGCGCATGAGATCCCAGCGTGCATTGATCGGACTGGCATCGATCGCCGTCATCGCCACCACCGCCGCATGCGGAGGTGCCGGCGGCGGCGGTTCCTCCAAGGGCACGGTGCGTGTGCTCATGGTCAACAACCCACAGATGGTCGATCTGCAGAAGCTCACGGCTGCCAACTTCACCAAGGACACCGGCATCAAGGTGAAGTTCACGGTGCTCCCGGAGAACGACCTGCGCGACAAGGCATCGCAGGAGTTCACCAACCAGTCCAACCAGTACGACGTCGCGACGCTCAGTAACTTCGAGATCCCGTTCTACTCCAACAACGGTTGGCTCGCCTCGATGCAGGGCTACTCGGACAAGGACACGTCCTTCGACCAGGCCGACGTCTTTCCGTCGATGAGCAAGTCACTCACCGGCAAGGACGGCAAGATCTACGGCGAGCCTTTCTACGGCGAGTCGTCATTCCTCATGTACCGCAAGGACGTCTTCAAGAAGGCGGGCATCTCGATGCCCGAGAAGCCGACCTGGGACCAGGTAGCCGCCGCAGCCGCGAAGGTCGACGGAGCCGAGCCCGGAATGAAGGGCATTTGCCTGCGCGGTCAACCCGGCTGGGGCGAGGTCATGGCCCCGCTGACGACTGTCGTCAACACCTTCGGCGGTACGTGGTTCGAGAAGGACTGGACCCCCAAGGTCGACGCGCCGGAGTTCAAGGCGGCCACCAACTTCTACGTCAACCTCGTCCGCAAGCACGGTGAAGCCGGCGCTCCGCAGTCGGGCTTCACCGAATGCCTCAACGCGTTGACGCAGGGCAAGGTCGCCATGTGGTACGACGCCACCTCCGCGGCCGGCAGCCTTGAGGCCTCCGGCTCCCCCGTCGCCGGCAAGATCGGCTACGCCCAGGCGCCGGTCAAGGACACCAAGTCCGCGGGCTGGCTATATGCCTGGTCGTGGGCCATCGAGAAGAAGTCCAAGAACACCGACAATGCCTGGAAGTTCGTCTCGTGGGCCTCCTCCAAGAAGTACGAGGAGCTCGTCGGCAAGGAGCTGGGCTGGTCCAGGGTCCCGGCCGGCAAGCGCGCCTCGCTCTACGCCAACCCGGCGTACCAGAAGGCGGCGGGTGCATTCGCCCAGCCGACGCTGACCGCGATCGAGAACGCCAACCCGGTCGACCCGGGCGTGCAACCCCGACCGACCGTGGGCGTCCAGTTCGTGGACATCCCGGAGTTCACCGACCTCGGCACCCGCGTCTCGCAGTACATCTCGAGTGCGATCGCCGGCAAGGGATCCGTCGATGATGCGCTCAAGCGGGGCCAGGGTCTCGCTGAGACTGTCGCCGACAAGTACCGCTGAGGTCGCACGTGACCACGGTGACAGAACAGCCGAACGCCCGGACCTCCTCCTCCAGTGGGGGTCCGGGCGACCGGCCTACCGTGTCGGGTGGGTCCGGGCGCGGTAGCGGCGGCGGCGCCGCATGGTTGCGGAGGGCCCCCCTTCTTCCGGCGCTGCTGTTCACGATCGTCATGACGCAGCTGCCCTTCCTGGCGACGCTGGTCATCTCGTTCATGCACTACCAGGCGTACGCCCCGGACTCGCACGGCTTCGCCGGATTCTCCAACTTCAAGGCGGTGTTCCAGTCCGCTGACCTGCGCAGCTCGGCGTTGACGACGGTGTACCTGACCGTGACGGTGGTCCTGGTGTCGCTGGTGCTCGGGATGGGTATCGCGCTGCTGCTGAACAGGTCGTTCTTCGGGCGCGGGATCGTCCGCACCATGATCATCACCCCGTTCCTCGTGGTGCCCGTCGCCGCTGCCTTGTTCTTCAAGCACGGCATCTTCAACCCGTCCTCGGGGCTCATCAACGGCGTCATCTCGTGGGTGTGGGGTCTGTTCGGCGACACCACACCCCCGGCCCCGGACTGGCTGTCGCAGTTCCCGCTGTTGTCGGTCGAGCTGCAGCTGATCTGGCAATGGACGCCGTTCATGACGTTGATCCTGCTTGCGGGCTTGCAGTCCCGGTCGCATGACGTGCTCGAGGCCGCCGCGGTCGACGGCGCCGGACCGTGGCGCACATTCGCCTCGATCACATTGCCCCACATGCGGCAGTACCTCGAGCTGGCCGGCCTGCTCGGCTCGATCTACGTGGTGCAGAACTTCGACTCGGTCTTCACGATCACGTCCGGATCGTTGGGCACCGCGAACCTGCCGTACACCGTCTACACCACGGTCTTCAACGCGCAGGACTACGGCCTCGCCTCCGCCCAGGGGGTGATCGTGGTCATCGCCTCGATCGGCATAGCCACCCTCGCCCTGCGAACCGTGTTCAGCCTCTTTCAACCCGAAGGCGCCCGATGACCACCACAGACCCCGCCACCACGAACGACGCACCAGTGACCCGGCCGACCGCCACCCGGCGGCCGCGCCGACGCCCACGCGGCTCCGCGATCACCGGACTGGCCGCATGGGCCGTCGGCTTCACCTTCGTGCTTCCGGTGCTCTGGATGGCGCTGACCAGCCTGCACACCGAGGCCGATGCGGGCGCCGGCCGACCCCAGGTCTTCGCGAGCCTCACCTTCGCCAACTACTCGGACTTCTTCAGCGGCGGCGGCGCCGATCCCTGGCCGCCGATCATCAACTCGGCGACTGCCGCGATCCTGTCCACCCTGCTCGTGCTCGTCCTGGCCGTCCCCGCCGCATACGCACTGTCGGTGAAGCCGATCGAGAAGTGGACCGACGTGATGTTCTTCTTCCTGTCCACCAAGATGCTGCCGATGGTCGCCGGGCTGCTGCCGGTCTATCTGATCGCTCAAAAGACCGGCCTGCTGGACAACATCACGTTCCTGATCTTGATCTACACGGCGATGAACCTGCCGATCGCTGTGTGGATGATGCGCTCGTTCCTCGCCGAGATCCCGCCTGCCCTTTTCGAGGCCGCTGAGATCGACGGAGCCGGCCTGGTCACGATCCTGCGCAAGATCGTCGTCCCGTTGTCAGCACCCGGCATGGCTGCCACCGCACTGATCTGCTTCATCTTCTCGTGGAATGAGCTGCTGTTCGCCAAGTCGCTCACGGGCACCGTCGCCGGAACGGCACCAGTCTTCCTGACCAGCTTCGTGACGTCCCAGGGCCTCTTCCTCGCCCAGGTCAGCGCGGCCGCGATCGTCGTCTCCCTGCCCGTTCTCATCGCCGGGTTCGCCGCGCAGGACAAGCTCGTCCAGGGTCTGTCACTGGGTGCCGTCAAGTAAGTCCTTCCCTTTCCCCATCGAATCGCCTAGGAGCACCGTGAGAGCCGCCGTCATCACGTCTGTCGGGAACATCGAGATCCAGACCGTCGACGACCCCCGCCCCGGACCGCGGGATGTCGTGGTCGACGTCGCCGCCTGCGGCATCTGCGGGACCGACCTGCACATCCTCGATGGCGAGTTCGCACCCAGCCTCCCGATCGTGCCGGGGCACGAGTT
>JAOPXO010000167.1 GCA_025965115.1 Aeromicrobium sp.
CCGGCCGCGTCACCGGGATCGCGATCATCCGCCGCGGGCTCTCGCTGTCACCGGCGATCAAGGACGGCATCGGACTCACGCTCCTGCTGGCGATCCTCAGCACCGTGGGCAGCTCGGTCATCCCGATCCTGATCCAGAGGACCGTCGACTCCGGCCTCGGCGACGGGGGTCGCAGCACGACGGTCAACGACATCGCCGGATTCCTCGCGGTCGCGGGCGTGATCATCGCGGTCACGGCGGTCATCTCCTACTGGATGCGCGTACGCCTGTTCGTCGCGAGCGAGACGGGCCTCGCGCAGATGCGCGTCGATGCCTTCCGCCACGTGCACGACCTGTCGATGCTGACCCAGAACTCCGAACGTCGTGGCGTGCTGGTCTCCCGGGTCACTTCGGACATCGACCAGGTCTCGCTGTTCCTGCAGAACACCGGCATCCAGATCGTGGTGAGTCTCGGCCAGATGGTCGTCGCGACGATCATCATGGCCTACTACTCGTGGCAGCTGACGATCGTCGTGCTGGTCTGCTTCGTGCCCCTGCTGATCAGCCTGAAGTTCTTCGCCGAGCGGCTGAGCCGTGCGTACGACCGGGTGCGCCGCACTGTCGGCGAGATGCTCGCCGTCATCGCCGAGCCCGTTGTCGGTGCGTCGGTGGTCCGCGCGTATGCGATTGAGCCACGGACGCAGCGTCGCGTCGATGGCGGCATCAAGGACAACCTCGACGCCAACGTGAAGGCCCAGAAGCTCGTCGCGGTGACGTTTGCCTCCGCCGGACTGGCCGGCGGATTTGCCAACGCCGGAGTGCTGGCATTCGGCGTCGTACTCGGTGTCAACGGCGGACTGTCGATGGGCACCGTGCTCGCCTTCGTGTTCCTTGTGGGCCTTTTCGTCGGGCCCGTGCAGACCGCGACCCAGGTGCTGACCGACGCGCAGAACGCCATCGCGTCGTGGCGGCGGGTCATCGAGCTGCTCGACACGCCTGCCGATGTCGTCGATCCGGGCCACCGTGGTGCCTCCCTCCCTGGGGGCACGCTCGGGGCCCGTTTTGAGCACGTGACGTTCGCCTATCCGGACGGGCCCGACGTGCTGAAGGGCATCGACGTCGAGATCGCCCCGCGGCAACGCATTGCCGTCGTGGGTGAGACGGGTTCGGGCAAGACCACGTTCGCCAAGCTGCTCACCAGGCTGATGGATCCGTCTGCGGGGATCGTGCGCCTCGGCGCGACGGACATCAGCACCGTGTCCTTCGACGACCTGCGCCGCCACGTGCTGATGGTGCCGCAGGAGGGCTTCCTGTTCGACGCCACGCTGCGGGCCAACCTGCTCTACGGCAAGCAGGACGCGACCGAGGCCGAACTGCGCGCCGTCTTCACCGATCTCGGCCTGACGGACTGGTTCGCGACCCTTCCTCACGGTCTCGACACGCAGGTGGGTCAGCGTGGTGAGTCGTTGTCGGCAGGGGAGCGGCAGCTGGTCGCGCTCGTCCGCTCCGCGTTGGCCGATCCGGAGTTCATCGTCCTCGACGAGGCCACCAGCGCGGTCGATCCACAGACCGAGCTCCGCGCGACACGAGCGCTCGAGCGGCTCCTCCAGGGCCGCACGAGTGTCACGATCGCGCACCGGCTCTCGACCGCCGAGAACGCTGACCGCATCCTGGTCTTCGACGCCGGCCACCTGGTCGAGGACGGCTCGCACTCCGAGCTCGTCGATGCCGGCGGGGTCTATTCGCGGCTCCACGCGAGCTGGATCGCGCAGGCCTCGCTCTCCTCTCACGCTGCAGTCGAACCCGCCTGAGAGACTTGACCTCGTGACCACCCTCGATCCGGCCATCGCCGCCCGCCTCAAGCGCGACGGCGACGGCCTCCTGCCCGCCGTCATCCAGGAGGCCAGCAGCCGCGATGTGCTGATGGTCGGCTGGATGGACGATGAAGCCCTGGCACGCACCATCGCCACGGGCCGCAGCACATTCTGGAGTCGCAGCCGGCGGGCCTACTGGGTCAAGGGCGAGACCTCCGGCAATACCCAGTCCGTACGCGAGGTGCGGCTCGACTGCGATGGCGACACCCTGCTTGTGATCGTCGACCAAACCGGTCCCGCATGTCACACCGGCGACCACTCCTGTTTCGACGCGGACCGCCTGCTGTGAACATGCGCCGCCTGTATGCCCCGGTCGTCCTGGGCACGCTCGCAGCCGGCGGAGTTGCCTTCTTCACCGCGTCGCGCACCTGGGCGCATGCAAGGGTCGCGGCCGAAGGGCTGCCGCCCGACACGGTGAAGGTCTCCGGCTCTGACGCCCAGCCGATCGTCACGGCACTCGCGCTCGTGGCCGTGACGGCTGCGCTCGCCATACTTGCCGCATCGCCGCGACTACGACGTGTTGTTGGTGCATTCGCCGTGCTCGTCGCGCTGACCGGGATCGCCGTGGTGCTGACCGGCGGGTCATCCGTCGACGACGCGGTGACCAAGGCCGTGAAGGCATCTCCGGCGTTCACCGGCTCGAATTCGCCGGCCATCCATCACACGCTCTGGCCCGCTCTGACGATCGTGGCATTCCTCCTCGTGGCCGGACTCGGTGCCGTGACGGCACGATACGGACCGATCTGGCCAACGATGGGCAGCCGCTACGACGCGCCGCGGGTTCGTGCCACCAAGGTGGCACCGCAGACCGACGCCGACATGTGGAAGGCATTGGACGAGGGGCACGATCCCACCCAGTAGGCTGACCGCAGTTCGGGTTCCACGAGCTGTACGACGACGAGGAGAATCACCCCATGCACGGATCATCGCCAGCCGCCTGGACCGCAGTCATCCTGTGTCTTGCCGGCATCACGATCGGCGGAGTCGCGCTGATTCCCGAGCCGCACTGGGTGATCTTCACGATCGGCTGCGTGGTCACTCTGGCTTCCGGCATCGTGGGCCGCGTGATGTCGGCCGCCGGAATGGGCGCCAGCCGAGCCGATCACTGACACCTATGCAGACGGGGTTGCCATGACCGACCAGCCGCAGTATCCGAGCTATCCGGGTCCCGAGCAGCCCGAGACTCCGCCGCCGGGACAGGCGCCCACGCCGCCGCCGGGTTATCAGCCGCCACCACCGCCCGGCTACCAGCCACCGCCGCCTCCGGGCTACCAACCGCCTCCGGGCTACCAACCGCCTCCTGGCTATGGCCAGTCACCTGCGGGCTACGGGCAGCCACCGCCCACCAACCCGTACGAGAGTCAGACCGGTGGCCCACCGGTGGGCGTGTATGCCAGCTGGTGGAGCCGCGTCGGCGCCCAACTCCTCGACGGCCTCATCGCCCTCGCCGTGATCATCGTGCCCCTCATTGTCGGGCTGGTCATCGGGTTCAAGGATGTCGAGACTGATCCGGTCACGGATGAGATCACCGGCGGAGTTGCGGCTTCCGGCATCCTGATCCTGGTCCTGACCTTGCTGCTCTACCTCGGATTCGACCTCTGGAACCGTGGAGTGCGGGTGGGCAAGAGGGGCCAGAGCTTCGGGAAGCAGATCGTCGGCATCCGGATCGTGAAGGCCGCCGATGGTCAGCTCCTCGGCGGTGGCGGGGGATTCCTGCGCTGGCTGATGACGTTGGTGTTCGGCTTCGTCCCGTGCGGCAGCCTCCTCGACGTACTCTGGCCCTTGTGGGACGACAGGCATCAGACGCTGCACGACAAGGTCGTGAGCACGATCTCGGTGCGCACGTAGAGGCGCTCGATCGGGCACCGCTGCTGCGTGACCCCGCACTTGTCGGTGCCCTCGGCCTCGGCGCCGCGGCGCTCCTGCACTTCCACGACCCGCACAGCTCGGGGAGCTACGGCTATTGCCCGTTCCTCGCGCTGACCGGCAAGCCGTGCCCGGGTTGCGGCGGGTTGCGAGCTGTCAACGATCTGACCCGAGGCGACTTCATCGGAGCGATCAGCAGCAACGTCCTCGCGGTGGCGCTTGTCGCGTCACTCGGCATTGCCTGGGTTCTGTGGGTGGCTCGACGCGCCCGTGGCCGGCGCGACCGGATGATCGTCCTCAGCGCCAATGCGGGCTACGCCGTGCTCGGCCTGATGGTCGTGTTCGGAGTCGTTCGCAACACGCCGTGGGGCTCCTGGCTCGCGCCCTAGAGAAGCTGGGCGACCCACACGATGAAATCGCCCACCATCGACCACGTCGCAGCCTGGCTGGAGCGTGTCGGTGGGGGCTGACTCATCTGATCGCCGTCGGGTTCAGTGCGGCAAGGCAGAGAGCCCGAGCGCAATGATGCCGAAGACCAGACCGGCCCCGCCGACAATCAGCCCGGTCACCGCCCAGCTGTCGCCGTCCTGCTCTCCCTTGGAGTCGGCGATCTCTCTGCGCGCGTGAATTCCGGTCGTGATCGCTGGTATGCCCAGCGCGAACGCCCCGAAGGGGAAGACGAACAGGCACAGGAAACTCGCGCAGCCCAGCACGATGCTGGCCAACGCCTTGCGGTTCATGGGAAGGCCGTTGCCGCCATCGGGTTGCTCCGACGGCGGCACTGGGCCTTCGGTCACGAGTTGAATCCGCCGGAGGCGACGATGATGATTCCGATCACTGAGAATGCGATCGAGACGATGCCAAGAATCTTGCCCGCGGTGGCCATGCCACTGCCCCCCTGCTGCCCTCCCGAAGCCGCGATCTCCTTGGTGGCCTGGCTCGACAGGATCAGTGCGGGGATGCCCGCGAAGATTCCACAGCACACGATGCTCACGATGCCGAGAATCATCGACCACAATGCCTTCTTGTTCTGCTCAGGAGCTCCGCCATACCCACCGGGAGCGGGAGGAGGCTGGTATCCGGGAGGCGGTGGCGTCCAACCGGCCGGCGGCTGATCCGCCGGAGGCACCGGGACCGAGCCGTAGCTAGGAAGGTCACTGGAGGAACTCGGCGGATCGGTAGGCGCGGGAGGTGGTTCGTTGGTCGTCATGCCGAGAGCATAGTGATATCCGCCGCCATCGGAACCCCTGAACGGCAGCGCGCGCCGCCGGGTCTACTCTTGAATGAAGGTCACCGACAGCGAAGGGGAGAGTTCATGTCCGTGCTCGATGACATCCTCGCCGGCGCGGCTGAAGACCTTCAGCACCGCATGGCGCAGACCTCGCTCGACGACCTCAAGGCACAGGCATCCCGCCAGCATCCGGCCCTCGACCCGATGCCTGCATTCCGGGCCGATGGCGTCTCGGTGATCGCCGAGGTCAAGCGCTCGAGCCCGAGCAAGGGCGAGCTCGCCACGATCAAGGATCCCGCTGCGCTGGCATCGGACTATGCGGCCGGTGGTGCCGCGGCGATCAGCGTATTGACGGAGGAGCGTCGATTCGGCGGCACTCTCGACGATCTGCGGGCCGTACGCGGCACTGTCGACATCCCGGTGCTCCGCAAGGACTTCATCACGACCTCCTACCAGCTGTGGGAAGCCCGCGCGGCCGGCGCCGACATGGCCCTGCTGATCGTGGCTGCCCTCGAACAGATCGCGCTCGAGAGCCTGATCGAGCGGTCGCGCTCGATTGGTCTCACTCCGCTGGTCGAGGTGCACGACGAGGAAGAAGTCGACCGTGCCGTCGATGCCGGAGCCGATCTGATCGGCGTCAATGCCCGCAACCTCAAGACGCTCGAGGTCGACCGCGGCACGTTCGAGCGCCTGTCGCCCCGCATACCTGATGGTGTGGTCAAGGTCGCCGAGTCGGGCGTACGTGGCCCGCACGACGTCATCGAATACGCCAAGAGCGGCGCACACGTCGTCCTCGTCGGTGAGACGCTCGTACGCGGTGACGATCCGCGCGCCAGCGTCGCGGACCTCGTGGCCGCCGGCACGCATCCGGCACTCCAGCACCGCTGGTGAGGGTCAGACCAGCCTGTGCCTGCCCCGACTTCCTGAAAGCATTCTCATGACCTATGCCCAGCCGGACGCGACCGGTCACTTCGGCCGGTTTGGCGGCCGTTTCATGCCCGAAGCGTTGGTCGCCCCCCTCGATGAGCTCGCCGCCGCGTGGACCGAGGCGAAGGCCGACCCGGCGTTCAGCGCCGAGCTCGACCGGATGCTTCGCGAGTACGCCAACATCCCGAGCCCGCTCTATGAGGCTCACCGATTCTCCAAGATCGCCGGCGCCCGCATCCTGCTGAAGCGCGAGGACCTCAACCACACCGGTGCCCACAAGATCCGCAATGTGATCGGCCAGGCGCTGTTGGCCAAGCGCATCGGCAAGCCGCGCGCGATCGCCGAGACGGGCGCGGGCCAGCACGGCGTCGCGGCCGCGACAGCGTGCGCCTATCTGGATCTCGAGTGCACGGTCTACATGGGCGAGGTCGACACACAGCGGCAGGCGCTCAACGTCGCGCGGATGAAGATGCTCGGCGCCGAGGTCATCTCGGTCACCAGCGGCAGCCGCACGCTCAAGGACGCGATCAACGAGGCGCTGCGCGACTGGGTCGCGAGCGTCGACACGACGTCCTACCTGTTCGGCACCGCGGCCGGCCCGCACCCGTTCCCGAGCATGGTGCGCGATCTGACCCGTGGCATCGGTGATGAGGCCCGCGCCCAGTGTCTCGAGCTCACCGGAGCCCTGCCCGACGCAGCCGTGGCGTGCGTGGGCGGTGGCTCCAACGCGATCGGATTGTTCACCGCGTTCATTGACGATGCCGACGTCAAGCTGCTCGGCGTCGAGGCGGGTGGCGACGGTGTCGAGACCGGGCGCCACGCGGCCACGATCACCGGTGGGGAGGTCGGGGTTCTCCACGGGGCGCGATCCTTCCTCCTGCAGGACGAGGACGGCCAGACCATCGAGTCACACTCCATCTCGGCGGGCCTCGACTATCCCGGCGTCGGCCCTGAGCACTCCTATCTCGCGGACATCGGCCGGGCGTCTTACGTCCCCGCGACCGATGCGGCGGCGATGTCAGCCTTCGATCTGCTGTGCAAGAGCGAGGGCATCATCCCCGCGATCGAGTCGGCGCATGCGCTCGCCGGCGCCCTCGAGCTCGCCAAGGAGCTCGGCCCCGACTCGACGATCCTGGTCAACCTGTCCGGCCGCGGCGACAAGGACGTCCACACCGCTGCGGAGTACTTCGGACTGCTGGACGGTCCCGTCGTTCTCGACGAAGGAGTCGAGGAATGAGCGAGTGCAGCGAGCGAGTCTTGAGGCAGGGATCATGACGGCGCCTCCGTATCGTGCCCTTTTGACGGGGTGCCGGAATGAGCGAGCGCAGCGAGCGAGTCTTGAGGCAGGGATCATGACGGCGCCTTCGTATCGTGACCTTTTGACGGGGGTGCCGGAATGAGCGCCGTCGACGAGCTCTTCGTACGTACGCGTGACGAGAACCGTGCCGCTCTCGTCGGCTACCTCCCCGCGGGGTTCCCGACCAAGGCTCAGTCGATCGCCGGGATCGAGGCGATGGTTGACGGGGGAGTCGACCTGGTCGAGGTCGGCCTGCCCTACAGCGATCCAGTCATGGACGGACCCGTCATCCAGGCGGCCGCCGAACAGGCGCTGGCCGCCGGGTTCCGGGTGAGCGATGTCTTCGACGTCGTCGCCGCGAGTGCCGCCACGGGTGCGCCGACCGTGATCATGACCTACTGGAACCCGGTGGAGCGCTACGGCGTCGAGCGCTTCGCCGCCGATCTCGCCGCCGCGGGCGGTTCGGGTCTCATCACGCCGGACCTCACGCCCGACGAAGCCGGTCCGTGGATCGATGCTTCCGAGAAGTACGGTCTCGACCGCACGTTCCTGGTCGCGCCGTCCTCAACCGACGAACGCCTGGCGATGACTGCCGAGGCGTCGAGCGGATTCATCTATGCCACCGCGGTCATGGGGGTGACGGGTGCGCGCGAGCAGACCAGCAGTCTCGCGCCCGAGCTCGTGTCGCGTCTCCGACAGGTCACCGACAAGCCGGTCGGCGTCGGGCTCGGTGTCAGCAACGGCGCACAGGCTCGCGAGGTGGCTGAGTTCGCCGACGCGGTCATCGTGGGGTCGGCCCTCGTACGCTGTCTGCTGGACGCACCCGACGAGTCGGCCGGACTCGACGCGATCCGCACCCTCGCCCGCGACCTGCGAGCCGGCGTCGAAAGAAAGTGAACGACTTGAGCATCGCGACCTTCATCCCGAGCCCCTCCCAGGGCGTGTGGCACCTCGGCCCGTTGCCGCTACGCGCCTACGCACTTGGCATCATCGTCGGCGCGCTTGTCGCCATCTGGATCGGTGAGCGTCGGTTCACCGCCCGCGGCGGCCGTCCCGGGCTCATCGGTGACATGGCCATCTGGGCCGTGCCATTCGGCATTGTCGGCGCGCGCATCTATCACGTCGCGACCGATCCAGAGCTCTACTTCGGCAAGGGCAAGCACGTCATCGATGCCCTCGAGATCTGGAAGGGCGGCCTCGGGATTTGGGGTGCGATCGCCGGCGGTGCAGTCGGCGCCTACATCGCCTGTCGTCGCTACGGCGTCACGTTCTCGTCCGTTGCGGATGCCCTGGCCCCTGGGCTGCTTGTCGCCCAGGCGATCGGCCGTATCGGCAACTACTTCAACCAGGAGCTGTTCGGCAAGCCCACCACCAAGCCGTGGGGTTTGAAGATCGACCTCGCGCACCGGCCTGAGGGCTACTCGCAGTTCGCCACGTTCCAGCCGACATTCCTGTATGAGCTGCTGTGGAACCTCGCCGCCGCCGCGTTGATCATCCTGATCGACCGTCGAGTCAAGCTCACTGGTGGACGGGCGTTTGCGCTGTATGTGATGTTCTACACCGCCGGGCGGGCCTGGATCGAGCGACTGCGCATCGATTTCGCCCATCACATCGGCCCGCTGCGCCTCAACGACTGGACCGCACTCATCCTGTTCACCCTGGCGACGACCTACTTCTTCAGGACCCGCAACCGAGCGGTGGACGAACCAGCCCCGGAAGCCAAGGGCTCCGACGAGCTCGCCGGCTGAGTCGACCTCGGGATGGCTTCGCGGCAATTGGCACAACGTACGAAATTGTCGCCCAAATACTGTCAGGATGAGCGCGACAATCTGTCAGGATGAGCGCGACTCAAGGGGATTCTCATTTCGGACGATCAGGCATTTCCGCCACCCGGCTACCAGCCGCCTCCGTCAACACCGCCGCCGGGCTGGACTGCCCAGGCCCCGCCGCCGGGCTGGACTCAGCAAGCCCCACCGCCCGGTTGGACCCCCCAAGCCCCGCCGCCAGGCTGGGCTCCGGCTCCCGGAATGCTCGGCGCAGCGCACAAACCCGGCGCGATTCCGCTGCGCCCGTTGACCCTCAGCGACATGTACGACGCGGCGTTCAAGATCATCCGATTCAACCCCAAGGCGACGGTCGGCTCGGCCGTGCTCGTGGCCTCTGTCACGATGCTCATCCCGGTCCTGATCAGCGCGATCGTCACGTTCACGGTTGGCGGCTTCGATCCGAACAGCGATTTCGGTTCCGATCCCAGTCAGAGCGACTCGATCGGCGAAGGCATCTCGCTCGTATCGGTTGCTGTGGGCACGATCCTGCTTCAGATCGGATTGATCTTCGTCACCGGAATGATCGCCCATGTCGCCAACGCCGCCGCAATCGGCAAGCGCCTCACTCTCGGTGAAGCCTGGGCAGCGACCCGGGGAAAGCGCTGGAAGCTGCTCGGCCTGATGGGCGTGGTCAGTGGTGCGGCGGTGCTGGCGATCGGCATCTACGCGGGCTTGTGGGCGCTGGTGGTCATCTTCGGGTCCACCGCAGCAATCGTGATCTGGGGCATCATCACGGTTCCGGCGTTCATCGTCGGGATGATCTGGTTCTGGGTGCGTTTCTACTACCTGCCGGCCCCGGTGCTGATGTTGGAGCCGGTGGGAGTGTTCGGCGCGCTCCGGCGCAGCTATGCGCTGACCCGCAAGCAGTTCTGGCGCATCTTCGGTATCGGTGTCCTGACCGGCATCGTCGCGAGCATCGCCGGTGGGATGCTCAGTGCCCCCGTCTCGATTGCCGGGAGCCTTCTCCCGTTGGCGTTTCCTGACTATGCCTTGCTCGCGTTCGCGGTCTCGAATGCACTCACCTCGGTGATTTCCTCGGCATTCGTGGCACCCTTCTCGGGCGCGGTGACGTCACTGCAGTACATCGATCAGCGCATGCGCAAGGAGGCGTTCGACGTCGAGCTGATGGCCCGGGCTGGGATCACGGCATCGTGATCACGCTCGTCGCTGAGCGCGTACTTGATCCATCGCCCGGCGAAGCGAGATCGCTGTTGGGTCGCGAGCTGCTCAAGCCGGAATATCTCAAGGACAATTGGGCCGAACGCCTGCTGGCCTGGCTCGACCGACTGCTCGGCAACGGTGTCGACAAGGCGGCCGGCTTCTCGTTGGCCAGCACCTTCGCGGCAATGCTGATAGCCGTGCTCCTGATCGTTGCGCTCGCGTGGCTGCTCACCCGCGCGCGAGCGTCTGCCCGGGTACCCGTGGTGAAGCACACGATCCTCACCGATGAGGCCGTCACGGCCGCCGAGCTTCGTTCCCGAGCCGAGGCTGCGTTGGCCGAAGGTCGCAACGCGGAGGCGCTGGTCGACGGTTTCCGGGCCCTCGCGGTCCGCCAGGTCGAGCGGGGTCGCCTCGAGGACAATCCTGGGACGACAGCACAGGAAGCGGCACGGGCTCTCTCCGGGGCGTACCCCGATCAACGGTCGCGCGTGGACGTATCCGCCCTTCTGTTCGACTCGGTGCTCTACGGCGACCGGCCCGCCTCACACGGTCAGGCAGTCGATGTGTTGGCGCTGGACGATGAGCTCGGGAGCACGCGATGACCGAGACGGCGACCGCTCGCACCGCGACCTGGCGTTCGCGACACGGCGCCACGTTGGTCATTGTCGGTGCGTTCCTGCTCGCTGTGGTTGTCGCCGCCCTGGTCGGCACCGGGGGCCACGACCAATCCGCGCGCTATGACCCGGACAATCCCGGCCCCAACGGAGCGCAGGCGTTGGCACGGGTCCTCGACGACCAGGGGGTCGACGTGACGGTCGTACGCTCCGCCGACAAGCTCGACGACACCCCCATCAGTCCACAGACCGTGGTGGTGGTGACATCGACCGAGGACCTCGGCAAGGACACATTTGACCGGCTGCTGCATCACGTCAGAGGCACTCTCGTGCTCGTTGACCCGGGGCCGGCAGTCGTCGCCGCCATCGACAACGTGCAGGCGACCCGCGTCCGCCCGGGCAAGGGGATGGCGGCCCGATGCGGGGACCCGATGTTCGAAGGTCTCACTCTCACGATCGACTCCGCGGTTGTCTATGACGGCGGCTCGGGATGCTTCCCGCAGAAGAACGGATCGGCTTTCCTTCAGCTGAGCGGGGTGACCCTCTTCGGTGCTGGTCAGGCGATGACCAATGATCAGATCCTGCGCGGGGACAATGCGGCGGCGAGCCTCCGGCTGCTGGGACAGTCCGACCACCTCGTCTGGTACGTCCCGAGCTCGGGGGACCTCGACGGCCAGGATGATTTCACCGTCGGCTCGCTACTGCCGCGGTGGATCCATCCCGGCCTGTGGATGGTGGCGATCGCCACCATCTTCCTGATCGTATGGCGTGCTCGCCGGCTCGGACCGTTGTCCGTCGAACCGCTCCCTGTGGTCGTCAAGGCGATCGAGACAACCCGCAGCCGTGGTCGGCTGTACCGCAAGGCCAATGACCGTGCGCACGCCGCCGCCGCGCTCCGAAGTGCCGCCCGTGACCGCGCCGCCCACCGGCTCGGGCTTGGTGTCGGGCATGATCAGGATGTCCTCATCCGGGATCTGGCCCGCCATGCCGGTCGGCCCGAGACCGAAGTCGCCGCACTCATCGGCACCGATGCCGAAACACCCGCCTCCGATCGTGATCTGATCAAGCTGGCTCGTGACCTGACCGAACTCGACAAAGAGGTACGCAATCCATGACCGACACCGTTTCGACGCCGGACGAAGAGTTCGACGACAAGGACCTGCGAGGACGACTTTCTGCCGTACGAGCCGAGGTCGCGAAGGCCGTGGTCGGCCAGGATTCGGCCGTCTCCGGACTCCTGGTCGCGATGCTCTGCGGTGGCCACGTGCTGATGGAGGGTGTGCCTGGCACGGCCAAGACCCTGCTGATCCGTACCCTGGCTGCGAGTCTGTCCGTTGACACCCGACGGGTGCAGTTCACCCCCGACCTGATGCCGGGCGACATCACCGGCTCGATGGTCATCGACAGCACTCGGGGCGAGCTGTCGTTCCGTCAGGGCCCTGTCTTCACCAACCTGCTGCTGGCCGATGAGATCAACCGCACGCCGCCCAAGACGCAGGCCGCGCTCCTCGAGGCGATGGAGGAAGGTCAGGTCACCGTTGACGGCGTGTCGCACCCTCTGCCGCAGCCCTTCCTCGTCGCGGCGACGCAGAACCCGGTGGAGTACGAAGGCACGTACCCCCTTCCCGAAGCTCAACTCGACCGATTCCTGCTCAAGATCGTCCTACCGATCCCCGAGCGCCACGATGAGCTCGAGATCCTGAACCGGCATGCGAGCGGATTCGATCCACGCGATGTGGCGGCGGCCGGGGTCACGGCCGTCGCATCGGGCGCCGATATCGCCGCTGCACAGATCGCTGTCCGAAGCGTTCAAGTTTCCCCCGAGGTCAGCGGCTACATCGTCGACATCGCTCGGGCCACACGCGACTCGCCATCGCTGTCACTGGGCGTCAGTCCGCGAGGTGCGACCGCACTGCTGCGGTCTGCCCGGGCGTGGGCCTGGCTCGCGGGACGTGACTTCGTGACACCGGACGACGTCAAGTCGCTCGCACAAGCGACGCTGGCGCATCGACTCGGACTGCGTCCGGAAGCCGAGCTCGAGGGCGTCGATGTGGAGCGGGTGCTCAGCTCGGCTCTCGGTTCGGTGCCGGTGCCGCGATGACGTCGGGCCGCTGATGGCGATTTCGGGTCGGGTGCCGCTGTTGCTCCTGTTGGGGTTGATCCCGGTGGTTCTGCGTCCTGAGATGAGCACGGTCGGAATGTGGCTCCTGGTCGTGCTGCTCGTCTGCCTCGCGGACTGGATTCTTGCGCCACGTCAGGCTTCGCTGTCCTTCGCGCGTGGTCCTGCGAGCTCTGTGCGTCTGGGTGATCCGGCCGAGTCGATCGTGGTCGCCACCAACGAATCCCGCCGTCGGGTGAGCGCGTTCATCCGGGACGCGTGGCAACCGACCGCAGGCGCCAGTGACAACCGTCATCGCGCTCGGCTCGCACCCGGCGATCGCGCACGGCTTCGAACGCCGCTGCTGCCCCGACGCCGCGGCGACCTTCGAGCCGTCGGCCTCACCGTCCGCCTCAACGGCCCGCTCGGCCTCATGGCGAGGCAGAAGACCCGCGACCTGCCGGGCACGATTCGCTCGTTTCCACCATTTGAGTCACGCAAGCATCTGCCCTCCCGACTGGCGCGCCTGCGAGAGCTCGATGGCCGGGCTGCAGTACGGGTGCGGGGCCAGGGCACCGAGTTCGACTCGCTCCGCGAGTACGTCAGAGGCGACGATGTGCGCTCCGTCGACTGGCGTGCGTCGGCTCGTACCGCCAAGGTCGTCGTCCGCACGTGGCAGCCGGAGCGCGAGCGTCGGGTTGTGCTGGTGCTCGACACCTCGCGTACCTCGGCCGGTCGGGTCGAGGACGTGCCGCGACTCGACTCCGCGATGGATGCCGCACTGCTGCTGGCCGCCCTCGCCGCTCGAGCCGGCGATCGCGTCGATTTCATCGCCGGAGACCGGCGGGTCCGCTCCCGGGTCCGCTCGGCTCGGGCCCGCGACATCGTCGCGACTCTTCAGGACGCCATGGCCGATCTCGAACCGGTCATCGCTGAAGCCAGCTGGCCGACCCTGGCAGGTGCCGTCCAAAGACTGGGTCGACGGCGAGCGCTCGTCGTCCTTCTCACGCCGCTCGAGCCATCGGCCATCGAAGAAGGACTGCTTCCCGTCCTTCCGGCACTGACCCGGCATCACCGAGTCGTCCTGGCTTCGGTGAAGGACCCTGCGCTGGAGCAGCTTGCCGCGACTCGCGACTCGATCGATGAGGTGTATGACGCAGCGGCGGCCGAGCAGGTGATGCGCCGCCGGACGCGTACGGCTGAGCTCCTCAGGAAGCTCGGTGTGGAAGTCGTCGACGCCGATGCCGAGCGTTTGCCTCCCGCGCTGGCCGATCACTATCTGTCGCTCAAGGCGCGCGGGCTGCTCTGACGCCGTCAGGCCTGCGTGGCGACCGGTGACTCGAGCAGGGACGCATCGATGTCGCCGGTGAAACCGCGGTGGACGGCGTTGCGACCGACCACGAACACATACGCGAAGAAGAGCAGTTCGGCCGTGACGCCGATGCCGATGCGGGCCCAGGTGGGAAGTCCGGACGGCGTCACGAATGCCTCGATCAAACCGCTGACCAGCAGCACCGCGACCAGCCCCAGCGCGACCGTTGCCGCCGTACGTCCCTCGCGGGCGATCGACGACGCGCGGCTGACGTTGCCCGGCTCGATCCATGACCAGAACAGCCGGATCCCGACGCCACCGGCGACGAACACCGCGGTCAGCTCGAGGAGGCCATGCGGAAGGATCAGCCCCCAGAACAACCCTGCCCGGTCGTGTCGGATCATGATCGAGGCGACGATGGCGAGGTTCGAGATGTTGTTGAACAGCAGCACGATCACCGGGAACCCGACGATGCCGAATGCGATGCATAGCGCGGTGACCCACGCATTGTTGGTCCACACCTGGGCCGCGAAATGACTCGCAGCGGACTCGCTGTAGTAGCCCTCGAAGTCGTTGTTGACCAGCTGGTTGACCTGGGCCGGTGAGAGCAGACCTTGCTCAACGCGGGGGTTCTCCACCAACCACCACGTCATCACCGCGGCGACCAGCACATTGGCGGTCAGACAGCTCAGCCACCACCAGCGCAGCCGGAACAGTGCGGCCGGGAACCGGTCTGCGAAGAAGGTCCAGACCCCGCGCCACGTCGTGACCCGCGTGCCGACCGCCTGGTTGCGGGCTCTGGCGAGCAACGATGAGAGATAGGCCACCAGCGAGGCGTCGGGTGCGGAGGTACGCACGACCGAGAGGTGCGTGGCGACCTGTTGGTAGCGCTCGACGAACTCATCGCTCTCCGCACCGGAGAGCTTGCCCCGACCGACCAGCTTCTCCAGCCGCGCCCACTCACTCGAGTGCGCGATGACGTACGCATCGAGGTCCACACCGATATCGTAGGCGTGCCATGACCAGCCCGGAGTTCGCGACGCTCACGACCGACGATCTCGTGACCGGCGAGGCCGTCGCGCTTGACCTGCCTCCTGCGGCGGTGGGTTCGCGGATGGTTTCGGGCCTGATCGATGTCATCACCACGATCGTGTTGCTCATCCTGGTCATCGTGATCGCTGCTTTGGCCTCGTGGAATGCCGACGAAGCGCTGGCCGATGTGGCGTTGATCGGAACCATCGTGGTCGTCTTCGTCGTCGTACCGACGACGGTCGAGACGCTCACTCGAGGCAAATCGCTTGGAAAACGGATCCTCGGGCTGCGCACCGTCCGTGACGACGCCGGGCCGATCAGTTTTCAGCACGCCTTCATCCGCGCCCTTGTCGGCTTCGTCGAGATCTATCTGCTCGGTGGTTCGCCGGCGTTCCTGTCCGCCCTGGTGAGTGCTCGCGGCAAGAGACTCGGTGACTACGCCGCCGGCACGTACGTCGTTCGCGAACGCGTGAAGCTGCGACTGGCGCAACCCGCAAGGATGCCACCCCATCTCGCCACCTGGGCGGACGGAGCGGACATGGGCTCGCTCCCGACCGGCCTGATGCTGGCCGTGCGTCAGTTCCTCGGCCGTCTCCCGACAATCGACCCGGGCTCACGTGCCTCGATCGGTGGGCGGCTTGCCGACGAGGTCAAGAAGTACGTGGCGCCCGCACCGCCTCCCGGCACCACGGCAGAGGATTTCCTCGCCGCCGTGATCTCATCGCGTCGACAACGCGATCTGGCCCGGCTCAAGCGGGAGGCCGACTTCCGTGACCGACTCGTCTCGAGGCGTTGACGGCCCATCGAATCGCCGGCCACCTAGGACAGGCTGACCTTCGATGACGCGCACCGACCGGCGGACGTACGGTGTGCGCATGACCGACGCCCTCGAGAGCACCGAGCCCCTGCCCGATCCGGAAGAGATCGAGCACGAGCACCCGGATGTCACCGGCGGCTGGCTGAGACCCGCCGTGTTCGGCGCGATGGATGGGCTGGTGTCGAACTTCGCACTGATGATGGGTGTCGTCGGCGGCAGCAACACCGACACCAAGCCGATCGTGCTGGCCGGCCTTGCCGGGCTCGCCGCGGGTGCCTTCTCGATGGCGGCAGGGGAGTACACCTCGGTCGCCAGCCAGTCGGAGTTCGCGCTGGCCCAGGTCGAGATCGAGCGCGAGGAGATCCTCGCCCATACCGCGGCTGAGACCGCGGAGCTCGCCGCGATGTATGTCGAGAAGGGCGTTGACGAGGACATTGCCCGGCAGATGTCCGAGCAGATCCACCGCGACCCCGAGCAGGCCGTACGTGTGCACGCTCGCGAGGAGTTCGGGGTCGACATCGATGACCTGGCGTCGCCCTACCTCGCGGCCGGTTCGTCATTCATCTCGTTCGCGGTGGGCGCTCTGATCCCACTCCTGCCCTATCTGGTCGGTGTCTCCTCCCCATGGCCCGCGGTGGTGATCTCGCTGATCGCGCTGTTCGGCTGCGGTGCCGTGGTCACCCGCATCACCAAGCGGTCCTGGTGGTTCGGCGGAATTCGACAGCTCCTGCTCGGTGGCGCCGCGGCAGGACTCACCTATCTTGTCGGCGAGGCGGTCGGCCGAAGCCTGGGTTGAGCGCGCATTCTGATCAGTGAGCATCCCCACACGATCAGGAGCGATCCATGGCAGAGCAGACCAAGCAACCCCTGCAGCACCCCGTGACGACAGCAATCCAGGCCAAACGCGCTGAGAGCCTTCAGACGCGCATCGCAGATGCCATCACGGCGTTCGCGGGTTCGATGAAATTCGTCTACCTGCACGCCGTGGTCTTCGGCGTCTGGATGCTGGTGATCGAGAAGTCCCCGTGGCCGACGTTGACCCTCGTCGTCTCGCTCGAGGCGATCTTCCTGTCAACGTTCGTGATGATCGGGCAGAACCGACAGGCGGACTTCCAGCAGGCCAAGGCCGATCACGATTTCGTGGAGCAGGAGCTCGAGCTCAAGTCCAACACCGAGATCACGCGGACCATCCACACGTTGACGACCGAGCTGCACCGTCGCATCATCGACGAGCCGGACGGAACGCCGGCCAGCTGAGGCGCACGCCGAGTGCGTACGTGTAAACTCAGGATGCTGTCCGAGGCCAATGTCGTCCCCGGTGTGAGATTTCCGTAGTTGTGACGACGTACGAGGGGGCCCTCCGTGCACGCCAAGCCATTTTCAGCACTGCCCGCCGCGCAGGGTCTGTACGACCCGAGCAATGAGCACGACGCCTGTGGCGTCGCATTCGTGGCCACACTGACCGGAGTCGCGAGCAATGACATCGTGGCCAAGGGCCTCACCGCATTGCGCAATCTCGATCACCGTGGCGCGGTCGGTGGCGAACCCGACTCAGGCGACGGCGCCGGCATCCTGATCCAGATCCCGGACGCATTCCTGCGTGCGGTCGGTGGCGTCGAGCTGCCGGACAATGGCTCGTACGCCGTCGGCATGGCATTCCTGCCGATCGACGCCGATGAGTCCGCCGTGGCTCGCAAGAGCTTCGAATCGTTGGCGGTGGAGGAAGGCCTCGCGGTTCTGGGCTGGCGCGAAGTGCCGGTCAACCCCGACATCCTCGGCAACATGTCACGCGGTGCGATGCCGTCCTTCGCGTTGGTGTTCGTGGCGCCACAGACGGTGGGCGCGAAGGAAGCGCCTCTCACCGGGCTGGAACTCGACCGGCGTGCGTTCTGCCTGCGCAAGCGCGCCGAGCACGAGCTGGACATCTACTTCCCGTCGCTGTCGAGCCGCACGCTGATCTACAAGGGCATGCTCACGACCGAGCAGCTGGAGAACTTCTTCCCCGACCTCAGCGATGTGCGTGTCGAGTCGGCGCTGGCGATCGTGCACAGCAGGTTCTCGACCAACACGTTCCCGAGCTGGCCCTTGGCGCATCCCTTCCGGTTCATCGCCCACAACGGCGAGATCAACACCGCGCGGGGCAACCGCAACTGGATGCGGGCCCGCGAAGCGCTGCTCGAGAGCGACCTGATCCCTGGAGACATCAGTAGGCTCTTCCCGATCTGCGACCCCGAAGGCAGCGACACCGCGTCATTCGACGAGGTGCTCGAGCTGCTGCATCTCGGCGGTCGCAGCCTGCCGCACGCGGTCATGATGATGATTCCCGAGGCGTGGGAGAACAATCCCGACATGGACCCCGCTCGCCGGGCGTTCTATGAGTTCCACTCCTCCGTGATGGAGCCGTGGGACGGCCCGGCCTGCGTGACGTTCAGCGACGGCAACCAGATCGGTGCCGTCCTTGACCGCAACGGGCTGCGTCCTGGCCGCTACTGGGTCACCGAGGATGGTCTCGTCGTGCTCGCCTCCGAGGCCGGTGTCCTGGACATCGACCAGTCGACGATCACCCGCAAGGGTCGGCTCGAGCCCGGCAAGATGTTCTTGATCGACCTCGACCAGCACCGCATCATCGAGGACCACGAGATCAAGAACGCCCTCGCCAACGAGCACCCGTACGACGAATGGCTCTACTCCGGACTGGTCCGCTTCGAGGACCTCCCCGATCTCGAGCACATCGTCCACACCCACGCGTCGGTGACGCGTCGCCAGCAGGTCTTCGGATACACCGAGGAGGAGCTGCGCATCCTGCTGGCTCCGCTCGCGCGCGCCGGAGCTGAGGCGATCGGCTCGATGGGCACCGACACGCCGATCGCGGCCATCTCGGACCGGCCACGCCAGCTGTTCGACTACTTCTCGCAGCAATTCGCGCAGGTCACCAATCCGCCACTCGACGCGATCCGCGAGGAGGTTGTCACCTCGCTGGCCGGCACGATCGGGCCCGAGCGCAACGTCCTGGCGCCGACTGCGGCGTCGTGTCGCATGCTCCAACTGCCATTCCCGGTGCTCGACAACGACGAGCTCGCCAAGATCCGGCACATGAACAAGGACGGCGACATGCCGGGCTTCAGCGTGCACGTCATCCGAGGCCTCTATGAGGTCGACGGCGGCGGTGAGGCGCTGCGGGTCAAGCTCGACGAGATCTGCGCGGAGGTGTCTGTGGCGATCGCCGACGGCGCCCGCATCATCGTGCTCTCGGACCGTCACTCCAACTCCGACCTCGCACCGATCCCGTCACTGCTGCTGACCGGTGCGGTCCACCACCACATGGTGCGCGAGAAGTTGCGCACCCAGGCCGGTCTCATCGTCGAGACCGGTGACGTACGCGAGGTGCACCACGTCGCCCTGCTGATCGGCTACGGTGCCACCGCCGTCAACCCCTATCTCGCCTTGGAGTCGGCTGAAGACCTCGCACGTGAGCGCATCTTCGTCGAGGGCGTCGCGCCGGCCAAGGCGGTGCGCAATGTCGCGTACGGGCTGGGCAAGGGCGTGCTCAAGGTCATGAGCAAGGTCGGTGTGTCGACCGTTGCCTCATACACGGGTGCACAGATCTTCGAGGCCGTCGGACTGTCGCATGAGGTTGTCGACGCGTACTTCACCGGCACGTCCTCGAAGCTCGGCGGGGCCGGCCTCGATGTGCTGGCTGCCGAGGTCCGGTCGCGGCACCTCAAGGCATATCCGACCAGCGGTATCGCCGGTCCGAGGCGTCACCTCGACGTCGGTGGCGAATATCAGTGGCGACGTGAGGGCCCGCAGCACCTGTTCGACCCCGAAACGGTCTTCCGGCTGCAGCACTCGACCCGCACGGGCAGCTACGAGATCTTCAAGCAGTACACGTCGCGTGTCGACGACCAGTCCGAGCGGCTGATGACGCTGCGCGGTCTGTTCGGCTTCAAGGAGGGGGAGCGCGAGCCGATCTCGATCGACGAGGTCGAGCCGGTCTCCGAGATCGTCAAGCGGTTCTCCACCGGTGCGATGTCGTACGGCTCGATCAGCCAGGAAGCCCACGAGACGCTGGCGATCGCGATGAACCGTCTCGGCGGCAAGTCCAACACCGGCGAGGGTGGCGAGGACTCCGACCGGTTGTACGACCCGGAGCGTCGGTCTGCGATCAAGCAGGTGGCGTCTGGTCGGTTTGGAGTGACCTCCGAATACCTCACGAATGCCGACGACATCCAGATCAAGATGGCGCAGGGCGCGAAGCCGGGCGAGGGCGGTCAGCTGCCCGGACCCAAGGTCTATCCGTGGATCGCGACGACCCGGCACTCCACGCCAGGAGTCGGTCTCATCTCGCCGCCTCCCCACCACGACATCTACTCGATCGAGGACCTCAAGCAGCTGATCCACGACCTCAAGAACGCCAATCCGTCGGCCCGCGTGCACGTCAAGCTCGTGTCCGAGGTCGGCGTCGGCACGGTCGCGGCGGGCGTCTCGAAGGCCAAGGCCGATGTCGTGCTGATCTCAGGCCACGACGGGGGCACCGGCGCGTCGCCGCTGACGTCGCTCAAGCACGCTGGGGGACCGTGGGAGCTCGGACTCGCCGAGACCCAGCAGACGCTGCTGCTCAACGGCCTGCGCGACCGCATCGTCGTGCAGTGCGACGGTCAGCTCAAGACTGGCCGGGACGTCGTGATTGCCACACTCCTCGGCGCCGAGGAGTTCGGCTTCGCGACCGCGCCGCTGGTCGTCAGTGGCTGCATCATGATGCGCGTGTGCCACCTCGACACGTGTCCTGTCGGTGTCGCGACGCAGAACAAGGCACTGCGCGAGAAGTACACCGGCAAGGCCGAGTACATCGTCAACTTCTTCACCTACATCGCCGAGGAGGTCCGCGAATATCTCGCCGAGCTCGGCTTCCGCTCGATCGAGGAGGCCGTGGGGCACGCCGAGGTCATCGACATCCGCAAGGCCGTCGACCACTGGAAGGCTGATGGCCTCGACCTGACGCCGATCCTCTACGTCCCCGAGCTCGCCGAAGGGGCCGTCCTGCACAACACGACGACGCAGGACCACAGCCTCGACAAGGCCCTCGACAACGAGCTGATCCGGCTGAGCAAGGACGCCCTCGAGAAGGGTGAGCCCGTGCGCGCGCAGCTGCCGATCCGCAACGTCAACCGTACGGTCGGCACGATGCTCGGCCACGAGGTCACCAAGCTCTACAAGGGTGCGGGCCTGCCGGAGAACACGATCGACATCACGTTCCTCGGCTCGGCCGGCCAGTCCTTCGGCGCATTCCTGCCTGCGGGCATCACGCTGCGCCTCGAGGGCGATGGCAATGACTATGTCGGCAAGGGCCTATCCGGCGGACGCCTCATCGTGCGTCCACCGCGTGACGTCCAGTTCACCGCAGAGGCTCAGATCCTGGCCGGCAACGTCATCGGATTCGGGGCCACGAGCGGCGAGATCTTCCTGCGCGGCAAGGTCGGCGAGCGCTTCTGCGTACGCAACTCCGGCGCGAGCGCGGTCGTGGAGGGTGTGGGCGACCACGCCTGCGAGTACATGACCGGTGGCCGGGTCGTCATCCTCGGCCCAACCGGTCGCAACGTGGCTGCCGGAATGAGTGGCGGCGCGGCATACGTGCTCGACCTCGACGAGAGCCTGGTCAACATGGAAATGGTTGAGTTGCGGGCCCTAGGGGACCCGGATGCAAGCGGCTCCGCCGTCATGGTCCAGGAAGAACTCAAGAGCTTGATCCAGAAGCATCTCGACGAGACAGGTTCCGTGGTCGCTGAGCAGCTGCTCGGCAGCTGGGAGCAGTCGCTCGAGCGGTTCACCGAGATCATGCCGGTCAACTACCGACTCGTGCTCGAAGCGCGGGCCGCGGCCGAGGCCGAAGGCCTGTCCGACGAAGACACGACCACACGCATGATGGAGGTGGCTGCACGTGGCTGATCCCCGCGGATTCATCACGACACCGCGTGAGCTTGCTCCGCGCCGACCGGTCGAGGAGCGCATCCACGACTGGAATGAGGTCTACCCGGGTGGTCCGGGCAAGGCCCTGCTGCCGATCATCACCGAGCAGGCCGGCCGATGCATGGACTGCGGCATCCCGTTCTGCCACCAGGGCTGCCCGCTCGGCAACCTGATCCCCGAGTGGAACGATCTGGTCTGGCGCGAGGACTGGGACGAGGCACTCGACCGCCTGCACGCCACCAACAACTTCCCGGAGTTCACCGGGCGGCTGTGTCCGGCGCCGTGCGAGACGGCCTGCGTCGTCGCGATCAACCGCGATGCGGTCACGATCAAGAACGTCGAGGTCTCGATCATCGACAAAGCCTGGGACGACCGGCAAGTACGCCCCGAGCCTCCCGAGTGGCTGACCGGCAAGACCGTTGCCGTCGTCGGTTCCGGCCCGGCCGGACTCGCCGCTGCCCAGCAGCTCACGCGTGCGGGGCACACCGTCGCGGTCTATGAGCGGGACGACAAGCCCGGAGGCCTGCTGCGCTACGGAATCCCCGAATTCAAGATGGAGAAGATCCAGGTCGACCGTCGCATCGACCAGATGGAGCGCGAGGGCACGGTGTTCCGCTCCGGCATCCAGGTCGGCGACACCCTCACCGGATCACAGCTGCGCGATCGCTACGACGCCGTCGTGCTGGCGATCGGGGCGACCGTCCGCCGTGACCTTCCGGTGCCAGGTCGTGAGTTCGCCGGCATCCATCAGGCCATGGAGTTCCTGCCGCAGGCCAACCGGGTGGCACTCGGTGAAGAGGTCGAGGACCAGATCCTGGCCACCGACAAGGACGTCATCATCATCGGCGGCGGCGACACCGGAGCCGACTGCTTGGGCACGTCGATCCGCCAGGGCGCGAAATCGATCACCCAGCTGGAGATCCTGCCCAATCCGGGGGAGGAGCGGCCCGAGAACCAGCCGTGGCCGACCTATCCGATGATCTACCGCGTCTCATCCGCACACGAAGAAGCCGGCGAGCGCGTCTACTCGATCTCCACCAAGGAGTTCCTCGGCGAGGATGGCCAGGTCACCGGCCTGCGCCTTGTCGAGGTGGAGTTCATCGACGGCAAGCTGACCGAGATCGACGGCTCGGAGAAGGTCATCCCGGCCCAGCTCGTGCTGTTCGCCATGGGATTCACCGGTCCGGAACGCGAAGGCCTCGTCGAACAGCTCGGTGTCGAGCTCGACGAGCGAGGCAACATCAGCCGAGACAACCACTACATGTCGAGCGTTGACGGAGTGTTCGTCGCCGGTGATGCCGGTCGTGGCCAGTCGCTGATCGTCTGGGCGATCGCCGAGGGACGCTCCGCCGCCGCTGGGGTCGACGCCTACCTCTCCGGCACGACGAGCCTGCCTTCGCCGATCCCTCCGACGGCCCGCCCTTTGACCGTGTGAACACGGCATTCCCGAATTTGTTGCCGCAAACCACATAAGTGACTCGCGGGTAGCCATTCCGAGTGGATAGGGTCAACTCGTGCGTAGAGCCAAGATTGTTTGTACGCTCGGGCCGGCCGTTGCCGGTGCCGACAAGATCCTCGAACTTGCCCAGGCAGGCATGGATGTCGCGCGTCTCAACATGAGTCACGGCGACCAAGCCGACCACGAGCAGAACTTCGCCTGGGTGCGAGCCGCCGCCGAGTCGACGGGCAAGGCGATCGCGATCCTGGCCGATCTGCAGGGCCCCAAGATCCGGCTCGGCCGCTTCGCCGACGGGCCTGTCCATCTCGTAGCGGGAGCCGAGTTCACGATCACGACCGACGACATCCTCGGCGACGTCAACCGCTGCTCGACCACCTACAAAGGTCTGCCGGGAGACGTGTCTCCGGGCGACGAGATCCTGGTCGATGACGGCCGCATCCGGCTGCGGGCGACGTCGGTCACGCCGACCGATGTCGTGACGATCGTCGAGACGTCCGCGATGGTCAGCAACAACAAGGGCATCAATCTTCCGGGCGTGCAGGTCAGCGTTCCGGCGATGAGCGAGAAGGACATCGACGATCTGCGCTTCGCCCTGCGCCTGGGCGTTGACTTCATCGCGCTGTCATTCGTGCGCTCCGCAGACGACTACGCCGACGTCCTCAAGATCATGGTCGAGGAGGGCGTGCATCGCCCGGTCATAGCCAAGATTGAGAAGCCGCAGGCGGTCAAGAATCTCGACGGCATCATGGACGCCTTTGACGGGGTCATGGTCGCGCGCGGTGACCTCGGTGTTGAGCTGCCGCTCGAGGACGTGCCGATCGTCCAGAAACTGATCGTGGAGAAGGCCCGCCGCAATGCCAAGCCGGTGATCGTGGCAACCCAGATGCTCGAGTCGATGATTTCGGCTCCCCGGCCGACTCGTGCGGAGGCCTCTGACGTCGCCAATGCGGTGCTCGATGGCGCCGATGCCGTGATGCTTTCGGGCGAGACCAGCGTGGGCGACTATCCGATCGAGACCGTCCACACGATGGCGCGCATCATTGAGTCGACCGAAGATCACGGGCTCGTACGCATGGCGGCTTTCACCTGGAAGCCCAAGACCAAGAGCGGCGTCATCTGTCGCGCTGCCGCCGACGTCGCCGAATCGGTCGATGCGCGCTTCGTTGTCGCGTTCACCACCAGCGGTGACTCCGCCCGGCGGATGACCCGTTACCGCTCGCGGGTGCCGGTCATCGCGTTCACGCCCGACCCGCTCGTACGCCGCCAGCTCGCGCTGAGCTGGGGCATCGAGACATTCACCGTGCCCGAGGTCAAGCACACCGATGACATGGTGCTGCAGGTCGACAAGGCGCTGCTCGAGATCGGCCGCTGCCACGAGGGCCAGCAGGTTGTCATCGTCGCCGGTAGCCCTCCCGGCATCCCCGGTTCGACCAACGCCCTGCGCATTCACAACATGGGTGACGCGATCAACCGGGTCGCGCCCGGCTACGAGGACGCCAAGTACGGGGA
>JAOPXO010000178.1 GCA_025965115.1 Aeromicrobium sp.
GCCCACTCGTCCAGCGCCGTCGCAGAGTAGCCACTCGCATACAGCTCGGTGTCGCCGTGCAGGCGTACGTAGACGAAGTCGGTCGTGACCTCGCGGATCAACGGCCACTTCCCCGCCGTGTCCGCCACGACCACCGCGATGTCGTGCTCACGAAGCAGATCGAGGAACGCGGGGACGCGGTAGGAGTCGTGTCTGATCTCCAGAGCGTGCCGGATCGGACGCTCACTGGCCACTTCGAGGTAGGACCTGCCATCGACTCGCTCGTCGTGTCCCGCACCGAGCTCAGCGGCCTGGGTCATCGTCCGGGGCAGCAGGTCGAAAAAGTGCGCCAGGCGCTTGGCATCGAACCCCAGCGTCGGCGGCAGCTGCCACAGCACCGGTCCGAGCTTGTCGCCGAGTGCCAAGGGGCCGGACGCGAAGAAGTTCGCCAGCGGCGCTTCGACATCGGCGAGCTTCTTCATGTGGGTGATGAACCGGCCACCCTTCACCGCGAACACGAATCTCTCGGGCGTCCGCTCGCGCCAGGCCAGATAGCTCTCCGGCCGCTGCAACGAATAGAACGAACCGTTGATCTCGATGCTCGACAGCTTGCTCGCGGCGTACTCAAGCTCATCCTTCTGCCGGAGCCCCTCCGGATAGAACACCTTGCGCCACGGGGCGTACGTCCAGCCGGAAATGCCGATCCTGACGGCCCCGGTCACGCTCAGAGGGAGCCGGCGATCGTGCCGATCAGCGCGAACAAAGCCGCGATGATCGAGATCGGAATGAGCCACAGCGCCGCGACAGTGACGGTGACGGTGGTGCCGATCTTGGGTGGACCGAAGTAGCGGGCGCGTGGCAGATCGCCGATGCCGTCGATCCAACGAGCCGTCATCCCAGCGCCCCGCCAGAGTCCTCTGAGGCGGGCGAAGATGCGCCAGCCGCCGGCGCCGGCGATCTGGGAGATCGCACCCCTGGTCTCGTCGACCTTGTCACTCAGGCTGATCATGATGCCGAGCTCGGTGGCCAGCTTGTCGGGCTCCTCGACGGCTTGCAGGATCTTGCGACGTCGGCCCCAGAACGCGGCACTCACGATCGCCATCAACACCGCGATCACCAGGATGACCACGCTGGTCGTGCCGTTGGCGGCCAGGCCGAGGGCAAATGTCGCGGCGATGAAGGGCAGCGAAACCCACAGGATCAATGCCGTCGGAACGCGAAGCACGCGTACGGCGAGCACGATGACGTTGGCGGTGCGCTTGGCAACCTCGCCGGTCTGGTCGTCGACTTTCGAGGCAAGATCGCTGACCTTCGCATTGGCTTGCGAGCCGAGCGATTGCACCAGACGGAACTTCATACCCTCCATCGTACGGACGTGATCCGACCCGTCGCCCGGTCAAGTAGCCTCCGTGGGTGGCCATCCTCTTCTCCCTCATCTCGGCGCTGGCCTATGGCGTGTCCGACTTCCTCGGCGGCATCTTCGCCAAGCGCGCATCGGCCTGGCAGGTCGCCGTCGTCGGGCAGAGCTCGTCTGCCTTCTTCAGCCTCGTCGCGGCCCTGCTGATCTCGGGATCGCCGACCGGGAGCGATATCGCCTACGGCGCATTGGCCGGCCTCGGCGGCGGATTCGGGGTGGCGTTCCTGTATCGCGGACTCTCGACCGCCCGCATGGGAGTCGTGGCTCCGCTGTCGGCGATCGGCACGGCCCTGCTGCCGGTCATCGTCGGCCTCGCCCAGGGCGATCGGCCATCGCGATACGCCGTTTTGGGTATCGTCTGCGCGTTCCCGGCGATCGCCCTGATCTCGCGGGTCGTCGACGACAACCCGGCGCATCGCGGTGGGGTCGTGGACGGCGTGCTCGCCGGACTCGGCTTCGGCATGCTGTTCGTGTTCCTCGGACAGATCGGCGACGACGCCGGCCTCTTCCCGCTCGCCGCCTCACAGGTCACCTCCGTCCTCGCCGTCATCATCACGGCGACAGTGCTGCGTCAGACCTGGGTTCCGCGCAGCCGTGGCGCCTGGAGCGCCAGCATGATGGGGCCGCTGGGCGCCACCGCCCAGGGAGCGTTCCTGTATGCCACGCACCACGGCTTGCTCTCGGTCGTCTCGGTGATCGCCTCGCTCTATCCGGCCAGCACGGTGCTGCTCGCAGCCGTCGTGCTGCGCGAGAAGATCCACGGTTGGCAGGGAGTCGGGCTGGTGTTCGCCACGTTGGCGGTAGCCCTGGTCGCGGCGGGCTAGGTCACTTCAGGAATTTCGACGTCGTGCGGTCCTTCAGGGGTTTGCCGCCGGTCTGACACGTCGCGCAGTACTGCAGGGATGACTGGGCATACGTCACCTCACGGACGATGTCGCCGCACACCGGGCACTTCTCGCCCGTACGTCCGTGCACACGTATCCGGGTGCGCTTGTCATCCTTGAGCTCGGACGCCGGCTTGCCGTGCGCCTCGGCGACGGCCTCGGTGAGTACGTCCTGCACCGCCGCCTCCAGACGTACGATCTCGTCCTCGCTGAGGCTCTCGGCGATCGCGAACGGTGACAGCTTGGCGGCGTGCAGGATCTCATCGCTGTAGGCATTGCCGACTCCGGCGATGATCTTCTGATCTCGCAGCAGTCGCTTGACCTGCATCTTCCGGGCCAGCAACGGGCGCAGCTCGAATCCAGGTTCGAGCGGCTCGGGTCCGAGTGCGGCGATGCCGGGGACCTCCGACGGCGAGCGCACCACGTACATCGCAAGGCCCTTGCGGGTGCCGGCCTCGGTGACGTCGAAGCCGATCGTCGGTCCGTCCCCCTTGTCGAGCCTGACTCGTGCGGCGATATTGCTCGCGCCGAGCTTGAGCTTGGTGTCGGGCAGCTTGTCGGACCACCGCAACCAGCCCGCCTTGGCCAGGTGCACGATGACGTGGATGCCGTCGACGTCGATGTCGATGAACTTGCCGTGCCGAGTCACGTCGGTGACCGTCAGGCCGGGCAGCGCGGTGACCGGCGGATCGAATGTCTTGAGCACCGAGAATGATGCGAGCTCGATGCCGACGACGACCGAGCCCACGGCTTCCTCGCGAAGGAAGTCGACCAACGCATTGACCTCAGGCAGCTCGGGCATGACTCAATGATCCCGCTTGACGAAGATGTTCTCCATCGCAGTCGTGCACCCAAGCCCTACTGCGGCTCGTAGTGACCGATCCGTGTCGCGTTCGAGGCGAGCGGTCCCTTCTCGCAGCGATCGGCTATCCCGGCGAGGAACGCCTGGAACGCCGGAACGGCCTGCAAGGGATTGGTCTCGCCATCGACCGTTGCGACGTGGACGAACGAGACCCCGTCGTCGAGCCGGTAGGTGTCGTAGTGGAGTTCTGCTGGCGCCGTCTCGGCAAGCTCGGCAAAAACAGCCTCCACCAAGGCTTGGTTCTCGTCAGCGCGGTCCTGCAGGGTTCGGTAGGTCACGACGGTGACGGTCATTCAATCCTCCAAGGAGATGTGACCACCAGAGTAGGTCAGTTCAGCCCGGGTCGGCGGCGAATCCTGCGGCCTCGATACCCGCGATCGCGGCCGCCTCGTCATTGTCGGAGTTGTCACCGGAGACCCCAACAGCGCCGATCAGCTGCCCGGCGCTGTCGCGCACCAAAACCCCGCCCGGCACCGGGATGAGTGCCCCGCCGATCGCCGAGGTCGCCCCCGCGACGAAGGACGGAAATGCTTCAGCGCGCGCCATCAGGGCTCGCGATCCGATACCGAAGGCGACCGCGCCATTCGCCTTGGCGAACGCGATCTCAAACCGCTTGTTGGACGACCCGTCCTCGCGTTCAACGGCCACGACATGACCGCCCGCGTCGAGAACGACGACCGTCAACGGCTGAAATCCGGAAGCTCGCCCGCTCGCCCGGGTCTCCGAGATGATCGTGCGGGCGCTGTCGAGGTCAAGTGGCATGGGGTGTCCTTAGGTCGTGAAGGAATGTAGCTCAGCCGGTGATGGTCAGCCAGATCAGGGAGACATTGAGGACGATGACGATCGCCGCGACCACGCCGGCCGTCGCGTTCGTGAGGCGCCGGTTCGCGTACTCACCCATGACATCGCGACGCGCCGTCAGCACCACCAGGGGGATCAGCGCGAACGGGATGCCGATCGACAGCACCACCTGCGAGATGACCAGCGCGCGGCTCGGCTCGGCCCCGGCCGCGAGCACGATCAGGGCGGGAATGAGCGTCACGGTTCGGCGGACGAGCACCGGCAGGCGTACGCCCAGCAGGCCGCTCATCACCTCGGCGCCGGCAGCGCTGCCGACCGAGGTCGATGCCAGCCCCGAACCGAGCAGCGCGACCGCAAACAGCAGCGCGATGCCGGAGCCGAGCTCGGAGGTCACGACGGCATGCACGCCGGCGAGCGTGTCGGTCCCCGGCAACCCATGCAGGCTGGCGGCGGCCACCACGAGCAGCGAGAGGTTGAGTATGCCGGCCAGGATCAGTGCGAGCACGACATCGACACGAGTGGCCGAGAGCAGCTGCGGAATCGTCAGCCCCTCACCGCGGTGGCCCAACCGGCCGATCGTCAGGCTGGAGTGTAGATAGATGACGTGCGGCATCACCGTGGCGCCGATGATGCCCGAGGCGAGCAGCACGCTGTCGGTGCCGTCGAAGGTCGGCACCAGTCCGCCGGCCAGAGGACCTGGCGATGGCGCGTTGACGAACAGTCCCGCCATGAATCCGACCGCGATCAGGGCGAGGAATCCGACAATGACCCGTTCGAGCGTGCTCTGACCACGCATGTCACCGACTTTGAGGATCACCATCGCGACCGCTGCGGTGACGATCGCACCGAGCACCAACGGCAGGTCGAACAACAGGTTGAGCGCAATTGCGCCGCCGACGACCTCAGCCAGATCGGTCGCGACCGCGATCGTCTCGGCCTGGACCCAGTACGCCAGCCTCGGCCCCGTGCGGAGCCGTGCGCCCATGTGGCCGGCGAGCGACTGGCCGGTGACCATGCCGAGCTTGGCCGAGAGGTACTGCACCAGCACGGCCATCGCATTGGCCATCACCACAACCCACACCAGGGTGTAGCCGAATTTCGACCCGGCGGTGACATTGGTTGCCACGTTGCCGGGGTCGACGTACGCCACCGCAGCGATGAACGCGGGACCAAGCAGGGTGACGCGACGCACCGTGCTCCTGTCAGCCATGTGGAGCGAGGCTACCGGTCACTCGATCTGCACACTCACGTTGTACTCGTCGCGACCGGCCTGTCCTCATGATTGCTCCACTGGGACCACGACCCCGGGTAGAGCGCCGCATCGAATCCCGCGATGCTCAGCGCGACGATCTCGTGCGCTGCGGTGACCCCAGAACCGCAGTACGCAGCGACCTCGACCCCATCGCGTATGCCCAGCAGCTCGAAGCGATGCCGCAGCTCCTCGGGGGTGCGGAACCGGCCGTCGCCGTCGAGGTTCTCGGTGGTCGGCGCGCTGATGGCGCCGGGTATGTGCCCAGCCTCCGGGTCGATCGGCTCGACCTCGCCGCGATAGCGCTCACCTGCCCGAGCGTCGAGCAGCACGCCCGCGAACGTGGCAGCGCCGTCGATGTCGATCGTCGGCAGCGAGCCGGCCTGCAGCCTCACGTCGCCCGGCCCCGGCACGACGTCACCGGTCTCGAGCACTCCCCCAACCGCCTTCCACGCCGACAGGCCGCCGTCCAAAAGACGTACGTCCGACAGCCCGGCCCAGCGCAGGAGCCACCACGCGCGGGCGGCCGCGAGACCGCCGTTGTCGTCGTAGGCGACCACCGCATCCCCCTGCCGAATGCCCCATCGCCGCGCCGAATCCTGCAGCGCGCTGACATCGGGCAGCGGATGGCGCCCGTCGGTCGGCACGCCGTGCGAGGCGAGCTCAGCCTCCAGGTCGACGAACACCGCCCCGGGCAGGTGGCCTGACCGATAGGCGTCACGCCCCGGTGGCCCGCCGAGCATCCACCGCACGTCGAGGACGACGTGTCGGTCCGTCGAAGACAGCAGCTCGCTCGCCTGGATCAGGGTCTCCACCACCACAGACTAAGACAGCGCGACGCCACCCCCGGGCGTACCGGAGATGGCGTCGCTGGAGCTATCAGGCGCTGTACGAGCGACTGCGACCGGAACCGCCGCTGCGACGACGTCCGCCGCCACCGCCACGGTTCTGTCCGCCACCATTGCCCTGCGGACGACCGCCACCGTTGCCGCGGTAGCCACCCTGGGTGGAACGCGAACGGTTTTGGTTGCCGCCGTTGGGGGCAGTGCGAGCACCAGCGCGTACGGACGAAGGATGCGGGGCATCCTTGCCGGCACCCGAGAGTGCGGCGGCCGTCATCGGCGACGGAGCCGTGCGCGCGTCGTGGTGACGAGCGGTGACGCCGGCCTTGTTCTGCAGTGCCATGACATCGCGCAACGCCTCGGGCGTCGTCATCGTGACGACCGCACCGGACTCACCGGCGCGAGCCGTGCGGCCCGAGCGGTGCTGGTAGGCCTTGTGCTCAGCCGGGGCGTCATAGTGCACGACCAGGCCGATGCCGTCGACGTGGATG
>JAOPXO010000183.1 GCA_025965115.1 Aeromicrobium sp.
GCGGTCGTGCACGAGACCTTCAGCTTCCGCGCGCGAGTGCTGCAGCGCGCCATCCGGATCACGTTCAAGCCGCTGCTTCGCTACACGCCGCTCACCGATCGGTCGCTCGCGGCGATCCGCTCATTCGACAAGCTCTCGGCTCGCCGACCGCGCTCGCGATATGTGCAGCCGGTCGAGTTCGAGCTCGGTGGGGTGCGGGTCGAGTCGATGACCCACCGCTATGGACCGACCAGCGACATGACGATCCTCTATCTGCACGGCGGCGGATTCTTCTCCTGTGGCATCGAGAGCCACCGCCGCATCTGCGAACGCCTGGCCCTCAAGACTGGAGCGACGGTCATCTCGGTCGACTACGTCCAGCTTCCCGAGGGTTCCGTCGCCGACTCCGTGCAGGACGCCATCACGGCGTACGAAGCCCTGCTCGAGATCAGTGCCCATCCTGACAAGATCGTCGTCGCCGGCGACTCCGCGGGCGGCTACCTCACCATGAAGATCGCCGAGCTCGCCACCCGTCGCGGGCTGCAGGCGCCCGCGGCCCTGCTCGGCTTCTCACCGCTGTTGAGCGTCGACCCGGATCGTGAGGACAAGGCGGTCGCGCGGATCAGCCGGGTCCGCGATGCATACCTGCCGGCCCGACGTATCGCGCAGATCCGGGAGCGCTGGCTTCCCGAGGGCTCAGCAATCGAGGGCTATGCCTCCCCGTTGCACGCCGCCGCCTACATCTCCTCGCCGACCTTCCTGGTGGCTGTGGAGGACGAGATCCTGCGTCCGGAGGTCGAGGCGATGACCCTGCTGCTCGTCGAGCGCGGTGTCGAGGTCGAGACCCATCTGTGGCGCAAGCTCGTGCACGCCTTCCCCGTGCTGGCCGATGCCCTGCCCGAGAGCGACCTTGCTCTGCAGCTGGCCGCCGACTTCGCCCGTCGCGCCGTTGGCGAGCTCGACCGTCAGCCGATCGAGGACGCCTCCGCGCACGACGAGGTGCTCGTTGGCGAGCTCGTGCCCGACGGATCCGTCGCCTGACCGGCAGCTACTTCTTGAAGGTGAGCCGCAGGGTGGCCTGACCGACGTGATCGGACTTCTTGCTGGCTGACCCACCGAAGGCCGACAGGACCTTCAGCTGGTCGATCTGCTTCGCGATGTCCGGCGGCGGATCTGCCTTGGTGAGCGCATTGAGGATCGCGGCTATGTTGACGTAGACCGCTGCGAAGGCCTTGTCGGCGTCAGGCACGACCTTGGTGAAGGCGTCGTCCTTGCCGAGCGCGACCTCGCCGTTGCCGCCGAGTGACACAGACGTGCCGCCGTCCGTTGAAATGACCGCTCCGTGGGGGGCGGAGAAGGCATGGAGCGGCACGTCGAACTCCTTTGCCAGGCTCACCAATCGGTCGGCGAGGTCCTTGGCCTTGGTGGGGTCGGACACAAATGACAACCCAATGTCGAGGCGGGCGAGGTCGGCCGGAGAGCTGAGCGTCGGCAGGGTTTCAAGGTTGGTTGATCCAATGGCGAACGTGATGCTCTCGCCGAGAAGTGTCTCGAGATCGTCCGGGAGCGTGAAGCCGAACTCATCCTTGATCGACGCGAGCTCTGCGTCGGTGTCCTCACCGTCGGACTTGAGACCAGCGATGAACGCATCAAAGCTCGTGCGGGCCCGCTCCCCGCCTCCCGAGACCGAGAACGCCAGCGCCGTGTCCTCAGGAAGAGTGGTGACCTTGGCCGGCTTCAGGGCAGGAAGTGCCTTGTCGGTGTGGACAATCGCGGAAAGGTCGAGTGATGTCGACTCAGCCCTCAGGGTCGCCGCCGCAGAGCGCAACCCTTCGAGGGTGTCGACTCCCGACAGCGCAATGCTGTTGTCGCCGACCTTCTGCGCCGCCGTGAGCGCCTTCGCGTCGGCCCAGACCGAGGCAACCCCCTGATTTCCCAGATCGTCGAAGTCCTCGATGAACGTCTTGTTGTCGGCGAGCGATGAGACCTTCGCGTCCTTGGTCGCCTGGTCGGCGATCGACTGCTTCTCGGCCACCACGGCGTAGCCGTCAAGGAATGAGACGCCGGGCGCGGACCCATCTCCGCATTTGGCGAGCGCGGCGAGCCCCTTCTTGGCCTTCGCCTCGTCGCTGACCTGCACCGCGACCAGCGGGGTCTCGGCGTCCTTCTCGAGCGCGACGCCGAGTCGGTTGCCGATCCACGGCTTGATGTCGTGGTCGTACGTCAGCCCACACTCGGACTCCTTGAGGGCCTCATTGAAGATCAGCTTGCGGACGTCCTGATCGGCACTCTTGATGCCGATCGACTTGGCGGCCTCGGGGAACTTGCGGATCAGCTTGAGCAGCGCGATCTTCTGGCCGGCCGAGGGGTCCAGGTCGACACGGGCGTACGCGATCACAGACGCGGGCAGCACGTCGTGTGGCTGGGTGCCTCCGCCGTCGAGCTTCTTGAACACCGCGAATGCGGCACCTCCACCGGCGATCACGACTGCGGCAGCGATGCCCACGATCACGATCCGTTTGACGCTGCGGCCCGACGATGTGGGCGGCGTGGTGAGCTCTGGTGACGTGGGAGTCTGCTCGGTCATTGCTGTCCTAGCTGGGAGGGCAGGTGGATGACGAGGAGACTATCGACATTCGGACGGCGCGGGTGAGCGGTTGTCGCAATCGTCCTCACAAACAATCAGGCTTGACTGTTTGTGTGATTGGCCTCATGCTGGGCGGGTGACCGCCCAGCCCAGCGCCCAGCAGTCGCGCACGCCGCAAGGTGAGCGCACGCGTGCCATGCGGCAGCGCCTGATGGAGGCGACGGTCGAGTGCCTGGTCGAGCTCGGCTGGGCCGGTACGACCACGACCGTCGTGAGTCAGCGGGCCGGCGTCAGCCGCGGTGCGCAGCTGCACCACTTCCCTACCAAGCAGGACCTGGTCGTCGCAGCCGTCGGTCACCTGACCGAGCGTCGCCGCGAGGACATGAGACGCGAAGCCGAGGACCTTCCGGACGCTGGACGCACCCGGGCCATCCTGGAGATCCTCAGTCGGCAGTACACCTCCCCGGTGTTCTTCGCTGCCCTCGAGCTGTGGGTCGCCGCTCGTACGGACGCTGAGCTCCGCGAGTCCGTCGCACCGCTCGAGCGCAGGGTCGGTCGCGAGACCCACTCGTACGCTCTGGAGCTGCTCGGCGTCGACGAGGCTCGGGGCGACAACCGGCAGATCGTCCAGGCCACGCTCGATCTGCTCCGCGGTCTCGGGCTCGCCGCCTCGCTGAGCGATGACGCCAAGCGCCGGGCCGCCGTGCTCGACTCCTGGGCCGTCATCCTCGACAACGAACTGGAGATGTCATGAGCCTTCTGGACGAGGTCCTCGCGGATCTTGAGGCCGAGAGCGCGCAGCTCGACGGATGGGTCTCTCCGCTCGATGCCGAAGCCTGGCGGACGGTCACGACGCCGGAGGGCTGGACCATCTCGCACCAGATCGGTCACCTGCACTGGACCGACCTGGCCTCGCACCTGGCGATCACCGATCCGGCGGCATTCGCAGAGACCCTCAAGATCGCGGCCCTGAATCCGGAGGGATATGTCGACGAGGGCGCCGAGGAGATGTCGCAGGTGCCGCCCGCCGAGATGTTGACCCGGTGGCGCGAGGGTCGGTCTGCGCTCCAGGCCGCCCTGCGCACGGTGCCCGACGGCGAGAAGATCGGTTGGTACGGGCCCCCAATGAGCCCGGTCTCGATGGTGACCGCACGGCTGATGGAGACGTGGGCGCACAGCCACGACGTCGCGGAAGCGCTGGGCATCCCGGTGCCCCAGACGTCGCGCGCCAAGCACGTCGCGCACATCGGCGTACGTGCTCGTGGCTTCGCCCATCTCGTGCACGGCGAGCCGGTGCCGGACGGCGACGTACGTGTTGAGCTGACCGGACCGGACGGCGATCTGTGGACGTGGGGCGCCGAGGATGCGCCAGACCGCGTGACCGGATCGGGCTATGACTTCGCGCTGCTGGTGTCTCGCCGCAGGCATGTCGATGATGTCAATGTCAGTGCCGAGGGCGACAACGCTGCCCACTGGCTCTCGATCGCCCAGGCCTTCGCCGGCCTCCCGGGCAATGATCCGCTGCGCTTGTCAGAACGAGATCTGAGCGAACGATGATCCGAATCGGCAACTGCTCGGGCTACTACGGCGATCGACTCTCGGCGATGCGCGAGATGCTCGAGGGCGGGCAGCTCGACTACCTCACCGGCGACTACCTCGCCGAACTGACGATGCTGATCCTCGGCCGCGATCGGATGAAGGATGCCGAGCTCGGCTACGCCAAGACGTTCGTGAAGCAGATGACCGAATCGATGGCTCTCGCCAAGGAGCTCGGGGTCAAGATCGTCGCCAACGCAGGCGGGCTCAACCCCGCCGCGCTGGCGGCCAAGCTTCGCGAGATCGCCACCGAGCAGGGTCTGGATCTGACGATCGCGCACGTCGAAGGAGATGACCTGATTTCGCGCGCGGAGGACTTCCACTTCGGTACGGTCATGACGGCGAATGCCTACCTTGGCGCATTTGGCATTGCGTCGGCCCTGGAGGGAGGGGCCGACGTTGTTGTCACCGGGCGGGTGACGGATGCGTCTGTCGTCGTCGGCCCGGCAATCGCTGAGTTCGGTTGGGGTCGTGAAGATTTCGACCAGCTGGCCGGTGCGGTGGTGGCGGGGCACGTCATCGAGTGCGGAACCCAGGCGACCGGTGGCAACTTCTCGGGCTTCACCGAGCTCGACATGTCGATGCCCTTGGGATTCCCGATCGCGGAGATCTCGGCGGATGGCACGGTCGTCGTCACCAAGCACGAGGGCACCGGCGGCGCTGTCACGGTCGACACGGTGACGGCCCAGCTCGTCTATGAGGTGGGCTCGGCGGTCTATCTCGGACCCGATGTCTCCACCCGGCTCGACACGATGACCCTGACCCAGGAGGCCCCCGATCGGGTCGCGATCACCGGCGTCACCGGTGAGGCGCCACCCGAGACGACGAAGGTCTGCCTCAACGCGTTCGGTGGATTCCGCAACAGCGTCGAGTTCCTGTTGACCGGGCTCGACGTACCGGCGAAGGCCGAACTGATCCGCACCCAGATGGATGGCGCGCTCCAAGCCGGCAACCCGCCCGAGTCGATCGAGTGGCAGCTCGACCGCACCGACGTGGGTGACCCGGCAACCGAGGCGCAGGGCACCGCACTGCTGCGCTGCCACGTCAAGAGCGCCGAGCCCGGTCCGGTCGGTCGCTCATTCAGCGATGCTGCGATCCAGCTGGCGCTCGCGTCATACCCAGGCTTCAGCGTCACGCGTCCGCCTGCCGGCGGCACCGCGTACGGCATCTATCGCCCGGCGTATGTGCCGCAGACGATGGTGCCGCATGTCGTCGTGGCGGCGGATGGCACGCGTACGGACATCGCCCCGCCGACCACGATCACGCCGATTCTCGACGCAACGCGGACTCGTCTCGAGGCGGCACCCGCGGCCGAAGGCGAATGGCTCGGCGAGACCTTGCGAGTTCCTTTGGGGCGCCTCGCGTACGCGCGTTCGGGCGACAAGGGTGGTGACGCCAATGTCGGTGTGTGGATCCCCGAGGGACATCCCGATCGGGTTGCCGCACACGACTGGCTCGTCGACTTCCTCGACGAGTCGACCGTTCGCGAGTTGCTCCCCGAGGCGGCAACCCTCGACCTCGAGATCCACCCGCTTGCCAATCTGAAGGCGGTCAACATCGTGATCCACGGGCTGCTGGGCGAAGGGGTGGCGTCGTCGACCCGACTCGACCCGCAGGCCAAGGGCCTCGGCGAATGGCTGCGGGCTCGCGACTGCGCGATCCCGACAACCCTCCTGCCCGCGGTGGAGGACCTCCTGTGAGCACCGTCTGGGAAACCCCCGAGCGCCTCGCCCTGCGCGAGATGGTGGGCTCCTTCACCGAGAAGGAGCTCGTCCCGCACCTGCCGAGCTGGGAGGATGCCGGCGAAGTGCCCCGTGACGTGCACCAGAAGGCGGCTGCAGCCGGACTTCTCGGGGTCGCCTTCCCCGAGGCGGTCGGCGGTCAGGACGGCAACCTGATCGACGGCTCGATCGTCACCGAGGCGCTGCTCGAGGCCGGCGGGTCGACCGGGCTCATTGCCGCGCTGTTCACGCACGGCATCTCGCTGCCGCACATCATCGCCTCCGGCAACGCCGACCTGATCGACCGCTACGTACGCCCGACGCTGGCCGGCGAGATGATCGGCTCCCTCGGCATCACCGAACCCGGTGGCGGCTCCGACGTCGCCAACATCACCACCCGCGCCGTACGCGATGGCGACGACTTCGTGGTCAACGGTGCCAAGACGTTCATCACCTCCGGCGTCCGCGCCGACTTCGTGACGACGGCCGTACGCACCGGTGGCGACGGCTACGCCGGCATCAGCCTGCTGGTGATCGACAAGGGCACGCCGGGCTTCACCGTCGCCCGCCCGCTCCGCAAGATGGGTTGGCACTGCTCCGACACCGCCGAGCTGAGCTTCGACGACGTACGAGTGCCGGCGACCAATATCGTCGGGGAGATCGACGGCGGATTCGTGCTGGTCATGCAGCAGTTCGTCAGCGAGCGCCTCGGCCTCGCGGTGCAGGGCTACTCCACCGCCCAACGCGCCCTCGACCTCGCCGTCGCGTACGCCCGAGAGCGCGAGACGTTCGGCAAGCCGCTCATCACGCGCCAGGTCATCCGCCACAAGCTGGTTGACATGCACCGGCGTACCGCCGCAGCGAGGGCGTTGACCCGGCAGGCCGTGGAGCGCGCCGTGGCAGGCGAGCCGACGGATCCGGCAATCATTCTCGATGCGGTGATGGCCAAGAACCAGTCGGTCGAGGCATGCGAGTGGGTCGTCTCTGAAGCAGTGCAGATCTTCGGCGGCATGGGCTACATGCGCGAGTCCGAGATCGACCGGCACTACCGCGATGCCCGCATCCTCGGCATCGGCGGCGGCGCCACCGAAGTCCTGAACGACCTGGCCGCGAAATTGTTGGGGTACTGATGAAAACCACAGTCGACACCACGACCGAGACGTATGCGGGCAACCGCGAGGCGATGCTGGATCGCCTCGCGGATCTCCGCGAGCAGCACTCGATGGCACTGGCCGGCGGCGGTGAGAAGTACGTCGAGCGCCACCACAAACGCGGCAAGCTGACTGCCCGCGAGCGGATCGAGCTGCTGATCGACCCGGACTCACCATTCCTCGAGCTGTCGACGCTCGCTGCGTGGGGCACGAGCTTCGGCGTCGGCGCCTCGATCGTCACGGGCATCGGTGTGGTGGAGGGCGTCGAATGCATGATCGTCGCCAACGACCCCACGATGAAGGGCGGCACGTCCAATCCGATCACCCTCAAGAAGGGCCACCGCGCCGCGCAGATCGCCGCCGAATGCGGCCTGCCGAGCATCAACCTGGTCGAGTCCGGCGGCGCCGACCTGCCGACCCAGAAGGACATCTTCATCCCGGGCGGTGCGTCCTTCCGCAACATCACCCGGGCCAGTGCGGCACGGCGCCCGACGATCGCCCTCGTGTTCGGTAATTCCACGGCCGGCGGTGCGTACATCCCTGGAATGAGCGACTACGTCGTGATGGTCAAGGAGGGCGCCAAGGTGTTCCTCGCCGGCCCGCCGCTGGTCAAGATGGCCACCGGTGAGATCTCCGATGACGAGGAGCTGGGTGGCGCCGAGATGCACGCGCGTCAGTCCGGACTGGCCGACTATCTCGCCGTCGACGAGCACGATGCGATCCGGCTCGGCCGATCCATCGTCCGCCGGCTCAACTGGCGCAAGACCGGATTCGTGCCTGAGCCGACCTATGCCGAACCAGTCTTCGACCCGGAGGAGCTGCTCGGCATCGTGCCGACCGACCTCAAGATCCCCTTCGATCCCCGGGAGGTGATTGCCCGCCTCGTCGACGGCAGCGAGTTCGACGAGTTCAAGCCGCTCTATGGATCGTCGCTGGTCACGGGCTATGCACAGCTGCACGGCTACCCGATCGGCATACTCGCCAACGCCCAGGGCGTGCTCTTCAGTCAGGAAGCCCAGAAGGCGGCGCAATTCATCCAGCTGGCCAACCAGACCGACACACCGCTGCTGTTCCTGCACAACACCACTGGCTACATGGTCGGCGCCGAGTATGAGCAGGGCGGCATCATCAAGCACGGCGCTCAGATGATCAACGCGGTCTCCAACTCGACGGTGCCGCACCTCTCGGTCGTGATGGGTGCGTCATACGGCGCCGGTCACTACGGCATGAGCGGACGGGCATACGACCCACGCTTCATGTTCAGCTGGCCCAATGCGAAGTCGGCGGTGATGGGTCCGGCGCAGCTGGCCGGCGTCATCTCGATCGTCGCTCGCGGTGCCGCAGAGTCGAAGGGGCTGCCCTACGACGAAGAGGGTGACATCGCCTTGCGGGCGATGATCGAGGAGCAGATCGAGAAGGAGTCGCTCGCCTACTTCACCTCCGGAATGCTCTATGACGACGGCGTCGTCGACCCACGCGACACCCGGACGATCCTCGGTATGTGCCTCAGTGCCATCAACACCGTGCCCAACAAGGGTGCCGAAGCCTACGGCGTGTTCCGCCTGTGATCCGGTCAGTTTTGGTTGCCAACCGCGGGGAGATCGCGCGGCGGGTCTTTCGGACGTGCCGCGACCTCGGCATCTCCACCGTTGCGGTCTACTCCGACGCGGATGCCGGAGCGCCATTCGTGGCCGAGGCTGACGTCGCCGTACGCCTGCCCGGCAACGCCCCGTCTGACACCTATCTCCGCGGCGACCTGGTGATCGACGCTGCCCTCAGGGCCGGCGCCGATGCGATCCACCCCGGCTACGGATTCCTGTCCGAGAACGCCGATTTCGCCCGCCAGGTCGCCAAGGCGGGTCTGATCTGGATCGGCCCGACCCCCGAGACGATCGACTCGATGGGGTCGAAGATCCGCGCCAAGGAGCTGATGTCCGCGGCCGGTGTGCCGATCCTCTCGGTCGACGCCGCGACGGCAAGAGCCGGCGACTTCCCGCTGCTGGTCAAGGCCTCGGCAGGTGGCGGTGGACGAGGTATGCGCATCGTCACCGATCCGAAGGACCTCGAGGGCGAGCTCGCCAAGGCCGGAGCCGAAGCGCTCTCGGCATTTGGCGACGACACCGTCTTCGTCGAGCCGTACCTGCCGACCGCGCGCCATATCGAGGTCCAGGTCATGGCCGACACCCACGGCACCTGCTGGATCGTCGGCGACCGTGACTGTTCGATCCAGCGCCGTCACCAGAAGGTCGTCGAGGAGGCGCCCGCGCCGGCGGTCAGCGATCCGGTGCGCAAGGTCCTGCACGATGCGTCCCGGGCAGCGGTGGAAGCCGTCGGCTATGTCGGCGCCGGCACCGTCGAGTTCCTCGTCTCCGACGCTCACCTCGACACCGGCAAGGCGTACTTCCTGGAGATGAACACCCGTCTCCAGGTCGAGCACCCGGTCACCGAGGAGATCTTCGGCGTCGATCTCGTCGCCGAGCAGATCCGGGTCGCCTCCGGCGCAGCGCTTGGCCGCGAGCCTTCCGCACCGGTCGGTCATGCCGTCGAAGTTCGGCTGTATGCCGAAGATCCCGCCGATGACTGGCAGCCGCAGACCGGCACGGTGCGTACGTTCGATGTCCCGGCGGGAGTGCGGGTCGACTCGGCGGTCGAGTCCGGATCGGTGGTCGGAATCCACTACGACGCGATGATCGCGAAGGTCGTGGCCTTCGGCGACGATCGTGAGCAGGCAGTACGTCTGTTGGGTGACGCGCTCCGCCGCACCCGCATCCACGGCGTCACGACCAATATCGACCTGCTGCGCGGCATCCTCGCCGACGAGGAGTTCGGCGCGGCCCGCATCCACACCGCGCTGCTCGACGAGCGGCTCGAGGAGTGGTCCAAGCCAAACCTCGACGAGCATGCCGTCCGGAAGTCGGCGCTGGCCGCGGCCCTTGCCGAAGCCAGCACCACGACAGCCGAGGCGAAGGTGCTCGGCCGCATCCCGACGGCATACCGCAATGTGCCGAGCCAGCCACGCACCCGCACATATGCTCCCGATGTCGTCGTCACCTACTCCGCCGGTCTCGTACAGCACGACCTCGAGGGTGTCACCGTCGCCGAGGCCACCCCGAATCGCGTGGTGCTCGACGACAACGGCGTCACCGAGACCTACGCGGTGGCCGTTGGCGACGAGGTTGACGTGGACGGCCCGCACGGCTCGATCACCCTGGTCCCTGTCCCGGTGTTCGTCGACCCGGCCGATGTCATTGCGGAAGGCTCGCTGCTCGCACCGATGCCGGCCGCCGTCATCAGTGTCGCGGTCACCGACGGACAGCAGGTCAGCAAGGGCGACGTCATCGTCGTCCTCGAGGCCATGAAGATGCAGCACACGATCACCGCGCCGACCGACGGCATCGTCACCGATCTGGCCGCCGTCGCCGGCGCGCAGGTCGAGTCCGGTGCCGTACTCGCCGTGATCGCCGACCCCAACGACCCATCACAAGGAGAAAATGCATGAACAACTTCACCGAGACAGAGGAGCGCCTGGCGCTTCGCAAGGCCGTCTCCGACCTCGGCAAGAAGTATGGCCGCGACTACTTCGAGCAGGCCGCCAAGCACGGTCGCAAGACCACCGAGCTGTGGCAGGAAGCCGGCAAGCTCGGCTACCTCGGCGTCGCCGTGCCTGAGGAGTTCGGCGGTGGCGGTGGTGACATCGGCGACCTCGCCGCAGTCTGCGAAGAGCTCGCTGCTGCTGGTAGTCCCCTGCTGCTGATGGTCGTCTCACCGGCGATCGTCGGCACGATCATCGCGCAGTACGGCACTCAGGAGCAGAAGGAGCGCTGGCTCCCGGGCCTGGCCGACGGCTCGTCGACCTTCGCCTTCGGCATCACCGAGCCCGACGCCGGCTCCAACTCGCACAAGATCATCACCACCGCCTATCGGACCGACGACGGCTGGCGGCTCCAGGGCGGCAAGACGTACATCTCGGGCGTTGACGAGGCGAGCCATGTGCTGGTCGTCGCGCGCACCGAGGACGCGAAGACCGGCAACCTCAAGCCCGCGCTGTTTCTCGTGCCGACCAACGCCGAGGGCTTCACGTACACCGAGATCGACATGGGCCTCGTCTCGCCGGAGAAGCAGTTCACGCTGTTCTTCGACGATGTGCTGCTGCCCGCCGACACCCTGATCGGCAGCGAGGACGCCGGCATCGAGCAGCTGTTCGCTGGCCTCAACCCGGAGCGCATCATGGGCGCCTCGTTCGCCACCGGCACTGCCCGACTCGCGCTGGCGAAGGCCACCGAGTACGCCAAGGAGCGCCAGGTCTGGAAGGCGCCGATCGGCTCTCACCAGGCGATCGCCCACCCGTTGGCGGAGTCGTTCATCGAGATCGAGATGGCTCGGCTGATGACCCAGAAGGCGGCGGCGCTCTACGTCTCCGGCGACTTCATGGCGGCCGGCGAAGCGGCCAACATGGCGAAGTACGCGGCGGGCGAGGCCGTGTGCAATGCCGTCGACCGGGCGATCCAGACGCATGGCGGCAATGGCCTGGCCAACGAGTACGGTCTGGTGCAGATGCTGGCGGGCTCGCGCCTGTCGCGCATCGCGCCGGTCAGCCGGGAGATGGTTCTCAACTTCATTGCCCAGTTCAGCCTCGGCCTGCCGAAGTCTTACTAGGAGTCCTTGAATGACTGAGTTGGTTCACCTGCACGTTGCTGACAGCGTCGCGACGATCACGCTGGACAGCGAGCACAACCGCAATGCGCTGAGCAAACAGCTGGTCACCGAGTTGGTCGCGCATCTGACGACAGCCGACGCTGACGCCACGGCGAAGGCGATCCTGATCCGCTCGGCAGGCACGGTGTTCTGCTCGGGCGCTGACCTGACCGAGGCCACCAGCGGCGGAATGGTCGACGGCGCCAAGGCGATCGTGGACTTGCAGCGGCAGATCGCTACTGCCGAGAAACCCGTCGTGGTCGAGCTCGGCGGACCCGTACGCGCCGGCGGACTCGGCATTGTCGGGGCCGCCGACATCGTGATCGCCGCGGAGTCGGTCACGTTCCAGCTCACGGAGGTACGTCTGGGACTCGCCGCAGCGGTGATCTCGATCAGCCTCATTCCACGCTTCACCGATCGAGCTGCGGCCGATCTGATCCTCACCGCCCGCAAGTTCGATGCCACCGAGGCGGTGGCGGTCGGCCTGATCACCAGGGCCGTCCCGGACAAGGATCTCTCCGGCGAGGTCACCGCGGTGCTGACGGATCTCGCCAAGGCCTATCCCCAGGGTCTCCGCGAGTCCAAGAAGATCCTCAACCACGACCTCGTGGCCCGCATCGACGCGCTCGGAGACGAGGTCGCAGCCAAGTCCGCCGAATTGTTTGGCAGCGACGAGGCCCGCGAGGCGATGACGGCGTTCCTCAACAAGAAGTAGCGCGGTCCGGGCAGAGCCCGGCATCTGAGACATCGGCAGCCGTGGCCAGACAAGGCTAGTGTCCCCGTATCGGGGAAACCCTCGGTGGATGACCACAGAGGAGATGCGATGAGACACGCCTTCAGGCTGCTCGTCCTTTCGGTTGCGGGCCTTTTCGTCGGCCTGATCGTGCTGCCTGCGGGCGCTGCCAACGCCGTCGCACCGGCGAAGGACGACCGGCCGGTCGTCCGGGTCGGCACCGAGGGCACGTACCCGCCGTTCTCGTTCCACGATCAAAACACCAACAAGCTGACCGGCTTCGACATCGAGGTCATCAAGGCCGTCGCCAAGAAGGCCGGCTGGCGCCTGCAGTTCGTCGAAACCACGTTCGATGCAATCTTCACCGCCTTGGAGGCCAAGCGCATCGACGTCATCGCCAATCAGGTGACCCTCAATCCCGAGCGCAAGGCGAAGTACGGTCTCGGCACGACCTACACGTACTCGCATGGTGTGATCGTGGTGAAGACCGGGACCAAGGGCATCAAGACCCTCAAGGACATCAAGGGCAAGACCGCCGCCGAATCGACCACGACGAGCTGGGCTGATGTTGCTCGCAAGGCCGGCGCGAAGATCCAGGCCGTCGAGGGCTTCTCCCAGGCTGCGCAACTGGTCCAGCAGGGCCGGGCCGATCTGCTGATCAATGACAACATCGCCGCACTCGACTACCTCAACACCACGGGCTCGAAGAAGGTCGAGATCGCCGGAAACGCCGGCAGCGCGGTCAGTGAGCAGGTGCTGGCGTTCCGCAAGGGCGACCCGCGCCTGGCGGAGTCGAACAAGGCGCTTGCGGAGCTGAAGGCCGACGGCACGCTCAAGAAGATCTCGGAGAAGTACTTCAAGGCCGATGTCTCGGTGCCCAACAACGGCAAGGCCGATCTGTCTGGTGGCCGCAAAGCACGCAGCGACTCTCAGGTGGTCAAGGACGCTGCCGGTCCGATGCTCAAGAAGCTCCTGGTCGCGACGATTCCGATCACCATCATCAGCTTCGCGATCGGGCTCGTCCTTGCGGTCGCCGCCGCGTTGGGACGTATCTCCGGCGACCGGATCTTCAGCGGCATCGCTCGGGTCTACATCTCGATCATCCGGGGCACCCCGTTGCTGGTCCAGCTGTTCATCGTCTTCTACGGGCTTCCCGAAATCGGCGTCAAGCTCTCGCCGTGGACGTCGGCCATCCTCGCTCTGAGTCTCAACGTGGGAGGCTATGCCGCCGAGGTCGTACGTTCGGCGATCCTGTCGGTGCCGAAGGGACAGTTCGAGGCGGCCTCGACGGTCGGCATGGGCTACTGGCAGACGTTGAGGCGCATCGTCTTCCCCCAGGCCGCTCGCACCGCGGTGCCGCCGCTGTCCAACACGCTGATCTCGCTGCTCAAGGACACCTCGTTGCTCGCGGTGGTGACGGTCACCGAGCTGACGCGTCAGGCGCAGTTCGCCGCGGCAAACAGCAGCGCCTATTTGCCGCTCTACGCGTTGGCGGCCTTCTACTACTGGGTCGTGTGCTTCGGCCTCAGTTCTGTGCAAGGCAGACTCGAAACTCGACTGAACAGGTTCGTGGCGTCATGACCGACATCCAGCAGACTCCGGCCGACATGGGCGATCTTCGCGTGCGAGCAATCGGCATCGAGAAATCCTTCGGTGACAATCACGTGCTCCGCGGCATCGACTTCGAGGCGGCGGCCGGCACGACGACGGTGCTGATCGGCCCGTCGGGGTCCGGCAAGACGACGATCCTGCGATCGCTCAACGTTCTCGACCGGCCCGATCGCGGCACGGTCCAGATCGATCACGTTGCGGTCGACTTCACGACGTTGCCGCCGAAGGGTGGGGTCGCCAGGCAGCAGATCGCCAAGCTGCGGGCCCAGAGCGGCATGGTGTTCCAGTCGCACAACCTGTTCCCGCACAAGACAGTCCTCGAGAATGTCCTCGAAGGGCCGGTACAGGTCCAGAAACGCCCCCAAGAGGAAGCCGTTGCGGAGGCGCGCGACCTGCTCGAACAGGTCGGGTTGAGCGCGAAGGCCGATCAATACCCGTTCCAGCTGTCCGGTGGCCAGCAGCAACGCGTCGGCATCGCCCGGGCGCTGGCGCTCAAGCCGAGGGTCGTCCTGTTCGACGAGCCCACCTCGGCGCTGGACCCCGAGCTCGTCGGCGAGGTGTTGTCGGTGATCAAGGATCTGGTGACCGAAGGCTGGACGACGGTGCTGGTGACCCATGAGATCCGCTTCGCCGAGCAGGTGGCCGACCAGGTGCTGTTCCTCGATGGCGGCGTTGTCGTCGAGCGGGGCACGAGCGCCCAGGTGATCGGCGATCCGCAGGAGGACCGCACGAAGCAGTTCCTGACCAGGATCCTCGACCCGGCCTGAACCCCCTGATCGCGTCGACCCATAGCGGGCCCGCGCGGCTCGTCCACTCCTCGGAAGCCGCCTGCGGAATAGATCTGCCTGCGCATAGACTTATGAGTTCGACAAACGGGTTGAAGGAGTCGGGTGACTGCACACGACGCGGGGCAGGTCGCCCAGCAAGAAGTCGCTGCCGAACAGGCGTATGTCGACAATGTCTACGAACGCCTCGAGGCGTCAGGGCAGATGGCACAGGCACTGGTCGCGGAGGGCTATGCGCGCGGCCACATCGGTCACGAGGGCGGCCTCGTCGAGCGCGATGCCATGGTGTTCCAGGCGTCCAAGCGCATTGCGGCGCTCAACGCAGCTCACGACGGTCTGGTCTTCGGCCGGCTCAACCTGCTCGATGGCGAGTCCCGCTACATCGGTCGGATCGGCGTACGCGACGAGAACCGTGACGTCATCGTCGTCGACTGGCGTGCTCCGGCCGCCGCCGTGTTCTATCAGGCCACCGCGCAGGACCCTGCTGGTGTCATACGCCGTCGCGTGCTCCGCTGCTCGGGCGAGAAGGTCATCGGTGTCGAGGACGATCTGCTCGATGCCGACAATGCTCCCGACGATCTGGTCATCGTGGGCGAGGGCGCGCTGCTGGCCAGTCTGAGTCGAGCCCGCGACAGCTCGATGCACTCCGTGGTCGCCACGATCCAGAAGGAGCAGGACGAGGCCATCCGCGCTCCGAGTCGCGGTGCCACCACGATCGGTGGTGGCCCGGGCACCGGCAAGACGGTTGTCGCGCTGCACCGCGCGGCATACCTGCTCTACACCGATCGCCGACGTTTCGAGTCGGGCGGCGTGCTCGTCGTCGGACCGTCGACGGTCTTCATGAACTACATCGAGCGGGTGCTGCCGAGCCTCGGCGAGACCAGCGTGACACTGCGATCGCTGGGCGAGGTCGTCGACGGCCTGCGCGCGGCCCGCCACGACGAGCCGGTCGCTGCCGCCGCCAAGGGCTCAGCGCGCATGACGGCGTTCATCAACCGGGCTGGCGCGGCCGCCCTCCCCGGTGCGCCGACCGAGTTCCGCTACTTCTACAAGGACGATGTCCTCCGTCTCAACGTCGACCAGCTCGACCGCATACGTCGCCAGCTGTTGTCGGGTGGCAAACGCAACCGGGCCTACGCCAAGGCGCCGGCCGCGCTGGTCGACACGCTCTGGCGCCAGGTCGCCGGCGAGCGCGCGCTCGAGAAGGGCGAGGAGGAGTTCGTCGAGACGATCACCACCGACGACCGCTTCGTCGACTTCGTCGAAGACTGGTGGCCTCCGGTCGACCCGATCGAGATCTGGCGAACCCTGCCGGATGTGATCGACTCGCTCGGCCGTGGCGCATTCACGCCCACCGAGGTCGCGGCGCTCAAGGCGTCCTGGCAGGGCGATGAGCCCAGCATCGAGGACGTACCCCTGATCGATGAACTGCGCTATGTCATCGGCGAGATCCCCGACGCGGCCAGCGATGACGACGAGGGACCCAAGCAGCTCATGAGCTTCGAGCGGCGTGAGCGCGAGGAGCGCGATGACCGCTCTCGTACGACCCGCAGCATCGACGATGATGGCTTCGCCCACGTGCTGGTCGATGAGGCACAGGATCTCTCACCGATGCAGTGGCGGATGCTCGGTCGACGCGGGCGACACGCCAGCTGGACGATCGTTGGCGACGAGGCGCAGTCGTCCTGGCCGCATCCGCGGGAGTCGGCCGAGGCCCGCAAGGCGGCGCTCGAGGGCAAGCCGGAGCATGCCTTCCGGCTGTCGACCAACTACCGCAACTCCGCCGAGATCTATGATCTCGCCGCCAAGGTCGCCGTCATCGCGGTGCCTGCGCCCGACCTCCCCGATGCCGTACGCCGCACCGGTGAGCTACCGCAGCACGTTGTCGTCGACGCTACGGGTCTGACCTCTGCCCTGCGCACGAGCATCGACGAGCTGCTCGACCGCGTCGAGGGCACCGTCGCCGTGGTGGCCCCGAGGGCCGATCTCGAACGGCTCGGCACCGAGCTGGCCGACATACTCGACGCGCATCCCGCCCGCCTGCGACTGCTCGAGGGACTCGACACCAAGGGCCTGGAGTTCGACGCGGTGGTCGTCTGTGAGCCCGACGCGATCACCGAGGAGTCGAGCGCCGGCTGGCGCACGTTGTATGTCGTCCTGACCCGGGCGACTCAGCTGCTGACCACGGTCGGCACGACAGACCGTTGGCGGACCCGCCTGGCATGACCGAGCGCCAGCGAGGTCATCGTGAGACAGGGTTCATGCCAGCGTCTCCGTATCGTGGGTTTCTGACGGGGGCGGTGGCATGAGCCGGGTCCTCAAGGTGGTCCTGCTCGTCCTCCTCGCGGTGGGCGTTGCCGTGCCGACGGCCTACACGACCTTCATCCACAGCGAGCGAGGGATCGTGATCGGCGCACACCAGGCGACCGTCCAGCCCGACTTCAGCGGCTATGCACGCATCGACTTCGGCCCGGTGCTCCCGCGTGTACGCCTGCCCGTTGGCGCGCCGGTCAGAATCGGACTCGAGATCAATCTCGGCGACGCCGACGTCAGCGACCTCAACGAGCTGATCACCCGCGACGCAGTGATCGCCAGCCAGCCGAAGGGTGAGATCGCGACCGTCCGCTCCACGATCACCTCAATGGCGATCGACGCTGTGCTGCGCGCATTCGGCGCCGCAATCCTGGCCGTGCTCCTGGCGGTGCTCGCCTGGAAGGGCATCGGCCCGCAGCGCCGCCGGCTGATCTGGGCCACGCTGCGGCATCCGGACCGGCGACGCCTGCTAGGGATCGGTGGAGTCACGCTGCTCACGCTCGTCGCGCTGGGTCTGGTCGCTGTGCCGGAGCGGCCGCTGGGCGATCACACCCAGTGGGCCCCGATCGACTCGGTATTCCCGGAGCTCCCCAGCGACCCCGTGCTCAACACCCTCCAGATCGCGCAGGGCGCCTCAACCAACGGCAGCCGCGCCCTGGTCGAGTCGGCGTTCAAGACGTACCGCGACTCGGTGACGTTCTACGGCAAGCTCACCGTCGCGGCGGAGATCGTCAACGTGCGCAAGCCGGCCGCAGGCGAGAAGACCGCGCTCGTCGTCACCGATCGGCACGACAACATCGGTATGGATCCGGTGGCACGGGCGATCGCCGACCGTGCCCAGGCGCGCATGTTGATCGACCTCGGCGACGACACCTCCAACGGCGCGAGCTGGGAGGCGTTCAGCCTCAACTCGCTGGCCCGCGAGTTCAAGGGCTTCGATGTCGTGTCGGTCGCCGGCAACCACGACCAAGGCCCCAACGTCCGCAAGCAGATGAGCGGCAAGGGCTTCACCGTGCTCAAGGGCAAGCCGGTCACCGTCGACGGCATCCGCTTCCTGGGCAGCAGCGATCCGCGGAGCTCGGGCCTCACCGCCGGCTACAACGGCAACGAGTCCGACAACATCGCCGCGATCCGCGCTCAGGATGCGGCGCTGACCAAGGCGGCCTGCGCCGATGCCAAGGTCGCCGTCGTCATGGTGCACAGCCCGTCGTCGGCCATCCAGGCCGCCGCTTCGGGTTGCGCAGATCTCGTGCTGTCGGGGCATCTGCACCGGCAGGTCGGGCCCACCCTCGTCACCGGCACCAACGGTCGATCGACCACCACTCTCACCACCGGCACGACCGGTGGCGCGGTCTTCGCCTTCGCGCTCGGCAGCAAGCTCCGACACGCCGCGCAGGTCACCATCGTGACGTTCAAGGACGGTCTGCCGATCGGACTTCAGCCGGTCAACTTCGAGCAGGGTGGCGCGATCAACACCGAGGCGTACGTGCCGATCACCACGTCGCCGCGGTGAGATCAGTTCACGAGGGTCGCGGTGGACGTCGGCGAGGTGCCGCCGTTGCCCAGCTCGCCCTCATTGTTGCTCCCCCAGCAGTAGAGGTGCTTGGTGGAGCGCAGGCCGCAGGCGTAGTTGAAGCCTCCGGTCACGCTCGCCCAGTCGGAGTAGTGATGCGACTCCTGCAGCGGTACGAGCGAGGTCGTCGTCGTGCCGTTGCCGAGCTCACCGTGTCCGTTGTACCCCCAGCAGCCCAGCCGGTGGTTCGTCTGGATCGCGCACGAGGCGCCGGCCCCGGCCGTGATCTGGCCCCAACGGTCCGCGTCGAACTCCGAGGACAGCCGCGTCGGGGTGAGTCGTATGGACGTCGTACCGTCGCCGATTGCGCCGTTGTTGTTGTAGCCCCAGCAGTACGCGGTGTGGTTGCTGCGGACGGCACAACTGTGGTTTGCCGCCGCCGAGACGTTCGACCAGTCGGCCAGGGCACCGACGCGCCTCGGGCTCTTCCGGTCGGTGGTGTCGTGGAGGCCGAGCTGCCCGGTGCCGTTGTAGCCCCAGCAGTACAGCTTGTGCGCGGTGGTCACGCCGCACGTATGAAGGTTGCCGGCGGTCACCGACGACCAGAGGACGGAGCCGATGTGCTTGGGAGTGAGACGGTCCGTCTGGGTCCCGTCGCCGAGCTCCCCGTTCGCGTTGTAGCCCCAGCAGTAGAGCTTGTGCGTGGTGTTGAGGGCGCAGACGTGCTGGGATCCAGAACTGACTCGTGACCAGGCCGACGAGGTCCCGACGCGGCGCGGAGTCGTCCGGCCGACCGTCGATCCGTTGCCGATCTCGCCGTGCGCGTTGCCGCCCCAGCAGTAGAGCTTGTGCGTCGTGGTGATGGCGCACGTGCCGGCCGAGCCGGCAGACACCTGCGACCAGGTGCCGGTGCCGATCTTGGTTGGAGACAGGGCCGTCGCGGAAGGGCCGAGACCGAGACCGAGCTCGCCGGAGAAGTTGCCACCCCAGCAGTAGAGCGTGTGGTCGGAGCGGATCGCGCAGGTATGGAATGTCCCGGTCGACGCCTGCAGCCAGGACCGCGGCGTCGTGGCCTGGGCTGGAGCCGCCGTGAGCAGCGCCACGGAGCCGATCGTGAGCGCAGCGCTCAGCAGGGCTTTCAAAAGTTTGGACATCGAAGATGCACCGCCTAAAAGGGCGGGAAGCCCCGCTACTGCAAGGTAAACCCGTTGTCGCCCCAGCGTGGTCGAACTCGAAATTGGTTGCCGGGCGACGA
>JAOPXO010000202.1 GCA_025965115.1 Aeromicrobium sp.
GAATTCCTCGGGAGAAGCAAAGGGTGTCGGAGCGATTGCTCCGTGCAACCGATCTTACCGGAGAGTGTGTCCGTTTCACACGCGAATGTGTGGCGGCTCACGCTGGAGCGCGGTCGAGGTCAGGCGCCGACCCAGTCCGGTCGCCGACGATCTGTCGCGGCTGGAGCAGCGCCACGGGTCCGGGCATCGGCTCCCTGCGTCGACGGCTCGCATGAGTCAGTCTCCAGCTTCAATAAGCTCGACCTCGCCCCTGAAAGGGGCGCATCGGACACGCCAGCGGTTCGCGGCGCTGTCGGTCCATTCGACGTCTAGGAATCGGATGTCGGGCTCGCCTGTCGACTTCAACGCCGTGCCGGGCAGGACTAGCGAGCCGTCGATACCGTTGGAGTGAGTAGTTCCGTCCGGTGTCTCCCACGTGGCGCGACCGTCGCGAATGGGGAGGCCGCCGCCTGCTTCAAAGTTGAGAACGACCCCCGATTGACCCGATTGTTCTGCGAATATCGCTGACACAAAGACAGGCTTCGAGTGTAAAGCGATCGACCTCCTCGCGGCTGCTGCCGCTAGCCGGGCTTCCTGGCTTGCAGCGCGGCTCTCTTTGGCGGCCGTCGCCGAGGCAGCGGCGGTGATCGCGGTGAGAATGGCGGCTCCGACTCCGGCGCCGCTCTCGACTCCAGCGCTCCACCCGGTGTCGCGGTGGACAAAGAATGCGACTCCGACGATCGCGGCAATCGTTCCTGCGATCCCTACAAACCAGACGATCCACTTCATCCTCGACACCGTAACGGGCGCACACGTTGCCGCCGCGTAGCCAACTCGGGTTGCGACGGTCAGGCCCCGGCGATGTCGTCGAAGATCCGCTTGTCGTGAGCGTTGAACACCGTGACGCCGGCCTCACCGTTGAGGCGCGACAGGGTTGCGTGGTTGACCGCGAGCTTCTTGCGGTCGTACGCCATGGCCTTCTCGAACATCCGCAGCTTGCCGACCTTGGTCAGCGGTGTGCCCGACGGGGTCTCGTTGGCGAAGCTGCTGCCGTCGAACACCGCATCGCCGGCGTGCACCAGCAGGCCCCGGTCGCCGGCATCGACGGCGACCGCTGCATGCCCCTTGGTGTGCCCTGGCATCGGCACGTACGTGATGCCTGGGAGTACTTCCATGCCGGCGAGACCGAACCTCCAGGTGTCACCGGGGCCGGCGTGGGTCTGGATCTTGGGGCCGTGGGACCACTGCTTCTGGGCATAGCGCCGCTTGGAGGTGAAGTCGGGGTTGACCACCGCCCAGTCATACTCCTCTGCGGTCGTGTGGATCGTGGCGTCCGGGAAGTCGGCGATCCCACCGATGTGGTCGAAGTCCATGTGGGTCAGCACGATGTGTTTGACGTCATCGGTGCTGTGACCCATCGCCTCGATCTGGGCCGCGGCCGTCCACTTGTCCTGGCGCTCGGGGCGGGTCAGGAGCCGACCCGGCCCCATCCGTTTGGGATTGGCGAAGTCGACGCGGCCGAGGCCACTGTCGACCAGCACGAGTCCGTCCGGTGTCTCACAGACGAGCACATGACAGACGAGCTCCGGTGCCATGGGAGGGTGCATCGAACCGCAGTTCAGGTGGTGTACGCGCATAGCTGAATCCTGACGGATTGAATTGCGCGCCGTCGCGAAACGATGGGATCCAATGAATTCATCGCTGGTCGACTCATGGCCGTTCTGAGCACTTCTCTCTGCTGTCTTTGCCGCACTCACCGCAATCTTCGTGAAAGTCGGCATCAAAGGAATTGACTCAGACGTCGCGACGCTCATCCGGCACGATCGTCATCTTGGTCACCCTTGGCCTGATCCTCTTGGTCCTCGCCAAGCTGCACTCACCGGGCCCAAGCAGCGGATCGGTGTCGTTCTGGTTGGCGCCGGGGCCATCCTTCTAGCGTTTATCTGACTCCGTCAGAGCCGGTCATTCGCTCAGCTGCGCCATCACGATCTTGCGGATCTGCTCGATGAAGACATCTTCTCCATAACGATCAGCGTGCTCTTTGATGCGCTCGGAATCCCACGCGCGAACGTCAAGGGAGCGGAGCCCCCGACGTACGCCCTCGGCGGTCGGTTCCTCGACGAACACCGCCGTCACGTCCTCGATCATGGTCTCGACGAAGCCGCCCCACCGCAGGACAACCGACGGCTTTCCAAATGATGCGGCTTCCAGCGGGGTGAGCCCGAAGTCCTCGTAACTCATCGCGACCAGGGCATTTGCCCCGCGATAGAGCCAGGCAAGCTCTCCATCTGAGATGCTCTGCACGAATCGCACGTTCTCTCCAGCCGCCGCGCGCAGGCGGGACTCCTCCGGCCCCCGTCCCACGACCACGAGTCTGCGCTGCGGCTCGCTGGCGTATGCACCCACGATCACGTCCACATTCTTGTAGGGCAGGAGTCGGGACACGCAGAGCTCGTACGGCTGGCCGTTGAGCCACTGCTCAATCTCCGCGACTGGGGTGGGCGCGCTCCGCACGGTATTGGGCCAGGGCGCCGGGACGACCACCGACGACGTTCCGTACGCCTCGAGCACGCGGTCCTGCACTACGGACGAGATCGTGACGTAGGAGTTGGCCGACCGCGCGGCCCGACGATCCCACCGGACCAGGAAAGGTCGCATGAGCCGGAGCACCGTTCTTGTGAGTCGGTCCGGGTGATCGCCCAGATAGCGATTGCCCTGATAGAGCCACCTCGGTGGGGTGTAGCAGTAGACGACCTTCCGCCCCGTGGTGCGGAATCCGTGCGCCCACCCGCTACTGCTGGCCAGCAACACATCGGCGTCGATGCGCTTCGCCGAAGCCGCAAAAGGCAGGACCGGCAACGCGAGCCGGTGATTGCGGCGGAGGAAGCCAATCCGGTTCGCCCACGACGTGCGGACGTCGACGTCAGCGAACTCCGGGAATGTCTCGCCTGGATCGAAGAGGGTCGTATGGATGCTCGCGTCGGGAAAGGCGCGCAGCATCGCCAGAACGACACGCTCGGCGCCGCCCCTCTGCGTGAGGTAGTCGTGAGCGATCGCCACCGTCGGCCTGCCGGCCTGGGACGGGGAATCGCGTTTCGCCGGTTTCATCTGATTCCCAATCGACGGCGGATCCACCGTCGGGAGGGACGCTCGACGAGGTAGTACATGGTGAGAGTCGCGACGAACACGATACATACCGAGCCGACAAGGATGAGCAGCTGCACAGCGGTGGACCAGCCGGAAACGTCGTGGGTCGACGCCCACCGGAAGATGATGATCAGCACCAGATAGTGGACCAGGTACAGCGAGTATGAGACTGTCCCCACGAACATGGCCGGCCTGACTGAGAGCAGCGCCTTGAACCACCCCGTTGACCCGGCCGCGGCGATCACGAGCAGCACGAGGAACGGCATCGTGGCTATGGGGTAGTAGACGATGAGCCTCTGGGGACTCGACGCGGCGATAGCGGCGATAGCGGCGACGCTTCCGATACCAACAACGTCCCAGTGCACGCCGGACTTGAGTCGCGGAGGCAGCAGCCGCCACCCGCACGCCAGCAGACATCCCGCTGGAAGCGCATAGCCGACCCGGATCCACGGCGTCTGATAGACCACCGAGTTCATCGTGTCGGCGTTGAAGCGATGCATCAGCAACGCTCCGCACAAGACCAGCAGACCCGCGGACGCGAATGCCCAGCTGGCACTCTTGACCTGCGTCAGTGCGATCAGCAGGAGCGGCAGGAACACGTACGCGATGGTCTCGAGACTGACGGACCAGGACGGCGAGTTGATAGAGGTCGCTGGTGGGATGGCGTTGAGTAACAGCCCGTTCATCAACAGGTTGAGCGGACGGAACCGCTCAGAGTTCAGGAGGTCGCCCAGGCTGCGCGTGATCGTCAAGACGTACACCACCCAGAGAACCATCGACACGATGAACACCGGGTAGATGCGGGCAAACCTAGCGACGGCATAGTCGCGTACCGTCACGACCGAAGGGCGGCGGAACCGCTCGAGATAGGTGTACGTCAGAACAAAACCACTGAGGGCGAAGAAGGTGTCGACTGCACCATTGGCCGACCAGAAGACCCGGTCATAACCCTGCATGCGAGGGAACATGACAAACGTCAACGGCGACAAATGGTTGGCCAACACCATGAGGACCAGGTAGGCCCGGATGCCGGTCAGCGCGGACAACTCGGTCTTCGTCGTCACAGGAGCTGTCGTCATCCGAAGACCTCCCGATTGGTCCGTGGCTCCCAGTCCATCGCCGGTCGCTCGACGAAGCGGTAGGTCACTGCGCCAAGACCGATCGAGGTTGTCAGCACCAGCACGTACGACCAGACGATCGGCAGCACCGAGTCACCGCCCACTAAGTTGAACCTCGTGTGAAACGCCGCGACGAACGCCGTCGCCGGACCGCGGATATCGACAAGCGACCTGATCTCGTGACGGATCTCGGTCATGCGCGCCGCATCCTCGCCGTGCGCCCGGCCATCGCCGGCTTCTCGACGAAGCGATACGTCAGCGTCCCTAGGCCTATCGCGGCGGCGCCGATCAGCGCCGGCGACCACGCCATCGTCAGGACGGAGTCGTGGCCGATCAGGTTCCAGCGCGACGCCAGCAGGATCAACGGGTAGTGCCACAGGTAGACGCTCAGCGAGATCTCACCGACGTACTCGATTGGCCGGAAGCTGCCCCAGCGCACCAGCGCCGAACGCTCGCCGCGCGCCGAGGGCTCGACGATCAGGAGCAGCAGTGCCGCTGACGCCAGGGCGATGAACGTACCCATGAACCATGGATGACTGTCGTGGACCAGCAGGCCGAGGCCGCCGCCGATCGCGATGATCGCCGTGCCGAGCGTGACCAAACGGCGACGTGACCAGCTGGCAAAGACGCCGCGCTCCATCCAGACGAAGATGACCGCGACCATCATCCCGAACGCGAAGTTGTCCGCCAGGGCGAGCAGGCTGCGCGACAACACGGCCACCCCGTTTGCACCGAACTCAGCGCCGAAAGCACCGAGCTGAGGACGTCCGCGGTAGAGGTGCTCAGCCCAGGCTCGACCGCCGAGTCCCACCACCAGGAGCAGTAGCGCTGGGAGCATCGCGAGTACGAACGCGCGCCGCGACGAGCCGCGCGTGCGGCGCACCAGCGGAATGGCGAGCAACGGGAGCACGGCGTAGAAACAGAGCTCGGTCGTCAATGACCACGCCGGATTGAGGCCGGTCTGGATCGTGTCGGGGAAGAACGTCTGCAACAACCCGAGGTTGAGGACCAGCTTCAACGGGTCCGTCAGCATCCCCGACCCGACGTCCGAACCGGGGCTCGCGGTGTCCACGGCGTTCGTACGATAGACCGCCTGCAGCACGAAGTTCGAGATCAGGAAGATGACGAGGTACGCCGGATAGACCCGGGCGAGTCGGCGACGCGTGTAGCCGGCGACACTGACCCGTCGCTCTCCGGCCGCGATGTCGCGGACAAAGGGTAGGTAGATCAGCAGACCCGACATCGCGAAAAACACCACCAACCCCTGCGACAGAACCTGCGCCACACCGCCGGGAGTCGTCGCCGGAGCGAAATGACCCCAGCAGTGTGCGGTCAGCACCGAGAGGCAGGCGATGCCGCGCAAACCGTCGAGGCCGCCGAGATAGTGCGCGCCTGGCACGTCGCGCGTCTTCATGTCTCCTCCGGCGGAGGTCGGTGGAGCGCCAGCCCCAGCAGGAAGGAGAACGCCACGGTGGCGGGTGGCTGGATCACGACGGGGAAGTCGAGCTGGAGCGCAACGACGCTGAGCCCGATCAGCCCACTGGCGAGGACGGCTTCGGGGAACGTGCGCTGCGTGGCGACGACGGATCGCAGCACGATGACGAGCAGGATCAGGACACACAGCCCGCCCAGCACGAGGCCGCCCCGATAGATCGTCAGCAGGGGGGCGTTGGCCACGAAGTTGACCGTGCGACCGATGACCGGATCGCGGAACTCCTCACGAGCCCAGCCCAGACCCCACCACCAGTGGCCTTGCAGCTGCTGTGGAAAGTCATGGAATGCGAGACTGCGCTCCAGCGATCCTGTGTCACTGGGTCCGAACGAGTTGAACAATCTCTCACGGACCGTCGGGATGGCCAGGGTCGCCAATCCTGCCGCCAGCGCTGCCCCAAGAAGCGCCCACCGACGTCTGCCGCCAGAGAACACGATGAGCACCAACACCGCGACGACGATGGACCCGAGCGATGCGCGACTCAGCGTGAGCAGGAGTGCCACCCCGATGGTGACGGTCAGCAGGACCCGCCGGACGCCGGACAGGTATGCGACAGCGAGAAGCAGCCCGACCGCCAGGATGAGTCCGGCGATGTTGGGCTCGACGAAGGTGCCTGTCAGGCGTACGACGTTGGTCTCACGACCAGGGACGAGCTGCACATTGTTGCCAACCCGGTTGTAGCCGACGAAGGAAAGCCTCGACAGGAAGGCCCCACGGGGGTCGAGCCGCACCAGGGCGATGCCCACGAGCGCGGCCGCACCGCAGCTCACGACGAACGCCCTGATGCACGCGCGGCGGGCGCCTTCGGGCAGGTGCCGTATCGGGATGACGACCGCCGTCGCGGCGAGCCACGCGACGTACTCGACCAGGGAGCCCTTGGAGACGCCTGTCGCCACGACAGACAACAGGGCAACCCCGGCCAGCACGACCAGCCAGGCCTCGGGCCAGCCAGCGCGAAAGCGGACATCCGGAAGGAAGAGCAGGGCGACCCACACGCCAACCGCCAACACCAGGAGCAGCGGGATGCCGGTGCCGGGGACGTGGACGTACGGGACGAAGCCGAGCACCGCCGCAAATCCCATGAAGATGATCCGCGGGTGCAGGGCTGTGACATAGGCGGCGACCAGCACCGCAATGGCGACGAACGCGACGATCTGCGTCGTGCTCGTGCCCCAGAGCATCACCGCGACGAGCGTCGTGGTGAGCCCCGCGGAGACGGCCAACGGCGCAAGCGCGGCGCGGACCGGAGCGCTGTGGATCGTGCTCATGCCGACAACCACGCGTGTACGGCGTCCTGGCCGGTGCGTGCCGACCAGCGCTCGCCGTTGGCTGCGTGCAGCCGCGCTCCGGCGTCGGCCGCGGCCTCGGAGTCGAGAAGCAGGGCACGGCACTGCTGGACGAAGTCGGCGCGGTCGACCGCGGCGGTCATTCCCAGGGAGAGCTCGATCGAGCCGAGCCCGTCGACCGTGCTCACGACCGGAAGTCCGCGCGACGCCGCCTCGAGCATCTTGACTCGGACTCCCCCGCCGACAGAGATCGGCGCGGCGAGCCCCCGACACCCAGCCAGCACCCGGTCGATTTCCTCGACAAAGCCGAGATCAGTCACACCGGCAGGCAACCGGCCGGCCGAGGTGTCACTGGCAGGTGGCCCGACCAAGACGAGCTCGGCGTCGGGGATGCCGGCGCTGATCTCCGGCCACCACTCGATCATCGTCGCGGCCGCCAAGGCGTTGGGAGCCCAGGTGCGGTTGCCCAGCACGAGCAGTCGCGGTGGCGTCTTGGCCACGTCGATGCGTTGGGCCGGCGCGAGGGTCACTGGCAGCCAGTGCGCCGATCCGATGCCACGCGCGCGATAGGCATCAATCTCGTCGCGGTCGTACCCCCCGATCGCGCGGGCCGCGCTGGCGATTCTGAATTCGTCCCGCTGCAGCCTTCGTGCCTCGAATCGACCGATGAGGCCACGAGTACGCCGCCACACTGCCGACTCGGGCACCTCCGTACTGATCAGGAGATCACGCTCCGGTGCGGCTCCCCGGGCCCTCAGATAGGACTCGGCCATGTAGCTGTGCACCGCCACGAACCGATCCGCCGACGACTCCTCGACCGCCGCGCGTACGCCGTCGATGTCGAAGCGGGTGTGTACGAGACTGCGCCAGCCGGCGACCGACCCCGCCAGCAGACGCACCGGAGACGCCGGCGGCTTGGCCACTCGTACCGCGCCCGCTTCTTGCCGGTCGGGCTCGCCGGACAGGCAGATGATCTCGACGGCGTACTGCTCCTCCGCGATCGCCCTCAGGGCACGGAACATCGTCATGTCACCGCCATGCGACGTCTCCGGATCCTTGCCAAGGAGGAACGCCAGCCGCTCAGCCATCGACGGTCCTGCCCGCGATGGGACGCCGACGGTAAACGCTGGCGGTGTACGAGCCCGACATCACCAGGTCCGACACCAGGAATGCCACCGCCGCGCCGGGTCCGCCGGACTCCCGCAGCGCGACGACGAGCCCGACCTTGATGACGACGCTGACCGCGGTGATCTTCATGCGGAACGAGTCGCGGTGCTGCATCGAGAGCACCACAGTCGACACGCTGCTGAGGGTGCGCAGGAAGCTGACCGGCGCCAACCACGCGAACGTCACCCACAGCACGTCCTCCGCGTCCACGATCCGCAGGCCTACGGCGATCACGGCGACGACGACGCCGGTGCTGACCGACAACCACACCGCCGTCGGCAGCGGTGGACCCGACGCCACCGCGCCGTTGGAGTTGCGCAGCTTCTCGTGGAACGTGTAGCCGAAGCTCTGGCCCAGCGACGCCAACGACCACACGATCGTCGAGCCGAACGAGTAGTAGCCGGCACTCGACGGCGAACCCAGCAGGCCGAGCAGGATGACCTCGGCCTGCACGTAGGCAACGCCACCGACCGCCTCGGTCAGGATGTACGCCGTACGCCCGGTGAGCTCGGGCCGGATCGGCGCGTGCTCGGCGATCGCGCGTACGCCTCGCAGGATCGGCAGCCCGCAGCCGATGAGGTAGAGCGCTGCCGCGAACGACAGGGAAGGATTGTCGACCAAGAGGAGGTATGCGGAGCCCATCACGAGACCCAGCACCTGCCGGATCGCATCCGCACGCTGCGCCCGCTCGGGGTGACCGTCCCGGATCAGGTTGCTGCGGGATGCCTGGAAGCACAGGTCGACGCCGGCCTTCGCCACCGCGAACCCCGCACCGAACGACACCGGCCAGATCAGCACGCCCAGCACAACGAGGGTCATGCCGATCAGCGCGCGCGTTGCCCGCTCTCGCAGGAACACCGCGTCGTCGACACGAGGTGCACGGACCGTGAAGTAGCTGTCGAGCGGCACACCGATCAGAGATCCGGCCGCGAACGCCATGGCGTAGATGCCATATTCGCCGATACCGAACTGGTGGGTCAGCAGCAGCGCCCAACCAAAGACAAGGGCACGGGAGGAGTACATCCAGCCGGAGGCCTCAAACGCCTTTCGCAGGTGGGACCCCAGTGCCGGAACGGGTGGTCCCTCGGTCATGAAGAGCCTGGAACATCGACGGCCTTGTTCACACCCTCGCCCACGTACACCTGGCGCACCGCGATGACGACGACGCTGATGAGAAGACCTACGAGTAGGCCGGCGAGCAGGTAGAGCGACTTGTTGGGGCTCGCCGGTGACGACTCCACATGGGCAGGGCCGATCGTGACACCCTCGACGGTCGGCGATCCCTGCACCTCGGTGCGGTTGGACTCGATCTTCGTGACCGTGCCAATCAGGGAGGCTGCGACGGCGTTCGCGGCCTTCGCTGAGGTCTTGGCCGACTCATCCTTGACGGCGATCGTCATGATCGTGTCGATCTGGCTGACCTCGACGGTCGTGCGGTGGGCGAGGTGTTCGGTCGACTCGTCCTCGCCCAGCGTGCTCACGACCGGCCCCATCACGGTCGGGGAGGTGGCGAGGTTCTTGTAGGTCTGCATCCGGGACTGCACATAGTTGCCGGCATACGCCAGGTCTTGGCCCGAGTTGACGTCGTGGGCGGTGAACACGACGCGCGCCGTCGACTCGTACTTCGGGGTCGCGATGAGGATCATGACGCCAGCGGCAGCGAGGCCGACGACCATCGTGACCACCAAGATGATCCAGTTGCGTGCCACCAGCACCAGGTAGTCGCGCAGATCCACGGTTGGTCTCCTCACATGCGTGGCCCGAAGAAGCTGCTAGGACCTCAACGATGCGCAGTTGTTGACGTTACTGCACCCGGTGGCCCAGCACGCAGACTCCACCGCGCGTCGTGGACTGTGACCTATCCATATCCCTCCTTAGGGGACAGGTTGTCGAGGACCCGCGTAAAGTCTGACCTCGTTGGACCGATGGCGACTGGACTGGTGAAGGGAAGTCGAGGTGACTGACATTTTGCGCAACGAGGGTGCCGGAACGCACGATTCCGACGGCCACAGCGCCGCCCTCACGCCCTCAGACGTCAGCATCAGCCGCGCTCCGTGGCAGAAGTTCTACGCCCGCGGAGTGCTGCTCACCGACCTTGCAGTGCTCGCGATCACCAGCGTCGCTGCGCAGGTGTGGCGATTTGGCACATCCTCCAGCGTCACCACTCATGGGCCGTTCCACATGTCATACACCGAGCTCAGCGGGGTCATCGTCGTCATGTGGTGGATCAGCCTCCAGCTGTTCCAGACGCGTGATCCACGCATCCTCGGCGACGGCCCCGACGAGTACGCCCGGATCACCAGGGCAACTGTGCTGATGTTCGGATGGCTCGCCATCGTGTCGCTGATGTTCAAGTGGGACATGTCCCGCGGCTTCCTCGCCATCGCCTTCCCACTGGGCCTCGTCGGCCTGCTGATCGGTCGCAAGATCTGGCGCGTCTGGCTCCGCGGCCAACGGCGACACGGGCGCCACCTGTCCAACGTGCTGGTGGTCGGAGGTCAGCGGTCTGCACAGGACATCGCATTGTGGCTCGCGCGTCACCAGGAATCCGGCCTTCGAGTCACCGGGGTGTGGGTGCCTGACTCTCCCGGCACCGAGCGCGCGTGGCTCGACATGCCCAACGAGTTCATCCCGATCATGGGCACGGACCGCACATTCGCCGGAGCGATCGAGGTAGCCCACGCGAACACCGTCATCGTGACCGACACCGAGCACCTAGGTCCTACGGGCCTCCGGGAGCTCACGTGGCAGCTCGAAGGCGTCGCGATCGACCTGATGGTCTCGCCCAACGTGATGGACTTTTCGGACGCTCGCATCCACATGCGGGCCGTTGCCAGCATGCCCCTGCTGCATCTCGAGGAGCCGCAGTACGCCGGCGCCGGTGCGTGGCCGAAGGCGTTGTTCGACCGGGTTTTCGCGGTGCTCGTGCTCGTCGTAGCCTCCCCCCTGCTGCTGTGTGCAGCGGTGGCCGTCAAGCTCACAAGCGCGGGGCCAGTCCTGTTTCGCCAACCCCGCATTGGCATCGACGGCTCACCGTTCAACGTGCTGAAGTTCCGCACGATGCGCGTCGGCGCCGACGACGAACTGGCGGGACTGATCGCCGCGCAGGGCACCAGTGGCACGCCGCTGTTCAAGGTGAAGAACGACCCACGAGTCACCCGCATCGGCACCTTCTTGCGTCGCTTCTCAATCGACGAACTCCCACAGCTGCTCAATGTGATCCGGGGAGAGATGAGTCTCGTCGGGCCACGGCCGCAGCGAGCCGCCGAGGTCGAGCTCTATGACCATCACGCACTACGCCGACTACGGGTTCGGCCCGGGATGACCGGTTTGTGGCAGGTTTCGGGCAGATCTGACCTCGAATGGGACGACGCAATCCGCCTCGACACCTACTACGTCGAAAACTGGTCGCTCATGGGCGACATCGTGATCCTGTGGAGGACCATCCGAGCGGTCTTCGCATCCACCGGTGCGTACTGAAG
>JAOPXO010000244.1 GCA_025965115.1 Aeromicrobium sp.
GTGCCGGCCGCCGCATTGCGAGGGTTGGAGAACGGTGCGTTGCCGGCCTCGGCCCAGGCGGTGTTGAACTCCTCGAACGCCTTGGTCGGGAAGAACACCTCACCACGCACCTCGACATAGGCCGGGACGGGGTATTTCTTCGACGCCTTGAGCTGGTGCGGGATGACCCCGATCGTGCGGACGTTGTTGGTGACGTCCTCCCCCACCCGCCCGTCGCCACGCGTGACACCACGGGTCAGTCGGCCGTCTTCGTATGTCAGCGAGATCGCGAGCCCGTCGACCTTAAGCTCGCACAAGAACTCGGCGTCGTCGACCCCCTCGCGGATGATGCGGGCGTGCCACGACTCGAGCTCCTCGATGCTGAAGGCGTTGTCGAGGCTCATCAGACGTTCGCGGTGCTCGTAGGCCTCGAAGGTTGACGAGATCATGCCGCCGACCTTCTGCGTCGGGGAGTCGGGCGTGCGCAGCTCGGGGAGCCGCTCCTCGTGGCCCTCGAGCTCGCGGATCAGCTTGTCGTACTCGCCATCGGAGATCGTCGGTGCATCGTCACGGTGATAGCGCTGGCGGTGATCCTCGATCGTCTCCGAGAGTTCCTTGTGTCGCTGTCGGAGCTCGTCGTCAGTCGCCATGACCCGACTTTATCGCCGGGCGGCGACACTCTGCGCGGTGGAGAGCGCCTGACGAGCCCAAGCCGGTGAGGCGCCGGCCAACCCACACGTCGGCGTCACGACAAGTCGTTCGGCGTAGCTCTCCCCGTCGAAGCCGAACCGTCCGAAGAACACGTCGATGCGATCCGCCAGCAGCGCATCTGTCACGCCGCTCGTCTCGATCGAAGGCACGACGCCGAACCACAGGTCGACGCCCTTCTCGTAGACCTCGGCCCACACGTCGTCGGGTCGGGCCAGCGAGAGGTCGAATGAGATCGCGGTGAATCCGGCATCGGCAAGCAGCTGCACCGGCACGTCGGGTGCGCACGAATGCACCGCAGGACTGGCGCCGGCACCCGTGATCGCGTCGACGACTCCCCGAAGGAGCGAATCGGCCTCGGGCGGATGCACGCTGCGATGGCGGGAGAATCCGCTCGCCGTGGGGATGCCGCCGGTCATCACCGCGACGATCGAGGGTTCGTCGATCTGCACGACGACCTCCGCCCGCGGGAAGCGCCGACGTACCTCCGACACGTGCGTGCGCAATCCCTCCGCCAGCGATTCGCTGATCTCGCGACGCGCTCCGTGATCGGCCAGCATCTTGTCGCCCCGAGGACGTTCGACTGTGGCAGCGAGCGTCAGCGGACCGGTGACCTGGATCTTGAGCAGCCCGTCATGATCGCCGGCCAGCTCCTCCGTGACGTCGAGGTCCTGGGCGAGGAGGGAGCGTGCGCGGCGCAGATCGGCACCCTCGCCGGCACCCAGGCGCCAGCCATCGGGCTGCAGGTCGGCCCCGATGCCGTCAAGGATCGCCAACGTGCGACCGATCATGCCGGCGTGGACACCGCGTGCGGGAAGCTCAGGGACGTACGCGAAGTCGCCGACCTCGCCGAGCACGACGCGCAGCGACTCCGCGAAGTCCGTGCCGGGCATCGAGCCGATGCCGGTGGCGCGACTCACGCGTCGACGCGGCGGTTGGTATGACTGATCGTGGCCGAGCCGACGACGCGGGTGCCGTCATAGATGACGCAGGCCTGGCCGGGGGCGATCCCGAAGGCCGGATCGTGCAGCTCGACGCGTACGTCCGATCCGTCAACCACGACAGTCGCGCGGTGCTCTTCGCCGTGAGCGCGCAGCTGCACGGTGCAGTCGAGTGACTCGGTCGGCGCCGCCCCGCACCACAACGGCTTGATGCCCTCAAGCGAGTCGACGCTCAGCTGTTCACGCGGGCCGACCGTGACGGTGCCGCTGACCGGCTCGATGTCGAGCACGAAGCGCGGCTTCCCGTCATCGGCCGGAACGCCCAGACGCAGGCCGCGGCGCTGACCGATCGTGAACGCGTAGGCACCCTCGTGCTCGCGGAGCACGGTGCCGTCCTCGTCAACGATCGAGCCGGGCTTGGGGCCGAGCTTCTCGGTCAGCCAGCCGGCATTGTCACCGTCGGGGATGAAGCAGATGTCGTGGCTGTCGGGCTTCTGGGCGACCTGGATGCCGCGACGGGCGGCCTCGACCCGCACCACATCTTTCGTCGTGTCGCCGAGCGGGAAGAGCGAATGCGCCAACTGGTCCTGGGTCAGCACGCCGAGGACGTACGACTGGTCCTTGCCCATGTCGATCGCGCGGTGCATCTCGATCGTGCCATCGGCGGCGGTCTCGAGCTGGGCGTAGTGGCCCGTCGCCACGGCATCGAAGCCAAGTGCCAGCGCCCGGTCGAGCACGGCGGCAAACTTGATCTTCTCGTTGCAACGCAGGCACGGATTGGGTGTGCGGCCAGCGGAGTATTCGGCGATGAAGTCGTCGACCACATTGTCGGCAAACTCCTCGCTCATGTCCCAGACATAGAACGGGATGCCGAGCTGATCGGCGGCTCGACGGGCATCGCCGGCGTCCTCTATCGAGCAGCAGCCGCGAGCGCCCGAACGGTACGACCGTGGATTGCGACTCAGCGCGAGGTGCACTCCGGTGACGTCGTGACCCGCGTCCACGGCGCGCGCCGCAGCAACGGCGGAGTCGACTCCGCCCGACATCGCTGCCACGACTCTCATGACGTCGTCCGTACGAGATTGGCTCGCAGGGCCCGCTGGTGCACGGCGGGGAGCGCGGCGATCAGGGCGTCGACATCGGCCTCGGTCGAGGTGTGACCCAGGCTGAAGCGCAATGATCCGCGCGCGGCGACCTCGTCGTAGCCCATGGCAAGAAGCACGTGGCTGGGCTGCGGCACGCCTGCGGCACAGGCAGATCCGGTCGAGCACTCGATGCCCTGCGCGTCGAGCAGCATCAACATCGCATCGCCCTCGCACCCGGGGAATGTCACGTGCGCGATATTGGGCAGCCGGTGATCAGGTCCGGGCAGTGGATCGCCGTTGACGATCGCATCGGGCACCACCTGCAGAATGCCGTCGACGAGTCGCTGCCGCAGCGCCTCGATGCGTACGACAGTCTCGGCCTGACGGGCGAGCGTCACGTCGACGGCCTTCGCGAAGGCGGCGATGAGGGCAACGCCGATCGTGCCGGATCGCAGGTCACGCTCCTGGCCGCCGCCGTGCAGGAGCGGCGTTGCATCGATCTCGCGGCGAATGATGAGCGCGCCGACGCCGACGGGACCGCCGAGCTTGTGAGCTGTGATCGTCATGGCGTCGAGGCCACTGGCGGCGAAGTCGAGCGGGACGTAGCCGGCCGCCTGGACGGCGTCACTGTGCACCGGGATGTCGTACTCACGGGCAATCTGCACGACATCGGAGATCGGCTGGATCGTGCCCATCTCGTTGTTGGCCCACATCGTGGTGATCGCCGCCACGCGGGATGGAGCGGCGTCCACGCTCGCCCTCAGCTCGTCGATCAGGATGCGACCGGCTGAGTCGACCGGTGTCATGTCGACCTGTGCGCCCTCGTGCTTGGCGAGCCAGGTGACGGGATCGAGCAGCGCATGGTGCTCGATCGCGCTGAAGATGATGCGATCGCGCGCAGGATCCTGGGCAAGGCGTGACCAGTAGAGGCCCTTGATGGCGAGGTTGTTGGCCTCCGTGCCACCCGAGCAGAACACGACCTCACTGGGGCGCGCCCCGAATCGTTCGGCGATCAGCTCACGGGCTTCCTCAACCGTACGACGGGCCGCGCGACCCGATGCGTGCAGCGATGAAGCGTTACCGGTGCGGGCCAGCTCCTCGGTCATCACGGCAATCGCTTCAGGGACCATCGGCGTGGTGGCCGCGTGGTCGAGGTAGACGGATCGCTCAGGAGAATTCATCGCAGTTCAAGGGTAGACGCATACCCCAGACATCCTCCGCGCCGACTTGACCTCAACCGTTGTTGATGTTGTCAGATTGCAACCTGTCACGATTTCGTCAGCGGCGTCTGGGAGCGTATGTTGGACGGTTCCCACCCGCAACCGAATTCATCAGACCTCTGTCCTCAGGAGCCTCACCACCCGTATGCCCCCCGCTTCCGTCACCCAGCCGATCTCGCCCGACGCAGGAGTGCGCAGCAGCACCTCGCTGTGGCGCCTGCGCGGCTACCTGCGCCCGCACATGTGGAGCCTCATCGTCATGCTCGTCGCGGCGCTGCTGGTGGTCATCGTCGGCCTGCTGATCCCGCTAGTCACGCGAGCGATCGTCGACGGGCCGATCGCCGACCACGATTCGGCCGGCATCCTGCGGCTCGGTTCGATCGCCATGGGGCTCGGCATCTTCGAGGCATTCCTGATCTTCGTACGTCGTTGGTTCCAGGCGCCCGCCGTCATGGGCATGGAGATGGAGCTCCGCGGAGATCTCTACAAACATCTCAACGAGCTGCCGATGGAGTTCCACTCCCGCTGGCAGTCCGGTCAGCTCTTGTCACGAGTCACGAGCGATCTGTCGACGATCCGCCGGTTCTCCGGATTCGGCCTGATCTTCCTGGTCACCAATGTGATCCAGCTGATCCTGACGTCCGCGCTGCTGCTGCATCTCTACTGGCCGCTCGGCCTCGTGGTGATCGTCGCGGCAGCACCGATCATCTACACCTCGATGTCATTCGAGAAGCGCTACGTCCTGGTGTCCCGCCGGGTGCAGGACCAGCGCGGTGACATCGCCACCCAGGTCGAGGAGTCGGCGCTCGGCATCCGGGTGATCAAGAGCTTCGGTCGCAGCCGCTATGCCTTCGACAAGTACGACCTCCGCGCCCGGCGGCTCTACGAGTCGGAGATGCAGCAGGTGCGTCTCGCCGCGAAGTTCTGGACATTCCTCGAAGTGCTGCCCAACACCGCGCTCGTCGTCGTGCTGCTGCTCGGAGCGCTCGCGGTCGGCGACGGCGACCTCTCGCTCGGCACGCTCGTGGCCTTCGTGACGTTGATGCTCAGCCTGGTCTGGCCGGTCGAGTCCCTCGGCGTCATCCTCGCGATGGCCCAGGAGTCGATGACCGCGGCCGATCGCGTGCTGGAGATCCTCGACACCAAGCCCACGATTGTCGGAGGTGACCGGACGGTCAGCCACCCGCGGGGCCACGTGCAGCTCGAAAATGTCGACTTCATGTTCCCCGACGCAGATCAGCCGACCCTGCACGGCATCAACCTCGACATCAAGCCCGGCGAGACGATCGCGATCGTCGGCGCCACCGGATCGGGCAAGACCGCGCTGACGGCGCTGATCCCCCGACTCCGAGACGTGACCGGTGGCCGGGTCCTGGTCGACGGCGTCGACGTACGCGAGCTGACCCTCGAGTCGCTGCGGACGATCGTGGCGACGGCATTCGAGGACCCGACACTGTTCAGCATGAGTGCGCGCGAGAACATCGCGCTCGGCCGGCCTGGCGCGACCGATGAGGAGATCCGCGCAGGTCTTGAGATCGCCCAGGCGACATTCGTCTACGACCTGCCGTGGGGTCTCGACACCCGCATCGGCGAGCAAGGCATGTCGCTCTCGGGCGGTCAGCGCCAGCGCGTCGCCCTGGCCCGGGCAATCGTCGCCCAGCCGCATGTGCTGATCCTCGACGACACTCTCTCGGCGCTCGACGTGCACACCGAGGCCCTGGTCGAGGAGTCGCTCCGCACGATCCTCGCGTCCACGACGGCCATCATCGTCGCCCACCGTGCGTCCACCGTGCAGCTCGCCGACAAGGTCGCGCTGCTCCAGGACGGCACGATCACCCACATCGGCCAGCACTCCGAGCTGATGGCCACCGTGCCCGCCTACCGCGAGC
>JAOPXO010000261.1 GCA_025965115.1 Aeromicrobium sp.
CATTCACCGACATGCAAGGGCGTCTCCAGGGCAAGCGCCTGCACGGGCAGTACTTCCTTGACTACGTCGTCGAGCAGGGCACCGAGGGCTGCAACTACCTGCTCAGCGTCGACGTCGACATGAACACCGTCGACGGCTACGAGATGTCCTCGTGGGAGAAGGGCTACGGCGACATGGAGTTCGCCCTCGACTTCGACACGATCCGGCTCCTGCGCCACCTGCCCGCCACCGTGATGATCCAGTGCGATCTGGTCTGGCTCGACCACAAGCCGGTCGTGCAGTCGCCGCGCACGATCCTTAAGGCACAGGTCGAGAAGGCCGCGGCGGCAGGCTTCACGGCACTGGCCGGCACCGAGCTCGAGTTCATCCTGTTCGACACGACGTACGAGCAGGCGTGGTCCAGCGGTTACCGCGACATGACGCCGGCCAATCAGTACAACGTCGACTACTCGATCGTCGGCACGTCCCGAGTCGAGCCACTCCTGCGGGAGATCCGCAACACGATGTACGCCGCGGGCATGAACGTCGAGGGCGCCAAGGGGGAGTGCAACTTCGGTCAGCACGAGATCGGCTTCCTGTACGACGAGGTCATCGCGACCGCCGACAATCACGCCGTCTACAAGACCGCCGCCAAGGAGATCGCCTCCCAACACGGCCAGGCGCTGACGTTCATGGCGAAGTACAACGAGCGCGAGGGCAACTCCTGCCACATCCACCTCTCCTTGCGGGGTGCCGGCGACGAGATCGTGTTCTGGGACGGTGACAAACGCACCCCGGCGTACGACCAGTTCATCGCCGGGATCCTGGCGACGATGCGCGACTTCACGCTGTTGTATGCGCCCAACGTCAACTCCTACAAACGCTTCGCGGGCGGCTCATTCGCACCCACGACTGTCGCGTGGGGTCTCGACAACCGCACCTGTGCGGTGCGCCTTGTCGGTCACGGACCCAGCGCCCGCCTCGAGAACCGCGTGCCCGGCGGCGACTGCAATCCGTACCTCGCCCTCGCGGCGATGCTGGCGGGAGGGCTGTACGGCATTGAGCAGGGACTCGAGCTGGAGCCTGAGCAGACCGGCAACGCCTACACGTCCGACAAGCCGAAGGTGCCGACCACGCTGCGCGAGGCCCGCGAGGCGTTCGCCGGGTCGAAGATCGCCCGACAGCTGCTCGGCGATGACGTCGTCGACCACTACACCAACATGGCCGATGTCGAGCTCGCCTCGTTCGACGCCGCCGTGACCGACTGGGAGCTGCGCCGCAGCTTCGAGAGAATGTAGGGAACTGAATTGAGCACCACCTATACGGTCGTGAATCCTGCGACTGAGGAAGCCGTCGTTGAGGTTCACCTCGCGGATCTGGCCGAGACTGATGCCGCGATCGAGCGGGCCGCTGAGGCGTTCCCGGCCTGGCGCGACATGGCGCCGGGCGATCGCGCAACGCTGCTGCGCCGCTTCGCGGCGATCGTCGATGAGCACGTCGACGAGCTGGCCGAGCTGGAGGTGCGCAACTCCGGGCATACCTGGGGCAATGCCACGTGGGAAGCGCGCAACGTACGCGATGTCCTCAACTACTACTCGGCCGCACCAGAGCGTCTGACCGGCCACCAGATCCCGGTCGCCGGCGGGATCAACGTGACGTTCCACGAGCCACTCGGCGTCGTCGGCATCATCGTGCCGTGGAACTTCCCGATGCCGATCGCCGGCTGGGGATTCGGCCCGGCCCTCGCCGCGGGCAACACTGTCGTGCTCAAGCCGGCCGAGCTGACCCCGCTGACCGCGGTCCGCCTCGGTGAGCTGGCGCGCGAGGCGGGTGTGCCCGAAGGTGTCTTCACCGTGATCCCCGGCAAGGGGTCGATCGTCGGCGAACGTTTCGTCACTCACCCGGCCGTACGCAAGGTGTGCTTCACTGGCTCGACCGAGGTCGGTAAGAAGATCATGGCCGGTGCCGCTGACCAGGTGAAGCGCGTGACGCTGGAGCTTGGCGGCAAGAGCGCCAACATTGTGTTCGCCGACGCCGATCTCGCCAAGGCCGCGGCGGCCGCACCGTCCGCGGTGTTCGACAACGCCGGGCAGGACTGCTGCGCACGGTCGCGCATCCTGGTCGAGCGGTCGGCGTACGACGAGTTCGTCGCGCTGCTGGAGCCAGCCGTCAAAGGCGTCAAGGTGCTGGATCCGTCCGACCGCACGAGCGAGATGGGGCCGCTGATCTCGGCGGCTCAGCGGTCGACCGTGCAGGGATTTGTCGACGAGGTCGAAGTGGCCTTCGCCGGTTCGTCTCCCGACGGATCGGGCTTCTGGTTCGCGCCGACGGTGGTGTTGGCCGGTGACACGCAACAGCGGATCTGGCGCGAAGAGGTTTTCGGGCCGGTCGTCGCGGTGATGCCGTTCGACTCCGAGGAGGATGCCGTACGGCTCGCCAACGACACCGAGTTCGGGCTGTCCGGGTCGATCTTCACCCGTGACCTCGGCCGTGCGCTGCGCGTCTCGCGCGGGGTCGAGGCCGGCAACCTCAGCGTCAACTCCCACTCCTCGGTGCGCTACTGGACCCCGTTCGGCGGCTTCAAGCAGTCGGGCCTCGGCCGCGAACTCGGCCCCGATGCTCCCCACTCGTTCACCGACGTCAAGAACGTCTTCCTCTCCAACGACTAGACCTCTCCAACGACCAGCGCTTCGACAGGCTCAACGACCGAAAGCAGGAAACATGGCAGATCGCCTCGCAGGGAAGACCGCCGTCATCACCGGCGGATGCTCAGGGATCGGGCTCGCGACGGCCCGACGCTTCGCCGAGGAGGGCGCCAAAGTGGTGATCGGCGACGTCGACGATTCCAAAGGCCCTGGCATCGCCGAAGAGCTTGGTGGCACCTATGTCCACGTCGACGTGACCGACAAGGATCAGGTCGACGCGCTGTTCAAGACCGCCAAGGACACGTACGGCTCGGTCGACATTGCGTTCAACAACGCCGGCATCTCCCCGCCCGAGGACGACTCGATCCTCGACACCGACCTCGAGGCGTGGAAGCGCGTCCAGGACGTCAACCTCACCAGCGTCTACCTGTGCTGCAAGGCGGCCCTCCCGTACATGCTGGAGCAGAAGAAGGGCTCGATCATCAACACGGCGTCCTTCGTCGCGGTGATGGGTGCGGCCACCTCGCAGATCTCCTACTCGGCCTCCAAGGGCGGCGTGCTCAGCATGTCGCGCGAGCTCGGCGTGCAGTTCGCGCGCGAGGGCATACGCGTCAACGCCTTGTGCCCCGGACCGGTCAACACTCCGTTGCTGAAGGAGCTGTTCGCCAGCGATCCGGAGAAGGCCGCCCGGCGACTCGTGCACGTGCCGGTCGGCCGGTTCGCCGAGCCTGAGGAGATGGCCAATGCCGTGCTGTTCCTGGCCTCGGACGAGTCGAGCTTCATCACCGCGTCGACCTTCCTGGTCGACGGCGGCATCTCCGGCGCATACGTGACTCCGCTGTGACGAAGCCGCTCAAGCCGGTCATCGGCATCACGACCTACCGTGAACAGGCACGGTGGGGCGTCTGGGATGAGCCTGCCGACGTTCTCCATGCGGCCTACTCGAAGTCGCTGGAGGCCGCCGGCGCGGTCGCGCTACTGCTGCCCCCCGGGGATCCGGCCGGCGCAGCGTCAGTCATCCCCCGGATCGACGGGCTGGTCATCGCGGGCGGTGCCGATGTCGATCCTGCGCGCTATGGCGACGACGTGCACGAGCGCACCACCGAGTGGCGCCACGACCGCGACGCCTGGGAGCTCGCCTTGCTCGACGCCGCGTCCGCGGCTGGCCTGCCGGTGCTTGGCATCTGCCGTGGCATGCAGGTCATGGCTGTGCACGCCGGAGGCACCCTCGATCAGCACACGCCCGATCTCGTCGGCACCGACGGGCATTCTCCCGGCGGCGCCGAGTTCGGCGAGATCGAGGTCCACATCTTCCCCAATACGTTGCTCGCCGAGGCTGTCGGCAGCAGGGCGGTGGTCGCCTGTCACCACCACCAGTCCGTACGCACGCATCCCGGCTTCGCCGCCTCAGCGCGAGCAGCCGACGGCACGCTCGAAGCGATGGAGGATCCATCACATCCGTACTGGCTGGCCGTGCAGTGGCACCCCGAGACGCGGGAGGATGCCGGACTCTTCCGCAGCCTCGTCGCGGCTGCTCTCACGCGTCTTGCGACACGCTGACCTTCGACAGGAGCCTGCTGAACCGCTTGTTGGCGATCTTCATGACCCTGTTGTACGCGAACGGGATGTAGCGCTGGCCGTACCACCCGAGGCGGATGTCGCTGGAGGTGAAGACGAGGTACTTGCCCTTCTCGACGCCCTTGATCATCGCCGCGGCGGCGCTCTCCGGGCTCACCGCGTGCTTCTCGAACCCGCCGATTGCCTTCTTCAGGGTGGGGTGGTCGCGATCGACCCCCACGATGTTGACCGTGCCGACCAGTGGGGTCCTGACCGCGCCGGGGCAGACCAGCGTGACGCCGATGTCGTACTGCTCAAGGTCGAAACGCAGCACCTCGCTGACGCCGCGGAGGCCGAACTTCGCAGCGCTGTACGGCGCGTGGATCGGCAGACCGAACAGTCCGGCCGCCGACGACACGTTGACGACGTGCCCGCCGTTGCCGGCCGCGATCATCGCCGGGACGAACGCCGACATGATGTGGATCGGCCCCATCAGGTCGATCTCGACGGTGTCGCGCCAGTGCTTGGCCTGGAGGTCCTGGATGCGGCCCCACGTGGAGATGCCGGCAACGTTCATGATGACGTCGACCGGACCGATCGCGAGCGCACGTCCCGCGAAGGTGGTCACGGCGTCGGCGTCGCTGATGTCGAATGCCTCGTGATGGATGACGTCAGCGTCCTTGACCAGACCGACGGTCTCCTGCAGACCCGCCGCGTTGACATCGGTGAGTACGAGGCGCGCGCCCTTGCCCGCGATCTGGATGGCGGCAGCGCGACCGATACCGCTGCCTGCGCCAGTGATCATGACGGTCTTGCCGGCGAGCTGGGTCTTCGTCATGGGAGCGCCCTTCTGTGGGAGTCGGTTCAGGCAGTCTAGGACAAACGTACCAATTAGGGCATTCCCGTGTGGCTCCATCTCGATGTCCGAGGTGAACCCTACGGTGAGATCAGGAGGTTCGGTCGTGAGAGCAAACAAGTACGCAGGCATGTGCGCCACCTGTGGCGACGACGTCGCGGTCGAAGCCGGCCAGCTCGTCGGTCTGCCCGGCCGATGGATGACACTGTGTGGCCGGTGCACTCCCCAGCCTCCGCCGCGCGGCGAGCATGACGGCTGGCACCGCGCGCCGCTCGCCTCGCTCGACTTCGAGACGACCGGCATCGACCCGCACCATGACCGAGTCCTGAGCTATGCGCTCCTGGGCGATGACGGCCATGACGTCAACGGGCTGATCAATCCCGGCATCCCGATCCCGCCCCAGTCGGCGGCCGTGCACGGGCTGACCGCCGAGGCGCTCGTCGACGCGCCGATTCCCGAGGTCGGCATCGCGCTGGTCATCGACTGGGTGCAATCGGTGATCGACCGGGGCGCCGGGCTGGTGGTCTTCAATGCCGCCTACGACCTCACGATGCTGCGCGCCGAGGCGACTCGATGGGGTCTGCGGCAGCCCGACTGGCAGCGCCTGCTGGTCGTCGATCCCTATGTCATCGACTGGGGCATCGAGCGCGGCGCCCTCGGCCCACGCCGGCTGACCGATGTCGCCGCCTACTACGAGGTGACCCTCGACAATGCGCACGACGCCGCCGCCGACGCATGGGCGGCCCGCAATGTGGCCGTCGAGATCGGTGCTCGGCACCCCGAGGTCGGCATGAGCAGCCTCGCCATCCTGATGCACAGCCAGCGCGGTTGGTATGCCGATCGAGCCGAGGACTGGAACTCCTACGCCCGCACCGCCGGCCGCTCCCTCGACGATCCCTCCGGCTGGCCACTCGCGTCCGGCCTCGAGCCGCCGGCCGCCGCCACCGCCTGACCGATCAGCGGGGCGCCATTCCCGTCATGAACCGCCCGACGACCGGGAGCTCGGTCAGGCCCTCGGCCCCGGCCATGACTATGCTCTGGGCCGCCATCGCGTCCGCGCTGCCCAGAACGGCATACCTGGGCGACCACAGCGGAGCGAACTTCGCGTTGAACCTCCATAGCGACTCGATCTGGGTCTGCGCTGCCGCACCCTGGATGACCCGACGCGCAGCGCGCCCGAACCTCGCGGTGTTCTCGCCGCTCAGCATGGTGCGGAACACCGAGAAGTTGAGGCCGACTCGGGCGAACCCCTGTGCCTGGAACGCCTTCACCGACTCGAGGATCAGGTACTCGATGATCCCGTTGGTCAATCCGTGCTCGGTGTTGCGACGCATGACGTCGAGCGACCAGCCCCCCTCGCAGGGCACCCACTGGATGAACGCTTGTGGCGTCCCTGTCGCATCGCAGGCAATCGACGTGACCAGACCGGCATCGCGTGGATCAAACAACCGGGACAACGTCATGGAGAATCCCCGCTCGAACGCGCCCTGCCGACACATAGTCGAGATTGATGCGAGGTCATCACGAAGATTCGGCTCGATCATGGTGGGGTCCACGAGCGAGAACGAGTAACCGGCGCGTCGGACACGACTGTGTGCCTGCCGCACCGAGCGCATGGCACGTCCGTCCATCGTGAACTCACGACAGTCGATGATCGCTTCATCCCCGAGGTAGATCGGGTGCAGACCACTCGCCTCGTACACGGGCAGCCACTTGACTGACGCGCCGAGGATGCTCACCGTCCAGCCATGGGCTTCGGCATACGTCGTGAACGCTGCCCAGACCGATCCGCGCTGCTCGACCGGGCCGATCGGGTCGGGCGAGACGACGCAGACCCCGTTCTTGACGGCGTACGCGACCAGACTGTCGCCGTCGAAGAACCACTGCTTGTCGTCGCGAAGGGCGAAGTACGCCAGGGTGTCTCCGCCGTGCGCGGCCACGACGGCCCGGGCGCGGACCTCGGAGTGTTCACGATCACGGCCGGTCGCCGGGGTGCTCCTGCGAGGTGACAGCAAGGACCACAGGGCGGTCACCAGTACGGACAGCCCGATCGCCACCAGCGCCGGGGTGGCGAACCTCCCGCCGTACCCGAGCGGCAACGTGCTCATGCCGCTCAGTCGCAGAGCGGCGGAGCCGGTGGCGGCAATCCCTCCCTGGTCGAAGGCGACGGCCAGGCATGTGGAGATCGCGAGGGTGGTGACCGTGCCCACGGCCGCGATGGCGAGTGCACGCCTGATCACCTCGCGCGACTGGGCAACCGGGAAGCAGGCGCGGCGTGAGGTGATCCACAGCGCCGCCGCGGCCGGCGGGGTCGTGGACAGCGTGAC
>JAOPXO010000124.1 GCA_025965115.1 Aeromicrobium sp.
CGCATCGACGTACGTTGGCCGCCCGATCTCGTACGTACGCTCGAGACCAAGGCCGTCGTCGGCCGGATGGAGGCGCCGGGGTCGGACCGGGCCAAGGCGTTCGCCGCCGATCAGCTGTTCAGCTTCGACTGGCAGGTCGCACTCGGCGACCAGACCCTCACACGCGCCGAGCTCGACCAGCTGGCCGAGTCGCAGCACGGTCTGCTCAAGCTGCGGGACCAGTGGGTGTTCGTCGACCCGCGCCGGCTGCAGCGGGTGCTCGAGCGCCGCGGTCGTACGCTCACCTCTGGCGAAGCGCTGCGCGCGGCCGTCTCGGGCAAGCTCATCGTCGACGGCCTGTCCACCGAGGTCGACACGATCGGCTGGCTCGAAGACCTCCGCCGACGTCTGGCCGTGCAGGACCGCGACATCAAGCCCGCCGTGCAACCGGCGGCGCTGGACGGCCACCTGCGCGACTACCAACTGCAGGGTCTGCAGTGGATGACCCAGCTCGTCGATCTCGGGCTCGGCGGCATCCTCGCCGACGACATGGGGCTCGGCAAGACCGTCATGCTGATCGCGCTGCACTTGCACCGCGTGCAAATCACGTCCGCACCGACCCTCGTGGTCTGCCCGGCATCCGTGCTGAGCAACTGGGAGCGCGAGATCCACCGATTCGCGCCCGGCGTCCACGTCCGCCGCTACCACGGTGCCGGACGCACCCTCGATGGCGTGACCGATGGCTTCGTCGTCACGACGTACGCCACGATGCGTGCCGACGCCGAGAAGCTCATGATGCACCGCCCGGGCTGGGGTCTGGTGGTCGCCGACGAGGCGCAGAACGTCAAGAACCCGCGCGCCCGCACGGCCCAGGCACTGCGCACGATCCCGGCCGTCGCACGGCTCGCCCTGACCGGCACCCCGGTCGAGAACAATCTCTCGGAGCTGTGGGCGATCCTCGACTGGACGACGCCGGGATTGCTCGGCACCTACGAGCAGTTCCGCGTGCAGTGGTCCCGGCCGATCGAGGCGCGCCGCGACTCCGCCAAGGCGACCGGGCTCGCCCAACTGATCCGCCCGTTCGTGCTTCGTCGGCGCAAGTCCGATCCCGGCATCGCCCCGGAGTTGCCGCCCAAGATCGAGACCGATCACACGATCAACCTCAGCCGCGAGCAGGTCGGGCTGTATGAAGCTGTGGTCCGCAACACGCTGGCCGAGATCGAGTCGGCCGTCGGCATCCGTCGACGGGGCCTTGTCGTCAAGCTGCTGACGCAGCTGAAGCAGATCTGCAATCACCCGGCGCACTTCCTGCGGCAGATGGACGGTCGCCTGGCCGGGCGTTCGGGCAAGCTCACCGTGTTCGACGAGCTGGTCGAGGAGATCGTGGCCGAGGACGGTGCAGTGCTGGTCTTCACGCAGTACGCCCAGATGGGGCGGCTGCTCACCCGGCACCTCGACGAGAAGAAGATCGCCAATCAGTTCCTGCACGGCGGCACCACGATCAAGGCCCGCGAGAAGATGGTGCACAAGTTCCAGGCCGGCGAGATCCCGGTGTTCGTTCTCTCGCTCAAGGCGGCCGGCGTCGGCCTCAACCTGACGAAGGCCGATCACGTCATCCACTACGACCGCTGGTGGAATCCCGCCGTCGAGGATCAGGCCACCGACCGCGCGCACCGCATCGGGCAGACCAAGTACGTGCAGGTGCACCGGCTGATCAGCGAGGGCACGATCGAGGAGTCGATCGCCGAGCTGATCAAGTCGAAGCGCTCCCTCGCCGATGCCGTCGTCAACGGTGGCGAGGGCGCGCTGACCGAGCTCTCCGACGCCGAGCTGGCCAAGCTGGTCAAGCTCCGCAAACCCATCGACTGAGCGAAACCACCGCCGGTTGAGTAGCGGGGAATGAGCGTATCGAAACCCGGTGACCGACTACTTCTCGTTGATGTCGAAGTTGACGCCGAAGAAGTCAGCCTTGGTCACCGTGACCGCGACATTGAACTTCTTGCCGTTCTCGGCCAGGATCGCGCAGTCAACAGTCTTGCCGACCGTGCCCTCGAGCTCATCGGGGCAGGTGACGGAGTCGATGCCCGACTCGACCTGGTTCGAGATGAGTTTGGCGACCTGAGCCTCCAGCGAGTTGGTCGGCACGATCGCGGGCGGCGGGATCTTCATGTCGTAGTCGACGACATCGTCCTTGACCTTGGTTGCCGTGACCGTGGCGACGTACTTCAGGTCATTGGCGATCAGCGTGCACTTCGCCTTGGCACCGACCTTCGCCTTCAGGTTGTCCTTGCACGTGACGCTGCTCGGCGTGAGCTGCTGCTCGGACGCCTTGGTGGAGACCTGCTTCTCGAGCTTGTCCGTGCTGATCGCCTTGGCACCGACCGAGGCGGAGAACGAGCAGGCGGTGAGGATCACCGCGAGAAGGGAGAGGACGGCAATTCGCTGAATGCGCACGGTCGGGCCTTTCGGTCGGGAGTGCGCCAAGAGTGGCAGAACTGCGCGGTGTCACGGGCCAAATTCCCGAAAGTCCGTCGCGACAAGAACGTCTGCACCCGTACGTGAGAACCTGAACACTCAGGCAGGACAACTGAGGGACATCATGAGCCGCATCACCTGCCCAATCCTCAACACCAAGGTGACGACCGCTGTCGAGGCCGCGCAGCTCATTCACGATGGCGACAACGTAGGTATGAGCGGGTTCACCGGCGCGGGCTACCCGAAGGCGCTGCCGGGCGCATTGGCCGCACGTATGACTGCCGCGCACGAGGCGGGCGACCCGTTCCGGATCGGCCTGTGGACCGGCGCCTCCACCGCCCCGGATGCCGATGGTGTGCTCGCCGCCGCGCACGGCATCGCCACCCGCCTGCCCTACAACTCCGACCCGACGCTTCGTACGCTCATCAACTCTGGCGAGGTCGACTACATCGACGCCCACCTCAGCCATTCGGCCCAGCACATGTGGTTCGGCTTCTATGGCAACCTCGATGTCGCAGTCGTCGAGGTGACCGCCGCCCTGCCGGAGGGCCGGCTCGTGCCCAGCAGCTCGGTCGGCAACAACAAGACCTGGCTCGACCGGGCCGATCGCATCATCCTCGAGGTCAACCACTGGCAACCCCGCGAGCTGGAGGGGTTCCACGACATCTACTACGGTGCCGCGCTGCCGCCCCATCGCCGGCCGATCCAGCTCATCGACGCCATGCAGCGGATCGGTGAGCCGTACCTCCGGGTCGATCCCGCCAAGGTCGTCGCCGTCGTCGAGACCAATCACCCCGACCGAAACTCACCGTTCGATCCTCCGGGCGAGGTCTCGCGCGCGATCGCCGACCACGTCCTCAACTTCCTGCGCCACGAGGTCAGTGCCGGTCGTATGCCGCCTACGCTCCTGCCGTTGCAGTCGGGGGTCGGCAATGTCGCCAATGCCGTGCTGGCCGACCTCAACGACAGCGAGTTCACCGACCTGATCGCGTTCACCGAGGTCATCCAGGACGGGATGCTCGACCTGCTGGACAGCGGGACCCTGCGCGCCGCATCCGCCACGTCATTCGGCCTGTCAGACCTCGGCGTACAGCGCTTCATGTCCAACATCGACGCATACAAAGGCCGTATCCTGCTGCGCAGCGAGGAGATCTCCAACCACCCGGAGCTCGTACGCCGCCTCGGCGTGATCGCGATGAACGGGATGATCGAGGCCGACCTCTACGGCAACGTCAACTCCACCCACATCATGGGCAGCGCCATTATGAACGGCATCGGTGGCAGCGGCGACTTCGCCCGCAATGCCTTCCTCAACTTCTTCATGTCACCGTCGACCGCGAAGGGTGGCGCGGTGTCTTCGATCGTGCCGATGGTCAGTCACGTCGATCACACCGAGCACGACGTGCAGGTGATCGTGACCGAGCAAGGCCTGGCCGATCTTCGTGGCCTCTCCCCCACCGATCGCGCTGATCGCGTCATCGCCCACTGCGCGCATCCGTCATTTCGCGATGCGCTGACCGACTATGTGGCTCGGGCGAACGCCACGCGCCCGACCGCGCGGCATACTCCTCACCTGCTCGATGAGGCGCTGAGCTGGCACCAGCGATATCTCGACACCGGTCAGATGTAGGGCTACTTTTCGAGGACGTCCAGCCCGACGTTGAGCAGCGATGCCTGGGTGACCTTGACCGTGACGTCCCGGGTCGTGCCGTCCTTCGAGGTGACGCTGCAGGTCGCGGTCCTGCCCTTCACGCCGTCGAGCGGCTTCGTGCAGCTCGCGGACTTGAACGTCTTGGGTTCGCGGCCCGTGAGCACGCTCGTCACCTGCGCCTCGAGCGTCTGGATGGGTATGACGGGCGGCCCGGGCACCCGCAGCTTGAAGGCAACCTTCGAGCCCTTGACCGAGGAGGCCTTGACGAACGCCTGGTATTGCAACGAGTTGGCGGTCACGATGCACGTCGCCGTCGCCCCCACTTTGGCGTCGAGCGCCTTCGGGCAGACGATGTTCGTCGGGGTCAGGCTCTTGGCGTTCAGCTGATTGGCGACCTGCTGCTCGAGATCGTGCGGTGCGACCTTCTTGGCGGTGGTCGACGAGCACGCCGAGGTCACGGCGAGCGTGACGATGATCAGGGCAGCCAGGTGGCGGAAACGCATACGCCAACCCTGTCAGACGGATGCACGCCGTCGGTGATCGGCTTCGGCGAGCGCGGAACGGCAGATTCACGCCCCTGGGAATCGTCTCCCCAGATCCGCGTGCAGAATCGACCGATGCTCCGCATCGAGGGGGCCTCGCTGCTTCAACATCCGGACGGTCCCCCTCAGCCCCTGCGCCGGCACGTCGTCGACGACCAGCCGGCGCAGCGGCAGGTCAGAGCCGATGAAGCAGTACGAGCCTGACAC
>JAOPXO010000007.1 GCA_025965115.1 Aeromicrobium sp.
TGCGCGACTCGAGGATCAGGCCGAAGCGGCGCTCTATGCGCTCGGACCAGAGGCGCGAGCCATCCTGGGTCCGCTCGCGCTCACAGCAACCCGTCGAATCCGCTGACCCCTAGGTCATCGAGCACAATCACGGCACACGACGCGGCCTGGCCGGCGGCGTCACGCAGCACGTCCAGAACGGCACTGACCTGGATCGGGTCGACCTCGGCGAGTTTCCGGACGCCGTTCCACACCAGAATCGTCGGCTCGGTCGTCAGGTCACCGAGCACATCGAAGAGTGCGTCGAGGTTGCGCCCGAACCAGGCAGGCAGCTGCCAGGCCGCCGCCACCGTGTCATAGAACTCCGACATCGACGTGACTGCGGTGGTGTCCAGGGTCAGGGCTTGCCAGCCTGCGGCTTCGGCCTCGCCGACGAGATCACGGTCCGAATCGCCGCGCCAGCTGAAGAGACCGGGCGACGTCATACCGCTGAGCAGCGAGGCGTACGAGGCGGTCATCCGCTTCCCCTGTCTTGTGCTGTCACGCGCTTGAAGGATGCGTAGTGGTCTCCGGTGTAGTAGAACTCGCCGTCTGCTCCATGGATGATCCTGCGGGCGCCCCGATCGGACTCGCCGGGAGTCGGGACGGTATATTCGTGCCAGTAGCCGTTCGGATGCTGTGGCAACAGCCGCTCGCGATTCATGAACACAATGCCGTCGCGGGCGTACGGATAGGGCCCGCCGCGCTCGATCAGGCTGATCGTCGCGATCGCCTCCGGTGGCAGCGTCCCCGACGTGCTGGCGTGATCGCTGCCACCAGGCCCCGTGTCGACGTGCTCGCGGTATCCCAGCGCAAGGACGACCACGACTGCCACGACGAGCAACGCCCAGGTGCGACCACGCATACGACACATCGTTGCGCATCGCCCGCGTGGCGTACGTCACCGCGCAGGCCAAACACGCGCATTGTGACCGGATCGGTGTGGAAGAGTCTCTAGAATCAACCCACGGATCACTGCGGTCCGCACAGGCCGAGGAGGGCTGGCGTGGCATTGACGGGCGACGAAGCCCTGGTCGGGCGCGTCCTCAACGATCGCTACCTGATCCGCGAACGCATTGCGCGTGGCGGTATGGCGAGCGTCTTTCAGGCGACCGATCAGCGACTCGACCGCTTGGTCGCGATCAAGGTCATGCACCACGGTCTCGGCGACGACAAACAATTCACCGAGCGGTTCGTGCGCGAGGCCAAGTCGGCGGCGAAGCTCAACCACCCCAACGTTGTCTCCGTATTCGACCAAGGCATGGACGCCGAGGTCACCTACCTCGTCATGGAGTACGTCCCGGGCCGCACCCTGCGCGACATCATGCGCGAGGAATCCCCCATGCCGCCGCACCGAGCACTCGAGCTGCTCGAACAGATCCTGATCGCGCTGTCAGCTGCCCACGCAGCGCACATCATCCACCGCGATGTGAAGCCCGAGAACGTCCTGATCACCCCCGACGGCAAGGTCAAGGTCGCCGACTTCGGTCTGGCGCGTGCCGTCAGCGCAGCCACCACCGCGACCGGCGGCACACTGATCGGCACGGTGTCCTACCTCGCGCCGGAGATCGTCGTCAACGAGGGCGCGGACGCACGGTCCGACATCTATGCGTGCGGCGCGATGCTCTACGAGATGCTGACCGGCGTCAAACCGCATACCGGTGAGTCGCCGATCCAGGTCGCCTACAAGCACGTGCACGAAGACATCGGCAAGCCGTCCGCCGTCCAGCGCGGCATACCTCCTTACGTTGACGCGCTGGTGGCCCGCGCGACCGTTCGCGATCGTGACCAGCGCTCGACCGACGCCCGCGTCATGCTCCAGCAGGTGCGTTCAGTGCAACGGGCGCTCAATGCGGGACTGGCCGACGACCCCGACCTGGTCGCCGATCTGACGCCCGGTGCCCGCACGCCGGAGAACGACGGCGACTCGACGGTTGTCGTGCCTCGTCTCGGCGCCGGCAACGGCTCGTCAGCATCCGACTCTGCGCCGACCGAGGCCGTACACACCCAAGAGCCCACCATGCAGTGGTCGCGAGATGCGGGGGCCGGGGCCGCGACCCCGCCGCCGGCCGGTCTGTTGCCGGTCATGTCGACCGAGGACTACAAACAGATTCGCGCTGACGAGCCGCGCTCGCACCGCGGCCGCAATCTGCTCGTGCTCACGATCGCACTCGGCGTGCTTGCTGCGCTGATCGGCTACTACTTCGGCGTAGGCCGCTACACCGATACTCCACAGTTGCAAGGCAAGGCGGAAGCCTCGGCCAGGCAGTTCGCGATTGAGAGGGGATTCAAGTTCCACGTATCAGGTCGTCAGTACTCCGAGAGCTTCGACAATGGCGTCGTCATCACGACGAGCCCGGAACCCGGCGACAAGATACTGCCCGGCGGCACGATCAACGCCATCATCTCCAAGGGCAAGCACCGCGTCTTCCTCCCCGCCAACCTCAAGGGCATGACGGTGGACGAAGCCACCGCTGCCCTCAAGGCACTCGACCTCAGTGTCGGATCGATCACCCAGAAATATGACGACAAGGTCGACAAGGATCTGGTCATCGGCGCCACCGACTACAACGGCAAGACACCGCTCCGACTCGGCACGAGGGTCAACCTGGTCACCAGCAAGGGCCGTGAGCCCGTTGACGTGGTCGACTACACCGGCAAGAACGCCGCCGCCGCGGAATCCGCCCTGAAGAAGGACGGCTTCAAGGTCACGATCGACCCGCAGTTCAGCGACACCGTCGACAAGGGCCTGGTGATCTCGCAGTCGCCCAAGGACGGCACGAAGTTCAAGGGCGACACGATCACTCTGACGGTCTCGAAGGGGAAGGATCTTGTCGCGGTGCCCAATGTGCTGAACATGAAGAAGAACAAGGCAATCGCGAGCTTGGAGGCCGCCGGTTTCAAGGTGACGGCCTTGCCGGGTGGCAACTACGACGTCGTGGCACAGAGTCCCGCGGGCGGCAAGAAGGTCAAGCGCGGCAGCACGGTGGCGATCTCGCCAGTCACGTTCCCCTGATGCGTCCGCGCCTGGCCGCGGCGGCACTGCTCGGCGTCACCGCGGTGTGGGGTTCGACGTTCTTCCTGATCAGGGACCTCCTCGATCGCGTGCCGGCCGCTGACTTTCTCGCCGTACGGTTCGCGATCGCGACGCTGGCGATGTTGGCTCTGGCGCCGCGCGCGATCGGCCGGCTTGACGCGCTGACCCGACGTCGCAGCGCATACGCCGGTGCGGTCTACGGCGTAGCCCAGATCCTGCAGACCACGGGCCTGGCCCACACCCCGGCCAGCATCTCTGGATTCATCACGGGTCTGTATGTCGTCGCGACGCCCGTGCTGGCTGCCCTCGCCTTCGGTCAACGCGTCTCACGGTCGATCTGGACGGCGGTGGCGCTGTCGACAGTTGGTCTCGGCATCTTGTCGCTGCGCGGATTCTCGGTCGGGTTCGGGGAGGCAGTCACCTTCGTGGCCGCGATCCTGTACGCCGTCCACATCGTGCTGCTGTCGCGTTGGTCGTCGTCACGTGATGCCTATGCGATGGCAACGATCCAGATGGCGGTCATCACGGTGCTGTGTCTCGTTGTCGCGGCACCCGGCGGGCTCACCCTTCCGCACGAGTCACGAGACTGGATCGCGGTCGTCTACATGGCGCTCGTGGCCGGCGCACTCGCGATGGTCGTGCAGACCTGGGCACAGAGCCATCTCGATGCGCCAAGATCTGCGCTGCTCATGACGATGGAGCCGGTGTTCGCGGCCGGATTCGCGGCGACATTCGGCCATGAGTCACTCGGTCTCCGCGTCGTCCTGGGTGGACTCCTCGTACTCGCCGCGATGGTGATCGCCGAGCGCTCCGGAAGGGCGGCGGCAGCCATACACGCCCACCTAGACTGACCGGATGGACGAACCCCGCATCGCTCCCGGAGGTTTCAAGGAGCTCGGCCTCATCAACTACGGATTCAGCGCCCTTGCGGGACGTGTCGTGGGTGGCAAGAAGCCGAATATCTTCACCACACTCGGTCGCCAGCGGAAGCTGTTCCGCGGCTGGCTCTACTACAGCGGCAAGCTCATGCCCGGCGGCAAGCTCCCTCGCCGCGAGAGTGAGCTCATCATCCTGACCATCGCCACGCTGCGCGAGTGTGAGTACGAGCGCCGCCACCACCTGCGCATCGGCAAGAAGGCCGGCGTGACGGCTGAGCAGATCGAACATCTGGGTGATGCGGAGTGGTCCGGTTGGAGTTCGCGCGAGCGTGCGCTCGTCGGTGCCGCCGTGCAGTTCGTGAGCGACAAGTACGTCGACGACGCGGCATGGGCCGAGCTACGTACGCACCTCAACGACGCCGAGTCGATCGAGTTCCTGCTGCTGTGCGGTCAGTACGACTCGCTCGCCACCGTGCTCCTGACCCTCAAGGTGCAGCCCGAGTGAACGGTCAGGGTCGCATTGCCTTGAGGTAGCGCTGGGTCATCATCGTCTGCAGCGCCCGACCGGCGGGGCCGATGAGCTTGGTCTTCCACGAGCCGGGGTTTGAGAATGCCTTGATCGTCACGGTGACCTCACCAGTGATTGAGTTGCGCTCGGCCACGAACCGTTCCTCACCGGTCTCCGGATGGCCCGGCAGTGTCCCGTAGGCGAAGCCACGCCGGTCCGGCTCGTCGACGATCTCGACCACGCGGCACGGGATCACCTGCCCCAGGAACCTGAAGGTCACGTCGGCGCCAACGCTCGCGCGCTCCGGACCCGAGATCAGATGTACGCCCGACCGTTCTTGCACCTGCCACGTCATGAGGATCTCGGCAACGGAATCGAAGTCAACGAGTCCAAGTGAGCGCGACGCACGAACGTGGTGATACCCAGCCGGCAACGGCTCACGAGCGCTCGCGCCGACCTCGGGATAGGTCAGCGCCGTTGTACCGGTCATCCTCACACCGCGACGAGGTGGAGGTAGGCGAATCCGAAGATACCGCGATAGCCATCGAGATAGGCCTTCCGGTGCTCGTCGGCCAACAGGAGGACCTTGTCGTAGTCGGCATCGGACGGCTTGTGCGCGATGAGCCAGCGCTCATAGCCACGGCTGTAGCCCGACTCGAAGTCGTCCCACTCCGACTGCGTGGCCTCAGCCACCGAAAGTGGGCGGAACCCGAGTGGGCCGACGGCCGCGACGAGCTCGGGAAGGCTGGGCATGTCGCCCGCAGTGGCCCCGAGTGCGGTCAGGGCCCGTGGGGTCGGCGTACGCGACCAGGTACTCTCGCCGAGCAGCACCTGGGAGCCCGACGAGACGTGGCCCCGGATCGCCTCGAGAGCGGCGGCGTGCCCGCCCCAGACGTGGCTCGATCCGATGCACATGACCAGATTGGGAACCGCGGGGAACGATTCGGCCGCGTCAGTGTTGATCAACCGGACTCGGGTGTCGAGACCGCGCGCAGAAGCATTCGATCGGCCGTGCGCGAGTGCCTCGGAGTTGGTGTCGATGCCGATCCCGCCCGCATTCGGGTTGGCTTCGAGGACGCGCAGCAACAACTCGGCCCAGCCACACCCGACGTCGACGATCTGCGCCGACCCGAGATTGCCCAGCTCGGCGATCAGCTGGGACGCGCGAGCGTCCGAAAGGGGACTGTTGAAGCTGAGGTCGGCGTGCAGAGGTGGGAAGTCGGGCATACCCCCACCCAATCACGACCGTGGTCGCGGCGAGGGTCAGCTGCGACCGGACAACATCTCGGCCACCAAGAACGCCAGCTCGAGCGACTGTGCGCGGTTGAGCCGCGGGTCGCAGAGCGTCTCGTAACGATGCGCGAGACCGGCCGCCGAGAGCTTCGCGCCTCCGCCGACGCACTCGGTGACGTCATCGCCGGTGAGCTCGACGTGCACACCGCCCGGCCAGGTGCCCAGCGCGCGATGGACCTCGAAGAATCCGCGCACCTCGTCGATCACATCATCGAACTCGCGGGTCTTGTAGCCGTTGCTGGTCTCGAAGGTGTTGCCGTGCATCGGATCGCACACCCAGGCAACCTCGAGCCCCGCCGCGGTGACCTTCTCGACGAGATTGGGTAGGCCGTCGCGGATCTTGCCGGCGCCGAAGCGGGTGATGAACGTGATGCGGCCAGGTATGCGGTCGGGGTTGAGCTTGTCGTAGAGCGCGATCGCATCATCGGCCGTCGTGGTCGGGCCGAGCTTGACCCCGATGGGGTTCGCGATCTTGCTCAGCAACTCGACGTGGGCGCCGTCCAGCTGGCGGGTGCGCTCGCCGACCCACACGAAGTGGCCCGACACGTCGTACGCGTGCTCGGTGCGCGAGTCGATGCGGGTCATGGCGTGTTCGTACTCAAGAATCAGCGCCTCGTGCGAGGAGAAGAAGTCGACGGTGTGGAACTCGTCGGGGTCGACGCCAATGGCGTCCATGAATGCCAGAGCGCGATCGATCTCGGCGCCGATGCGCTCATAGCGCTCCCCCACCGGGCTGTTCTGGACGAAGTCGGTGTTCCAGGCGTGCATCTGGCGCAGGTCGGCGTAACCACCCGTCGTGAATGCGCGGGCAAGGTTCAGCGTGGATGCTGATGCGTGGTAAACCTCCACGAGCCGCTGCGGGTCGTGGGCGCGCGACTCGGCGGTGAAATCAAAGCCGTTGACGGCATCGCCGCGGTAGGCAGGCAGGGTCACACCGTCGCGGGTCTCGGTGTCACTGGAGCGCGGCTTGGCGTACTGGCCGGCGAGCCGGCCGACCTTCACGACCGGGACGCTGGCGGCGTACGTGAGCACGACCGCCATCGAGAGCAGCACGCGAAGCTTGTTGCGTACGTTCTCAGCCGTCACGCCTTCGAAGGTCTCGGCGCAGTCGCCGCCCTGGAGCAGGAACGCCTCGCCGCGAGCAACCTCGGCGAGCTTGTCGCGGAGCGCATCGCACTCACCGGCAAAAACCAGCGGGGGCATCTTCCGCAGCTTCTGCACCGCGGCGTCGCGGGCAGACGGATCGGCATACGTGGGCTGCTGGGCAGCACCCATCGCATGGAGGTCGTCAAGACTGGGAATGCTCACCTGACAAGGATACGCGGAGCGGTCACCCGAACAGGACTTCGGCTTCTTCGTAGAGCTCGGGGCGGACGACCTTCAAGACCTTGGTGCCCTCTGCGAGCGGAACGCGAACGATCTCGGTGCCACGCAGGGCGACCATCTTGCCGAAGTCGCCCTCATGCACCGCCTGGATCGCATTCAGACCGAAGCGGGTCGCGAGCCAACGGTCGAATGCCGTCGGAGTGCCACCGCGTTGCACGTGGCCGAGCACGACCGCCCTGGCCTCCTTGCCGGTGCGCTGCTCGATCTCGTGTGCCAGGCGGTCGCCGATGCCGCCGAGGCGTACGTGACCGAAGGCGTCCTTCTCACCACTGACGAGCGACATGTCGCCACCATCGGCCGGCACCGCACCCTCGGACACCACGATGATCGGCGAGTAGTGCGTGGCAAAGCGGCTCTCGACCTGGGCGCACACCGCATCGATGTCGAATGGACGCTCGGGGATCAGGATGATGTTGGCACCGCCGGCGAGACCGCTGTGCAAGGCGATCCAACCGGCGTGACGGCCCATGACCTCGACGACGAGCACGCGATGGTGTGACTCGGCCGTGGTGTGGAGCCGGTCGATCGCCTCCATCGCGATGTTGACCGCGGTGTCGAAGCCGAAGGTGAAGTCGGTGCCGGACAGATCGTTGTCGATCGTCTTCGGCACACCGACGACATTGACGCCAAGCTCGGAGAGCTTCGTCGCGACGCCGAGGGTGTCCTCGCCGCCGATCGCGATCAGGGCGTCGCAGCCGTTGCTGGCAAGGTTCTCCTTGATGCGTTCGACGCCGCCCTCGATCGAGAACGGGTTGGTGCGTGACGAGCCGAGGATCGTGCCACCGCGCGGAAGGATGCCCCGCACCTCGGGGATCCCGAGCGGGCACGTGTCCCCCTCCAGGGGCCCGCGCCAGCCGTCGCGAAAGCCGATGAACTCGTGGCCGTACGTGGAAACGCCCTTGCGGACCGCTCCGCGGATGACCGCGTTGAGTCCGGGGCAGTCGCCTCCACCGGTGAGCATGCCGACCTTCATTGGTTCTCCTCCATCAGTTGGCGAGTGACCTCACCAGGATTTCGACAGTGCGAGCGGCTTCGCCGCGGGGTGCTCAATCCGATTGAACACTTCCTCGCAGAGCTCGGTCGGTTCAATCGGGTTTAATGTCTTCCCATACTTCATCGGCGGCAGCCCGGTCGACGACCTTGGCCGCCTCCCGTTCCACTTCACGATCGCGCTTCTTGGAATCCTGGGCGTACAGGTCGACATACTCCTGGCCGGAGAGTCGCATGATCTCGTACATGATCTCGTCGGTGATCGCTCGCAGGATGTAGCGGTCGTCCTGCATGCCTTCGTAGCGGCTGAAGTCCAGGGGCTTGCCGAACCGCACACCCGGCCGGGCGAACTTGCCGAAGATCTTGCCGGGCGGGGCGACGATGTCGGTGCCGATCACGGCCAGCGGGATGACCGGGACCCCGGCCTCCAGCGCGAGCCGGGCGACGCCGGTGCGGCCGCGGTAGAGCTTGCCGTCGTGCGATCGGGTGCCTTCGGGGTAGATGCCGCACACCTCGCCCTGGGACAGCAGTCGCAGCTGGGTCTTGATGGCTCCCGCGGCGGCCGAGCCGCTCGTACGGTCGATCGGCACCTGTCCGGCACCGGAAAAGAAGGTCTTCTGCAGCCAGCCCTTGACGCCGGAGCCCTCGAAGTATTCGGCCTTGGCCACGAAGGTGACCCGGCGCGGAATGACCAGCGGCATGAACAGCCAGTCGCTGTAGGACAGGTGATTGCTCGCCAGGATCACGGCGCCCTCTTTGGGCACGTTGTCGGTGCCCTCGGCCCAAGGACGGAAGATCAGCTTGAGCAACGGACCCAGCGCCAGGAACTTCAGGAACCAATAGAACACGGGCTGAGACTACTCTGAAGCCGCCACGTTTCGCATGATGCTGCCGCCGTGAACTCCGATGGAGGAAGATGATTCCATGACCTCCACCGTCCCCGTCGATATCAAGCCCGGTGCCGAGCCCTTCTCGGCCGATGGTGGCCGCATCGGCGTGCTGCTGAGCCACGGCTTCACCGGGTCGCCGGCGTCGATGACGCCCTGGGCCCGGCAGCTCGCAGGTCTCGGATATGCCGTCCGTGTCCCACGCCTGCCCGGCCACGGCACGACCTGGAAGGACATGAACCGCACCCGCTGGCAGGACTGGTACGCCGAGCTCGATGCGGCCCTGACCGAGCTGCACGATCACTGCGACGACGTCGTCGTGGCAGGTCTCTCGATGGGTGGATGTCTCGCGCTGCGGCTCGCCGAGCAGCGCCCTCGGGATGTGGCCGCCCTGGTGCTGGTCAACCCCGCAGTCAGTGTCGCCAGGTTCGACGTCAAGCTCGTGCCGGCGCTGCAGTGGGTCGTCCCTGCAATGCCCGGCATCGGCAATGACATCAAGAAGGCCGACATGGACGAGATCGGCTACGACAAGACCCCACTCAAGGCGCTCGCCTCGCAGCTCAAGATGTGGAAGGACGTACGAGCCAATCTCGCGTCCGTGACACAGCCGCTGTTGTTCTTCCGATCCGATGACGACCACGTCGTCGACGTGACGTCCAAGGACATCATCCTCAGTGGCGTCTCATCGACCGTGAAGGACTTCGTCGAGCTGAAGGACAGCTTCCACGTCGCCACGCTCGACAACGATGCCCCGTTGATCTTCGAACGTACGGCCGCCTTCATCGCCGCCAATGTGGGAGCGATCCGTGACTGAGCGCGACGACTTCGACAAGATCGTCGCGGGTCTCGAGATCGACTTCGAATTCCCCGACGAGCCGGCCGACCCGGCGCCGGTCGACCCTCCCGAGGCTGCCCAGACACCGGTGGAGGTTGAGGACACGGCAGAGGTGCCGTTCTATCGGGAGGTCTCTCCCACGCCGCTCATACCTCGGCATCGCGGCACGATCCTCGCGTGGTGCGGTGTGCTCGGCGCTCCGATGCTGCTGGTCGTCTGGACCCTGATCGGCGAGATCCTGCCTCGCCCGATGCTCGCCGGTGCGGTGCTTATTTTCGTCGCCGGGGCGATCTACTTGATTTCGCAGCTGCCCGAACACGGGCCCTCGCGCCCGGATTGGCCGGACGACGGCGCCGTGCTGTGAGGCGAGCCATGTCGGCCGCGCCGATGAGTCCGGCCTCCGGACCAAGGTGCGCTCGTACGATCCGCGCCTCCGCGCGGTAACCGCGACCGGTCAGGGTGCGGCTGAACGCCGCCCTCGCCGGGCCGATCAGCAGGTCGCCGGCATCGCTGACCCCACCACCGATCACGAACATGCCGGGGTCGAGAGCGGCAGCAAGATTGGCGATGCCGACTCCGAGCCAGTCGCCGACTTCGGCGATCCACTCGATTGCCTCGACATCGCCGGCCTTGGCCTGCTGGGTCACCAGCGAGCCCTCGATGCGATCGATCCCGCCGGCCTCGGCGAGCATCTTGAGCCCGAGCTCGGTGCCTTCCTCGGCAGCGGCCCGGGCGCGACGCATCAGCACCCGACCACTGGCGTACTGCTCCCAGCAGCCGGTGTTGCCGCACTCGCACTGTCGACCATTCGGCACGACCTGCATGTGACCGAATTCGCCGGCGATCCCGAACTGCCCACGATAGGGCTGGCCGTCGATGACGATCGCACCGCCGATGCCGGTGCCGAGGGTGATCAACACGAGGTCGGCCTCACCCTGGGCGGCGCCGAAACGCCACTCGGCCCAGCCACTGGCATTGGCATCGTTGTCGACCATGACCGGTAGGCCCGTGCGACGCGCGACCGAGTCGCGAAGGGGTTCATTGCGCCACGCGAGGTGCGGAGCGAACAGTACGGTCGACTGACTCGCGTCCACGAATCCGGCGGCACCGACGCCGAGTGCGGCGATGTGGTGATCGCGGCGGAACTCCTCGGTGATGCTGGAGATCGCCTCGATCACCTCAAGCGGATCGGTCGTCGGCGTCTCCCGCCGCAGGCGGGCGAGGATGTGGCCGTCCTCGTCGACGACGCCGGCGGCGATCTTGGTGCCGCCGATGTCGATACCGATCGCGAGCTTGTCGGCCATCAGGCGGGCTCGACCCGTGCCAGGTCTGCAGCGCCGATGATGCCCGCTTCATTGCCGAGCGCCGCAAGGCGTACGGCCGCCTCAGGGCGGTGCGCCCGCGCAGGGAGGTGCGTCTCGAATGCCTCGACGACCGTCGGCAGCAGCAGATCGCCGGCCGCCGCGACCCCACCGCCGATCGCGATGACACTGGGGTCGAGGACCGCCGCGAGCACCGCGATGCCCTCGCCGATCCAGCGACCCACGTCGCAGAGCAGCTCGAGCGACAGCGGATCGCCCTGCTGGGCCAGATTGGTGATGCCCGGCCCGGTGATCCGGCTCAGATCGCCGTCAGCGAGTGCAGCGAGAGCGGCGGCGTTTTCATCGCCGTTTGCCACACGCTCACGGGCATCGCGGACGAGCGCACTGCCGCTGGCGTACTGCTCGAAGCAGCCGTGCTGGCCGCAGCCGCACAGGATGCCGTTGGGGACAATCCGCATGTGGCCGATCTCGGCCGCGACGCCGAATCCGCCGCGGAACAGCTGACCTTTGTGGACGATGCCGCCACCGATACCGGTGCCGATCGTCACGAGCAGCAGGTCGTCGGTGTCCTCTCCCGCGCCGAACCGAAACTCGCCCCACGCCGCGGCGTTGGCGTCGTTCTCGACCACCACCGGGAGGCCGACGAGCGATCGCACGTGCTCGGCGAGCGGCTCCTCGCGCCAGTCGATGTTGGGTGCGAAGCGCACCGTCGCGCGGTCCTCGCCGACGAATCCGGCGGCGCCGATGCCGATGCCGGCGGCCTTCTCATCGCCGACCAAGCGCTCGACCAGGTCGGCCACCACCGACGGAATCTTGGTCGAGTCGTCAGGCGTCGGCTCATGCGACCGCTCCAGAATCTTGCCGGATTCTGAGACCACTCCAGCCGCGATCTTGGTGCCGCCGATGTCCACCCCGATGGCCAACGTCACTTTTCGTCCTCAGGTTTCATCGCCGCGTCGAACAGGTCGCGGAGGGATCTGGCGAGAGTGGCTGCCGATTGGGAAACTTGAGCCAGTGCCTCAGGGTTGTCCTGCACGAATCCGACGACCTGGCACACCGGGCACCAGGTGGCGGTGCACACGTGGGTGGCCGCCTCTTCGCCCTCGCTGTGGGCGTGGGGTGTGGTGCTCATGGCGCGGAACAACTTGAACGCTTCCTCGGTGATTGAGCCGACGGGCTCCGACTCGGTCACTGGGCCACGCCCGTTGAAGAGCAAAGATATGGGCGCAGGCCGGTGAGTGGCCCACGGCTCGATCGCTGACGCTCGCTCACAACGCCTCGACCTGTTTCTTCAACCCCTTGAGGGCGGTGTCGATGATGACCTTCTCGGCCTTGCGTTTCAGCATGCCCAGCAGGGGTACGGACACATCGACGGCGAGCTGATAGGTCACCCGGGTCTGCGTGCCGTCAACCGGCTCAAGGACGTATGTGCCGTCCATCGAGGTGAGCATCTTGCCGGGCTCGGCGAGGCTCCACGACACGGCGCGATTGCCGTCCCAGGTGTAGCCGAGGTCGTATTCGTCACGGATCGGCGCGGCGTCAAGGACGAAGTGCACCTGCTGGGCGCGTCCGCCGTCGGACCCGGCCACCACATCGGCCGTCTTCACGCCGGTGGCCCAATCGGGATAGGCGCCGAAGTCGGCGATGACGTCCATGATCTGGTCGGCCGGTGCATCGATGACGATGTCGCTCGCAGTCCGCGCCATCACCCCTCCTCGTCCGGCTCACCGTGAGACTCCATGCTAGTGGCACCGGCACTGGAGAGCCCTATGGGGCAGCCGCGCTCGCCCGCTGGGTCTGCCACGTGTTGTGCCGGATGGTCGGCCGGGCGGGTAGCCTGCCGTACGTGACCGAGCACCACGCAAATGATCCCGGAAATCTGTCGCAGGACATCCTCGATCGCCTCCCCTCACATCACGATGACATTGCCCTCGCGCGGCTCGTCGACGGCACGTGGAACGACGTGACGCTCGGCGAGTTCCACCAGCACGTCGTCGATGTCGCCAAGGGGCTCATGGCCGCAGGCATCGCGGCGGGCGACCGGGTCGTACTCCTGTCGAAGACCCGCTACGAGTGGACCGTCGCCGACTATGCGATCTGGTGGATCGGCGCGGCCACCGTGCCGGTCTACGAGTCGTCCTCCGTCGCCCAGATCGCCTGGATCCTGCAGGATTCCGGAGCTGTCGCCGCGCTCGTCGAGACCGACGTCCACCGCGAACGGCTCGAGGAGGCACGGTCGGACGTGCACGAGCTGAAGCAGGTCTGGTGCATCGACTCCGGCGCGGTTGCCGAGATCGCCGCAAAGGGTGCAGGCGTCAGCGACGCCGACCTGGAGTCGCGTCGCGCCGGGCTCACCAGCTCCACTCTCGCCACCCTGATCTATACCTCAGGCACCACCGGACGGCCCAAGGGTTGCCGCCTCACCCACGGAAACTTCCGCTCCGAGCTCGAGGGGGCGATCGATCTTCTTCCGGAGCTTTTCGACGCCGAAGGCGCCTCCACTCTGCTGTTCCTCCCCCTCGCTCACGTGTTCGCTCGGATCATCCAGGTCGGCGCGATCCGCTCGGGCGCGAAGCTCGGCCACACCGCCGACATCAAGGACCTGTCGAAGCATCTCGGCGAATACCAGCCCACATTCGTCCTGGCCGTACCCCGCGTATTCGAGAAGGTCTTCAACACCGCCAGCACCAGGGCGTACGCCAATGGCCGCGGCAAGATCTTCGATCGTGCCGCGCAGACCGCAATCGCGTACAGCCGGGCGCTCGACAACGGTGGGCCGGGAATCGCCCTGCGTACGCGACACAAGGTGTTCGACGGCCTGGTCTATGGCAAGCTCCGCGACGCACTCGGCGGGCACGCCGAATGGGCGATCTCCGGCGGCGCGCCTCTCGGTGATCGGCTCGCACATTTCTATCGCGGCATCGGCGTCACGGTGCTCGAGGGCTACGGGCTGACCGAGACCACGGCGGCACTGTGCGTCAACACCCCGTCTGATCAGCGCATCGGCTCGGTCGGACGTCCGATCGCCGGCACGGAAGTACGTGTCGGCAGCGACAGCGAGCTGAGCTTCCGCGGGCCGCAGGTCTTCACGGGCTATTGGAACAATGACGCCGCCACCGCCGAGGCACTCGACGCCGACGGCTGGTTCGCCACCGGAGACCTCGGCGAGGTCGATGCCGACGGATTCGTACGCATCACCGGCCGCAAGAAGGAAATCATCGTCACGGCCGGCGGCAAGAACGTCGCGCCGGCCGTCCTCGAGGATCGGGTCCGCGCAAGCCCGTACGTCAGTCAATGCCTCGTGGTCGGTGACGGCAAGCCGTTCGTGGCGGCACTCGTCACGATCGACACCGAGGCATGGACCGGATCCCTCGACGATCCCGAGCTCAAGGCCGAGGTGCAGAAGGCCATCGACGACGCCAACTCTCAGGTGTCGCAGGCCGAGTCGATCCGCAAGTTCGTGATCGTCCCGGACGACTGGACCGAGGCCAATGGCTATCTGACACCGTCGTTCAAGGTCAAGCGCAACGCAGTGCTGCGCGACTTTCACGACACGGTCGAGGCACTCTTCGCCAGATAGGTCCGCCAGTCGGCCGTCAGCTGTGCGCTGGTGAGTCCGAACGAGGTGGACAACGCGTGATCGAGTGGCATCCCGCCGAGTACGTGCTCGTAGAACGTCACGACCTTGCCGTCCCCGAAGCGCTCCCCCAGCATCCGGAAAATCATCCACGCCGACTCGTAGACGGCGCCGAGGCCGTGCTTGGTGGCACTGAAGTCGGCTGCGGTCGGCAGATGCTTCGGTCCCTTGCCCGCCTTGACCTCGGCAAGGACCTGGCCGGCGCTGAGCGATAGCGCCGCCGAGTCGTCGTGCAGGGCCACGAAGTCGGCAAATCCCTCGACGACCCAGGTCTCGGCGCGGGTGCCGACCGCCTTCGTCAGCAGATGGGTCGCCTCATGCGTGAGGACGACCTGCGCCGCGCGACGATCCATCGTGGCGAACACCTCAGGGTTGAGGACGATCACCGAGCCGACGGAGGTGTCACTTCCACCGTCGAGACGTGTCGTGACCGCTGCGATCTGCCGGACGTCGGCGATCTTCTGACCGACCAGCTGGGCCATCTGCGCCTGACTGTGCGGCGACACGATGGTGAGCGTGCCGGAGGTGTGCGGCACGACTTCGCGCACGCCGTCGCGTGCCGTCGTGGCCATGGCCTCCACCGGCTGCGCGGGATCTCCGCCGTCGAGGCGAACAACCTCTACGCCCGACTGCCTCTCGACCGTGACCTTCCCGGCGAGCCAGATCGGCACGGGATCGGTCGCGGCACCGGCACTGACCACCGCGAACGTGCCGCCCTTCTGGGGAGCCATCCGGAAACGTACGGACGCGCTGTGGCGAGATGCGTTGACCAGTCCTGAGACACGGCTGGGCTGCCAGGTGACCTCGACCGTGGCAACGCTCGAGCCGTCGACCCGGTCCGCCACTTCGCCACCCGTGACGTAGCGCAGCTCGACCTGCGTGGCGCCCAAGGCCTTGCGCGCCGACCAGGCGTTGCGCGCAAACGTATGCGCCGAGGTGGTCGAACCTGCTGCCCGGACGAACGCCTTTTCAGTCGTGGCAGCCGAGAGCGCCCGGAACTGCCCACTCAGGACAGAGCTGGCATTCGCGGGTATCGCGATGACGCCGTCAGCGGATGACCGCCACGGACGTTGCCAGACGAGCAGACCAGCACCGAGGGCGACGAGCACCACCACGGCGACGACATTCGGCGACAGACGCCGCCGAACTGGGTCAGCCAACCCGGCCGAACTCGCTGAACCCGCCGAGTCCGGTGATCTCCACGCTGCGGCCAGGACGTGGGGCGTGAATGACCCGCCCGTTGCCGAGATACATGCCGACGTGGCCCATGCTCGCGTAGAACACCAGGTCTCCGGGCTGGAGCTGGCTTCGCGAGATGTGCTGCGAAGCGGCGTACTGGGGGCCGACCACGCGGGGTATCGAGACGCCTGCGGCGGCCCATGCCTTCATGACGAGGCCGGAGCAGTCCCAGCTGCCGGGCCCGGTGCCGCCCCACGAGTAGGGCTCACCGAGCTGGGCCAAGGCGAAGTTGACGGCAGTCTTGGCACGGCCGCTCGCCGCGACCTCGAAGTTGAGGTTGGTGGTGCCACCGTCGAAGAGTGCCTGCTGCGCAGCAGTCAGCGTTGCGAGCTCGGCCTTCGCGGCGTCGTACTTCTTGCGGATCTCCTGACGCTTCGCGGCCGCATCCTTCTTGGCGGCCTTGAGCTCGGTCTGTCGATCACGGAGCTGGACCCGACGGTTCTTGAGCTCTTTGGCGGTCTTGCCGAACTGCTCAAGAGCGTCGGCACGGGTGCTGTTGAGCGCCTGCACGGCTCCGAGCCCGGCGAGGAACTCCTGCGGATCGCTGCTGTTGAGCAGACTGACGGTGGGTCCGAGCGGCGCATCCATCTGTTGCTGGACGATCGCTGCGCTCAACTCGTTCTTCTGCTTGGTGTAGGCGACCATGTCGTGGTCGATGTCGCCGCTGATGTCATCGATCTCGGCCTGCGTCTGCTTGGCCTGGACTCCGAGCTGGTTGACCTGCTCGTTCATCGCCTCGACCTGATGGAACGCATTCTTGACGGTCTTGACCGTGACGCCGGGGTCGGCCTCAGCGGCCGGGAGGGCCAGGAGCCCGCCGATCATGCCGAGCGTTGCGACAACAATGAATCCACGACGACGTGCGCGAATACGTGACAGGGGCACGCAGAACTCCTACATCCTCGACGCCTACCGGGTGAGCTGACGGATTCGGGCCAAGGTCTGCCCTACGGTCCACGCGCCCAGTTCTACCTGGAAGCCTGGTCCGATTCACCCCACCTACATGGGTCCCCGGTTCGTCTCAGTTGTCTTCCCCACAGCTGCGACGATTCGACGGAGCGTCCGACGCCGACCTGGAGGTCGCCGTTCACCGGACGCACAGCTGCCCACTCTAGGTGGACGTGTCGGTCAGATCAACCTGACGCGGCGGTCCAGTGGCGGATTAACCGGTCTGGATCTCGGGCCCCGTGACGGGAGTCACTTGTTGGAGAGCAGGAGTCACCAGGCGAAGCGGCGGGACGCATCCCGCATCGGCCAGCACTTCGAGCGCGGCCATCTCCTGGGCATCGATCTCGATGCCCGCAGGTGGAGAGCCGAGTAGCACCGTGACGATGCAGTCTCCGCAAGCACCCGGGCTGCGTACGAGACACCGGTCGCAATCGACGACGACCGAGTCGGTCAATGGGTGATCGTGCATGCCGGCACCTCCTGTGCTGATGGCGCCCCGTCAGGGTGACGAGTGCGAGTTCTCCATTGACGTTAGAAGGCGCCTCGGACAAAAACGCTGGGACGCCGCGGCAACCTCAGTCTGTCGGTGCGGGCACCTAGCGTGAGCGAGGTGGAAGCAGTCCAGGGATCGTTCGACGAGCTGGGGCGTTCCCTGTCCGATCTGACGTTCTGCGTCGTCGACCTCGAGACCACGGGAGGCTCGGCCGCCAAGGGCTCCAAGATCACCGAGTTCGGTGCGGTCAAGGTGTGCGGCGGTGAGGTCGTCGGCGAGTTCCAGACCCTGGTCAATCCCGACGAGATCATTCCGGCGTTCATCACCGTGCTGACCGGCATCACCAACCAGATGGTCATCCACGCACCGCGCATCGCCGAGGTGCTCCCCAGCTTCCTGGAATTCGCTCGTGGCAGCGTCCTAGTCGCCCACAACGCGCCATTCGACGTCGGATTCCTCAAGTTCTACAGTCGCGAGCTCGGCATACCGTGGCCCGGTTTCGAGGTCCTCGACACCGCGGTGCTGGCACGTCGCACGCTGATGCGTGACGAGGTGCCCAACTGCAAGCTCTCGACCCTGGCCATCAAGTTCCATGCCACGACAACTCCCAATCACCGTGCGCTCTCTGATGCGAGAGCCACCGTCGACGTCCTTCATGGGCTGTTCGAGCGCCTCGGGCCGCTCGGGGTCACGACGCTCGAAGAGGTGTCGACCTACACGTCCAAGGTCACCGCCGCGCAACGCAAGAAGCGTCACCTCGCGGAGCATCTACCCGACTCCCCCGGCGTCTATCTGTTCCGCGACGCCAATGACGACGTCCTCTACGTCGGCACGTCGCGCAACCTCCGCACTCGCACGCGGTCCTACTTCACCAAGGCCGAGACCCGCACCCGCATGGGTGAGATGGTCATGTTGGCTCAACGCATCGAAGGCATCGTCTGTGCCACCGCGCTCGAAGCCCAGGTGCGCGAGCTGCGACTCATCGCCCGGCACCGGCCGCCCTACAACCGACGCTCGAAGTTCCCCGAGAAGCTCACCTGGATCAAGCTCACCCGTGAGCCGTGGCCACGTCTGTCGATCGTGCGGGCAGTCCTCGACGATGACGCCGACTACATCGGGCCATTCCGTGGTCGGCTCGCCGCCGACGGAGCCCTGACGGCACTGCACGACTCGTTCCGCATCCGGCAGTGCACTCCACGACTCGCCGCGAAATCGCGCAAATCTCCCTGCGCGCTTGCCGAGATGGGGCATTGCCTCTCCCCCTGCGACGGCTCGGCGGATCTCGACATCTACGCGCAGGAAGTCGCTCGGGTGCAGCGAGCCATGACTGGCGACCCCGAAGACCTCGTCGCCACAATTCGATCACGCATGGTCGAGCTCGCCCGCCACGAGCGGTTCGAGGACGCCGCCATCTGGCGCGACCGGCTGACCGGATTCCTGCGCGCCACGGTCCGCACCCAGCGGCTGCGTGAGCTGACCGAGCAGGCCGAGCTCGTCGCCGCCGCGCCACATCCCGAAGGCTGGGAGGTGCACGTCATCCGGTTCGGGCGCCTCGCCGCGGCCGGCATCCTCCCGCGCGGCATGCATCCATCCGGATGGGTTGATGCGCTGATCGCCACCGCCGAGTCGGTGTCGCCCGGATTCGGTCCGGCCCCGGCAGCGACGGTCGAGGAGACCGAGTGCCTGCTGCGTTGGCTCGCCCTGCCGGGCCTGCGGATGGTCCGGGGCACGTGGCACACCCCACTGCAGAGCGGGGCACGCCACCTGGTCCCGTTCGAGCATGCCGATGCCAGCTGGCAGGGTCTGCAGCGCCCGGGCTAGATGAGTGATTCGTGGACGGCACGCGGCTACGCTGACCTCGTGATCACCGCGATTGTCTTCATCCAGGCCGATGTCTCACGACTCTCCGAGATTGCCGAGCAGATTGCCGACATCACCGGAGTCAGCGAGGTCTACTCCGTGACGGGCGATCTTGACCTGCTCGCGATGGTGCGCGTACGCGAGGTCGACGACGTCGCCTCTGTCGTGGCCGATCAGCTCAACAAGGTCGACGGGGTGCTGTCGACACAGACCCAGATCGCGTTCCAGACGTTCTCGCAGCACGATCTGGAGCAGGCCTTCAGCATCGGCCTCTAGCCTCCAGGACCGGCGCGGCGTCAGACCAATGTCTGGGTCGTCGTGGCCCAGGTGTCGAGCACTCGCTTCGCGGCGCCCGAATCAATTGACTCCTTGGCGCGCTCGATGCCGGCGCGGAGCCGTGACTCTAGGTCGCCGCCGGTTGCTTCGTGCGCGGCGACACCAGCTGCGGCATTGAGCAACACCGCCGTACGTACTGACGACTCCTCACCCGCGAGGATCCGCTCGAACACCTTGGCGTTGAATGCCGCATCACCGCCGGTCAGGTCGGACCCCGGCGTGTAGTCGAATCCGAACGCTCGGGGATCGATCGAGTCCTCGGTGACCTCCCCGGTCGTGCCATCGGCGATCCAGACGCGCGAGGTCGTCGTGGTGGTGATCTCATCAAGTCCGTCATCGCCGCGGAAGACAAAACCGTCGGCACCACGACGGGCCAGGACGCCGGCCATCAGTGGCGCCATCCGTGGATCGGCGACGCCAACCGCCATCGCGGCAGGGCGGGCGGGGTTGGTCAGCGGCCCAAGGAAGTTGAACACCGTCGGGATGCCCAGCTCGCGACGCGGCACCGCGGTGAACCGGAACGACGAGTGAAACACCGGAGCAAAGCAGAACGTGATGCCGGTGGCCTGGAGGACCTCGAGGATCTTGGTCGCCGGCACATCAAGGCGGACGCCGAGCTGCTCGAGCACATCGGCCGATCCGCTCGCGCTCGACGCCGCGCGGTTGCCGTGCTTGACCACGGGGATGCCGGTGCCGGCGATGACGACGGCAGACATCGTCGAGATGTTGACGGTCCTGGCTCGGTCGCCGCCGGTGCCGACGATGTCGACGACACGGCCGTCGACCTTGAGCGGGGTCGCGTGGTGATACATGGAGTCGACCAGGCCCTGCACCTCTTCGAGCGTCTCGCCCTTGCTGCGCAGACCGATCGCGAAGCCGGCGATCTGGGTCGGCGTCGCATTGCCCGAGAGGATCTCCTCCATCGCCCATTTCGTCGCGGCGGCGTCGAGGTCCTGCCCGGCAACAAGCGCAGAGAGGACGTCAGGCCAAGTGTTCATCGACGTCAGCTCGGTGCGAGGACGCCACGCGCCATCTCGATGACCGCCTCGGCGAGCCGGATGGGTTCGATCGGATGCGGCACGGCGAACTCGGCGCGCGACCAGGTCGCGAGCCAGGCATCTCCCGGCCGACCCGTGATCACGAGGACGGGTGGTGCCTGGTAGATCTCGTCCTTCATCTGGCGAGCGATGCCGAGACCACCGGCCGGCACGGCCTCACCATCGAGGATCACCAGGTCGATGCCGCCTGCATCGAGGTGCTGGAAGACCACTGGTTCGGTGGCGCACTCGACATATTCAAAGGGCGGAAGGTCGGGGTGAGGGCGCTCGCCAAGAGCCGACAGGACGGCGGCTCGGACATCACGATCATCGCTGTAGACCAGGACACGTAGGGGCTTGTGCTCACTCACGAGTCGATCGTACATATGATGTTCGCGTGGCGACTACATCAGTGATTCCTGCATCCAGACTTCATGGCCAGGAAGGCCGTCCCTCGATGGTGACGGTGGGCACCATCGTATGGCTCTCCAGCGAGCTGATGTTCTTCGCCGGATTGTTCGCTGCTTACTTCACGATCCGCAATATTTCGCCCGAGCTGTGGTCGCAGCAGACCGCCAAGCTCGACATCCCCTACGCCACCGCCAACACGACAATCCTCGTCCTATCATCGGTCACCTGCCAGTTCGGCGTCTTCGCCGCGGAGCGTGGCAAGGCCGGGCGCAGCGGCAAGCTCCTGCAGTTCAAGCAGTGGGGCATGCGTGAGTGGTTCGTGCTGACGTACTTCATGGGCGCCGTCTTCATTGCCGGCCAGGCCACCGAGTACGCCACGCTGGTCACCGAGAACACCACGATCTCGAGCTCCGCATACGGCAGCATGTTCTTCCTCGCGACCGGATTCCACGGGCTGCACGTCATCGGCGGATTGATCGCCTTCCTGCTGGTCATCGGCCGCACCCTTGTCGCCCGCAAATTCACCCATGAGCAGGCGATCTCCGCCATCGTCGTGTCCTACTACTGGCACTTCGTTGACATCGTCTGGGTCGGCCTGTTCGCGACCATTTATTTGATCAAGTGAACAAAGTCACCTGAGTACGTTGCCACCCCCCGTCCTAGGTACGCTGAACAAGAAGTCAGGAATGAGGTTCTCGGTGCGGAAACTGTCGACCAGACGCCGGCATCCACTCGCCGGATTCGTGGTGCTCTTGATGGGCCTCGTCGTGGCGGGCGGTCTCTATGCGGCATTCGCGCCGCGACCCGCGACCGCCGAGGAGGCATCGTCTCAGCAGATCGAGGCCGGTCGCCAGTTGTTCCTCATCGGGTGCGCGAGCTGCCACGGCAAGAACGCCGAAGGAATCCTCACCAAGCGTGACAACAACTACGGCCCGACCCTCGTTGGCGTTGGCGCGGCCGCTGTCGACTTCCAGGTTGGCACCGGACGTATGCCGCTGGCCCAAGCCGGTCCGCAGGCCCCTCGCAAGGACCCCGAATACACCGCGACGGAGACCTCGCAGCTCGCGGCGTACATCGCCTCGCTCGCGCCAGGACCCGCGATTCCGGATTCGGAATACACCGACTACTCCAAGACCACCGTCGAGCAGCTTCGTGAGGGCGGCGAGTTCTTCCGCACCAACTGCACGGCGTGTCACAACTCGGTCGGCGCCGGCGGTGCCCTGCCGGGCGGTCGCTACGCCCCATCGCTCGTCGGCGTCAGCGCCAAGCACATCTACGAGGCCATGGTCACCGGGCCCCAGCAGATGCCGGTCTTCGCTGACACCACGATCACGCCGGAAGACAAGAAGAACGTCATCGCCTACATCAAGAAGGTGCAGTCCCAGCCCGAGTACGGCGGAATGGCCGGCGGCGGCCTCGGCCCCGTCAGTGAGGGCTTGTTCACCTGGCTGATCGGCATCGGCGCAATGGTGGGCTTCGCAGTCTGGATCGGTGCACACGGAGCGAGGGTGAAGAAGCGATGAGCACGAAGGACAACGGAGTCGCGATCACCGAGCCGGTCAAGGACCCGGGTCTTCCCGAGCACCTGCCCCGACCCACTGATGTCGATCCGGCCCAGGCGCGCCGTAGCGAGCGCCAGATCTCCGCAATGTTCGGCATCGCGACGGTGCTCCTGCTCGCGTTCTGCGTGGCGTACTTCGCGATCGACAGGAGCGAGACGTTCCTCGGCTTCTCGGCCTCCAACTTCACCCTCGGCGCCACCCTCGGTGGAGCTCTGCTGCTGATGGGCGTCGGCATCATCCAGTGGGCCAAAAAGCTCATGGGCGATCACGAGATCATTGAGATGCGCCACGCAGTCGCCTCATCGGACGAAGACCGCGCCGCCGTGCTCGAGGATCTCAACACCGGCATCAACGAGTCCGGCTTCGGCCGTCGCCCGATGATCCGCAACAGCCTTCTCGGCGCTATGGGCTTCCTGGCCCTCCCAGCCGTCGTGATGTTGCGCGACCTCGGTCCGCTCCCGCACGACGAGGACAAGACGGTCTGGAAGAAGGGCATGCGAGTCGTCAACGACGTCTCGGGCACCCCGATCAAGCCGTCCGACCTCGAGGTCGGATCGCTCGTCAATGCCGAGCCCGCGATCATGTACGAAACTGACGCCGATGGCCAGCCCGTCCTCGAGGGCACTGCGCTGTTGCAGGCCAAGTCCAAGGCCGCCGTCATCATGGTCCGCATGCGTCCCGAAGACATCACCCCGTCGAAGGGGCGCGAGAACTGGGGCATCGACGGCATCCTGTGCTACTCCAAGATCTGCACCCACGTCGGCTGTCCGATCAGCCTGTACGAACAGCAGACCCACCACGTGCTCTGCCCGTGTCACCAGTCGACCTTCGACCTCGCCGACAACGGCAAGGTCATCTTCGGGCCTGCACACCGGCCGCTCCCCCAGCTCCCGCTCGCCGTCGACAGCGAGGGCTACATCGTCGCGGTGAGTGACTTCCCGGAGATCGTCGCCCCGAGCTATCCACGACTTGCACACGACCAGAAGAAGCTGGACGAGAAGTCATGACTGATACCGAATACACCAACATCGAAGACACCGGCCTCGGCAAGAAGGCCGGCGGTCCTGTCGAATGGCTCGATGATCGCCTCGGGCTCGCGGGAATGGCCAAGAAGAACCTCCGCAAGGTCTTTCCCGAGCACTGGTCCTTCATGCTCGGCGAGGTTGCCCTGTGGAGCTTCGTGGTGCTGCTGTTGACCGGAGTGTTCCTGACGTTCTGGTTCCAGCCGAGCATGAACGAGACGGTCTACAACGGGCCCTACAACCCGTTGCACGGTCTGACCATGTCGCAGGCGTACGCGTCGACCCTCGACATCTCGTTCTCGGTCCGCGGTGGCCTGCTGATCCGGCAGATCCACCATTGGGCCGCCATGCTGTTCGTCGCCGCGATGATGCTGCACATGCTTCGCGTGTTCTTCACCGGCGCCTACCGCAAGCCCCGTGAGATCAACTGGCTGATCGGCGTCGGTCTGCTCTCGATGGGTCTCGTCGAGGGGTTCGCCGGCTACTCACTACCCGACGACCTGCTGTCCGGCACCGGCCTACGGTTCGTCGACGGCTTGCTGCGTTCGATCCCGCTGGTCGGGTCCTACCTCGAGTCATTCATGTTCGGCGGTGAGTATCCCGGCGACGTGATCATCCCGCGCCTCTACATGGCACACATCCTGCTGGTCCCCGCACTTCTGCTGGGTCTGATCGGCGCTCACATGCTGCTGCTCGTCTATCACAAGCACACGCAGTGGCCCGGGCCCGGACGCACCGAGAAGAACGTTGTCGGCTACCCGATGCTCCCGGTGTATGCCGCAAAGGCCGGCGGATTCTTCTTCGTCGTGTTCGGCTTCACCGCCCTGATGGGAGCGATCCTGCAGGTCAACCCGATCTGGGCGTATGGGCCCTACAACCCGTCGGAGGTCACGGCCGGATCCCAACCCGACTGGTACATGGGATTCTCCGAGGGCGCGATTCGACTCATGCCCAATTGGGAGAGCACGATCTTCGGCTTCACCTGGAGCTGGAACATCTTCATCCCGGGCGTGGGAGCGATGGGCCTGCTGTTCACCGCGCTCGGCGCGTGGCCGTTCATCGAGAGTTGGATCACCGGCGACAAGCGGGAGCATCACCTACTCGAGCGGCCGCGCAACGCGCCCGTGCGCACCGCGTTGGGCGTGGCCGGCATGACCGCGTTCGCGGTGCTGTGGATCGGCGGCGGCAATGACATCATCGCCACGAAGTTCCACCTGAACATCTATACGATCACCAAGACGTTGCGCATCGGCCTGTTCGTCTTCCCGGTCATCGCGTTCATGGTGACCAAGCGCATCTGCGTCGGATTGCAGCGCCAGGATGCCAACAGCATCCTGCACGGTTATGAGACCGGTGTGATTGAGCGGACGCCCAGCGGCGCCTTCTCCGAGCGCCACGCTCCCCTGCCAGCCGAGATCCAGTACACGATCACGACCCACGACCGCCTGCCCATGCTCGAAGCCCCTGCTGAGGCGGACAAGAACGGCGTTGCAGCCCCTCACAGCCGCGCCGCCAAGCTGCGGGCCAGGGCACGGAAGTTCTACTATCACGGCGCCGTGGACAAACCGACGGTCGAAGACGTGCATCACGCCGAAGAGCACCTCGGTGAGATCGCGGGCCACCCGGTCGAGCTGGGCGACGACTTCCAGGGCGTGTCCGAGACCGGTGTCCCCCGGGTGCACTGAGCGCATCACGCAACAGAAGAGGCGTCCACCCACCTGAGTGTGGTTGGACGCCTCTTCTGTTCGTGCTGCTAGGTCAGGCCGCTGAGCGCTGAGCCCTTGGTCCACGTGTTCCAGTTGACGTTCCAGTCGGTCCAGCCGTTGCGGTCCTCCAACGGCCTGGGACTGTTGACGAACTTCACGACATCGCCGCGCCGGGACTGGTGATAGAGCCAGTCGGCATTCGCCGTGCTCATACCGGTGCAACCGTGGCTCACATTGGCATTGCCCTGCGAGGCCACCGACCACGGGGCGGCATGCAGGAACTCGCCAGAGTTGGTGACGCGCATCGCCCAACGGACGCCCTTGATGTTGTAGTAGCCCGGATCCTCGGAGTCGACACCGGTGGTCGCCGCGTCCATGTCCACCGACGAGAACTTCTCCATGATGATCTTGGTGCCCTCGCGCGAACGGTGCTGGGCGTCGCCGGTGGTGACCGGAATAGTGCGAATCGTCTTGCCGTCGACCGTGTAGGTCAGCTTGTGGCTCGCGACATCGACCGTGCTGATCGCTTCGCGACCGATCGTGAAGTTGATGACCTGATCCTGCTGGCCGTAAACCCCTCCACCGGCGGGCAGCCCATTGAGGCGCAGGACGACCTTGACCTTTGAGCCGGCCTTCCAGAAGTGCTCGGGACGGAAATGCACTTCCCGGTCACTGAACCAGTCCCACGAGCCCTCCACGGCGGGGGTGGTCTGCACCGACATGTTGCGCTCGAACAGTGCACGATTCTTGACCGGTACGTCGAACGTCACGATCACGGGCATACCGACGCCAACTGTCTCGCCCTTCAAGGGCGCCACCGACGGATAGGTCTGCTGCTTGAGGGTCAGCTTCTGGGTGGAGAAGGTGCGAGCAATCGTCGCATTCTTGCCGTCCTCACCGTGGCCCGTCACCTTCAGCAGATAGTTCGTGGCCGGCTCGAGACGTTGGCTGGCGATCCATTGATTGCCGGCTACCCGCCCATTGATCGTCGCCTTGCCATCAGCGCTCTTGAGTGAGGCGTCCGTGATCGTGCCGTGCTCGGCGGATGTCGTCACGATCGTGTCGACGTGCACGTCGGCGGCCTTCTCGGCGACATTGGCCTTCAGCGTGACCGGATCCTTGGGTGCGACCACATGCTTCACTGCACCGCCGGCCGAGCAGCCAGACAGCGCGAACAGCGCCGCGCAGGCGGCGATGGCACTGATTCGAATGGCGCTGCCTCGAAGTTCCCTCACCACAACAGTCTAGGCAGACGATTGGGTCGAATGCCGGACCGGTCCAGCATCGTCTGACGGGATCAGTGGGCGTGAACGCCGCGGTAGTACTCGAAGATCCAACCGACGACCATGACGGCACCGACGCCGACACCGATGATGAACAGCCACCAGCCGATGACGATGCCGAGCGCAACGACCGCCAGGGCGCTGGCGCAGAACAACGGCCACCAGCTGTAGGGCGGGAAGAAGCCCTGCTCACCAGCACCGTCGGCAATCTCGCCGTCGCTGCGGTCCTCGGGCCGATCGGGAATCTGCTTCGCCACGACGGCGAGGTAGAACCCGAGCAGGCCCATCAACAGGAAGCTCATGACGAGCGCCGTCGTGCCCGTGGGGTCGTGCGACAGGACCCAGTAGACGGGTGCCACGAGCGCGAAGAAGATCCCGCACGCCAGGATTGTCCAGGTTTCGGCCTTCATGGATCAGTGACCGTCCTTCTTCGCGTCGGCGATGGCTTCGCCCTTGCCGTTGACATCGGGGGCATCGGCGATCGGCGAGTTCTCACCGGGATTGTGGGCGAGCTCGAGAGCCGCGATCTCGGGGTGATGCAGATCGAATGCCGGGCTCTCCGAGCGTATGCGTGGCAGTGACAGGAAGTTGTGCCGCGGTGGGGGTGACGACGTGGCCCATTCGAGCGACCGGCCCCAGCCCCATGGGTCATCGAGGCCGACCAGCGGACCCTTGCGCGACTTCCACACGTTGTAGAAGAACGGCAATGTCGAGGCGCCGAGCAGGAAGGCACCGATCGAGGAGATCTCGTTGAGGGTCGTGAAGCCGTCGGTCGGTGAGTAGTCGGCGTAGCGGCGCGGCATGCCCTCGACACCGAGCCAGTGCTGCACCAGGAAGGTCAGGTGGAAGCCGATGAACAGCAGCCAGAAGAGGATCTTGCCGAGCTTCTCGTCGAGCATGCGCCCGGTCAGCTTGGGCCACCAGAAGTAGAACCCGCCGAACATCGCGAACACCACGGTGCCGAACACCACGTAGTGGAAGTGTGCGACCACGAAATAGCTGTCGGACAACTGGAAGTCCAGGGTCGGCGCCGCCAGGATGATGCCGGTGAGACCACCGAACAGGAAGGTCGTCAGGAAGCCGAGGGCGAAGATCAGGGGGGTGTCAAAGGACAGAGATCCCCCCCACAACGTGCCTATCCAGTTGAAGAACTTCACGCCGGTCGGCACCGCGATGAGGAAGGTCATGAAGGAGAAGAACGCCAGGTCGACCGAGCCGGTCACGAACATGTGGTGTGCCCACACCGCGACCGAGAGCGCCGCGATCATCAGGGTCGCGCCGACGAGTCCGACATAGCCGAAGATCGGCTTGCGGGCGAACACCGGCAGGATCTCGGTGATGATGCCGAAGAACGGCAGAGCAATGATGTAGACCTCGGGATGGCCGAAGAACCAGAACAGGTGCTGCCACAGGATCGGGCCACCGTTGGAGGCGTCGAACACATGGGCGCCCAGACGGCGATCGGCCTCAAGCGAGAGCAGCGCGGCGGCGAAAATCGGGAACGCGATCAGCACGAGCATGCTCGTGACCAGCGTGTTCCAGACGAAGATCGGCATGCGGAACATCGTCATTCCGGGCGCACGCATCGTGAAGATCGTGGTGACGAAGTTGACGGCACCGAGGATCGTTCCGAGTCCGGCCATCCACAGACCCATGATCCACAGGTCACCGCCGACTCCCGGTGAGTTGACCGCGTCGGACAGCGGAGCATACGCGAACCAGCCGAAGCTCGCGGCACCGCCGGGAACGGCGAAGCCGGAGATGACGATCAGACCGCCGAACAGATAGAGCCAGTAGCTGAACATGTTGAGGCGCGGGAACGCGACATCGGGCGCGCCGATCTGCAGGGGCATGATCGCGTTGCCGAAGCCGAAGAACAGCGGCGTCGCGAACAACAGCAGCATGATCGTGC
>JAOPXO010000038.1 GCA_025965115.1 Aeromicrobium sp.
GGAGACCCTTCTCGCTGATCCAGCCTCGTGGCACGCACATCGCCTCGAATGCGAACGCCCACTGCGCGTCGCCGAAGTCGAACAGCCGGAGCTGTGATCCGTCGAGGTAGACGTTCTCCGGGTGGGCGTCGCCGTGCTGGAACGTGCTCGGGACCGGTGACTCCGCGAGCTGTTGAGCCGCGTCGGCAATGACCGGCCTGGCGCGGTCGAGCCGCCGAGCGAGGTCGACGGACACGTGGCTGGGGTGGTCGGCCGGCAGCTTCGACAGCCGCTCGATCAGCCAGTCGAACCGCTCCGGGACCGTGAGCGGCGAGTAGTCAGGCAGACCCGCCCCCACGAGCTGAGCCTTCTGGTCGACAAGGGCGCGCTGCACCGCGGCGGTCTGCGACACCACCTCCTGCCAGTCAGCAACGGTCGGTTCATGGCGCTCGCCGAGTGACGGACCGTGATCCCTCGTGAGCATCCACCCGCGAGACGCGTCGATCACCAAGGGTGGGTCGACATCGTCGGGGACCAGTTCGGCGAGCGCCTGTTGCAGCCGGGCCTCGAACGCATTGCCCGGACAGTTGGCCTTGAACCACATCTGCCCGGCTTCGGTCGGCACGACGAGCTGGGTCGACCACGGACGTATGCGCGGTTGGCTGATCTGACCGCTGATCCGGTGCCCTCCACGAGCGAGCTGCTCGGCAATCCAGGCTTCGACCTCGCGTCGCCACGGTTCGTCGGCCACGAGTTCGGAGAACGGCCGGCTCATGACGTTCAGCGTAGTGATGCCACTACTCCTATGCTGGCCGGATGGGAGTCCGCCGCAGCGTCGCAGTCAGTGCGGGCAAGCAGCTGGCACCCAAGATGGCGTCGGGCTACGTCCGTACGGTGCTCGATCGCGCGATTGACGGCATCGGGCCGTTGCGCTCAGCCGCCGCCACCGCCGACACGAAGCTGGTCGATCACGACGGCGATGTCGAGAATGCGATTCGTGGCCTGGTCCGTCTGCACGCCGGATTGGCGGGGGTGCAGGGATTCGTGACCAACCTCGGTGGCTTCGCCGCACTTGCCGTGTCCGTGCCGACCAATGTCGTCGGCGTGACTCTCGTGCAGTGCCATCTGGTGGCCGGCATCGCGCACTTGCGGGGCTATGACCTGGAGAACCCGCGGGTCCGCAACGCGATCCTGGCCTGCATGCTCGGCGAAGAGACCGTCCAGTCGCTGGTCAAGAGCCACCGCCTGCCATCCTCACCCATGGCGCTGGCCACCTCACCCGTGCACGATCCGCAGCTCGACGCCACGCTTTCGCACGAGGTCACCGCCGAGCTCGTCGGGCGTACGGCCGGAAGGCGCGCCGTCACGCTCGTGGGGCGCCGGATACCGCTGCTTGGTGGCGCCGTCGGCGGATCGAGCGACGCCTACGCAACGTGGCAGATCGGTTCGTACGCCGCCGAAGAGCTGCGCGACCGGCGCGTGCCCTAGCCCAGCGCGCGCACGACCGCGCTGGGGCTCTCGCGCCCGAGGACGCCGGCCATCCAGACACTCGTCTCGACCAGCGCTGGCAGGTCGACGCCGTGCTCGATGCCGAGACCGGTCAGCATCCAGACGAGGTCCTCGGTCGCAAGGTTGCCGGTCGCGCTCTCCGCGTAGGGGCATCCGCCCAGTCCACCGGCCGAGGCATCGAATGTGGTGATGCCCTTGCGCAGGGCGGCGTACGCATTTGCCAGTGCCTGGCCGTACGTGTCGTGGAAGTGCATCGCGAGCCGATCAACACCGATCCCCGCGGCACCGAAGCCGTCGATCAATGCGCCCACGTGGGCGGCAGTGCCGACGCCGATCGTGTCGCCGAGCGAGAGCTGTGAGGCGCCGAGATCGAGCAGGCGAGAGCCGGTGGCCACGACCTGCTCAACGGGCACGGCGCCTTCCCATGGGTCGCCGAAGCACATCGAGACGTACGCCCGCACGTCAAGACCAGCCGCCCGAGCACGCGCGACGACCGGTTCGAACATCGCGAACTGGTCGTCGAGGGTGGAGTTGAGGTTCTTCTGCGCGAATGTCTCGGTCGCGCTGCCGAAGATCGCGATGTGCGTGCAGCCCGCCTCCAGCGCCCGGTCGAGACCGCGTGCATTGGGCACCAGCACCGGGAGCGGGGTCGGGCCGTCGAGCGGCAGCTGCGCCACCAGCTCGGCCGCATCGGCCAGTTGGGGGACCCATTTGGGGTGTACGAAGCTGGTGGCCTCGACGATCGGCAGGCCGGCCGTGATCAGCCGGGTGATGAACTCCGCCTTGGCTTCGAGCGGCACGATTGCCGACTCGTTCTGCAAGCCGTCGCGGGGGCCGACCTCATAGATCGTGACCTTGGCGGGGAGGGTGTCGTCGCGGACGACCATCGGCAGCGTCATGCGGGGCCCACCGTGAAGAGCAGGTGCTTGATCGGGATCTGCTCGCCGGCGACGGCTCCGACGTGGGCGACGACGCCGTCGTACGGTGCCACCAGGGCGAGCTCCATCTTCATGGCCTCGACAACGCCGAGCTGCTGGCCGAGGGTGACGGTGTCGCCTTCGGCGACGTCGACCCGGAGCACCGTGCCAGGCATCGGGGAGACGATGTCGGCCTCGGTCGAGGCATTGGTGCGATGGCCCCCGCGCATCGGGTCGGGGGTGTCGAAGCGCCAGGGCTGACCGTGCCAGGCGATCTCGAGGCCGGCCGAGTCGGCGATGGCCAGCGCGGCGGCCTGCTCGTACTCCTCGACGTCGAGGGCAAAGTCCCAGACGGTGTCCGCCTCGTCGACGAGCCTGATCCGGGCCGGGGCCGGGTCACCGGCGGAGCGCCAGCCGTCATTGACCGACATCGGCGAATCGCCGTCGAGGGTCGTGATGCGTGCCCACAGCAGGGCGGCGGCGCGTGCCGCCTCGTCCGGGACAGCCGGCCGCTTCAACAAGTCGGCCGACGCGTCGCTGTCGAGCCAGGCGGTGTGGATCTCGCCGGCCGCGAACTCGGGACTCGCCACGAGTCGGCGGACGAATCCGAGGTTGGTCGTGACGCCGAAGATGCCCGTGTCATCGAGCGCCTCAACCATCCGCTCGATCGCCTCGGCGCGATCAGCCCCCTTCGTGACGATCTTCCCGAGCATCGGGTCGTATGCGGTCGAGACCTCGTGGTCCCGCTCGAGATCGGTCTCGACCCGAGCCTCGATCGGCCAGGCGGCATCGAGCACGTGTCCGGCCTGCGGGAGGAACCCGACATACGGATCCTCGGCGTAGACCCGCACCTCGATGGAGTGGCCGGTGGCGGTGATCTCGTCCTGCGTCAGGGGGAGGTCCTCCCCGGCCGCGACCGCGAACTGCCACTGCACCAGATCGAGTCCAGTGATCTCCTCGGTGACCGGGTGCTCCACCTGCAGGCGGGTGTTCATCTCCAGGAAGTACGCCTCGCCCCCGGCCACCAGGAACTCGACGGTGCCGGCGCCGGTGTAGCCGACCTCACGGCACAACGCGACCGATGAGTCGTGCAGGGTCTGCCGGAGCTGCTCGCTGAGCCCGTATGCGGGTGCCTCCTCCACGACCTTCTGGTGGCGTCGCTGCACCGAGCAGTCGCGCTCGAAGAGGTGCACAACATGCCCGGTGTTGTCGCCGAACACCTGCACCTCGACGTGCCGGCCACCCTCGACGTACTTCTCGACCAAAAGCGTGTCGTCACCGAAGGCGGAGGCCGCCTCGCGGCGGGCTGCGTCGATTGCGGCGCTGAGCTCGGAGTCCTGGTGGACGATGCGCATGCCCTTGCCGCCACCGCCCGCTGCCGCCTTGACCAGCACGGGGTAGGCATCGGCCGGAACCGCTGTCGGGTCGAACTGCGGAGTGACTGGCACCCCGGCTTTCTCGGCGATCGTGCGTGCCCGGTCCTTGCGACCCATCGCGTCCATGACGTCGGCGGTCGGACCGATGAAGACGAGTCCAGCCTCGACGACCGCGCGAGCGAACTCGGCGCGCTCGGACAGGAATCCGTAGCCGGGGTGGATCGCCTCGGCGCCGGACTCCTTGGCTGCGGCGAGGACCCGCTCGATCGAGAGGTACGACTCGGTGGCCGGGGTCGGGCCCAGGTGGACGGCGTCGTCGGCGAGCGCGACATACGGCGCATCGACATCGGCGTCCGAGTAGACCGCGATGCTCCGGAGCCCAGCCTCGCGGCAGGCCACGATGATCCGCCGGGCGATCTCGCCGCGGTTCGCAATCAAAACAGAAGAGAAGGTCATGGCGCCTACATTCTGAAGACGCCGAAGCGCAGCTCGGGGATGGGTGTGGCCGACGCGACCTGTAGGCCGATGCCGAGCACGCGGCGGGTGTCGAGTGGGTCGATGATGCCGTCGTCCCACAGCCGAGCGGTCGAGTAGTAGGGCGAGCCCTGCGCTTCGTACTGGTCGCGGATCGGGGCACGGAATGCCTCTTCGTCCTCGGCGGACCACTCGCCACCCTTGGCCTCGATGCCATCGCGGCGAACCGTCGCCAACACGGCGGACGCCTGCTCGCCGCCCATCACCGAGATGCGCGCATTTGGCCACATCCAGAGGAAGCGCGGGTCGTACGCCCGACCACACATCCCGTAGTTGCCGGCCCCGAACGATCCACCGATGACGACGGTGAACTTCGGGACCACCGAAGACGCCACGGCAGTCACCAGCTTGGCGCCGTCCTTCGCGATGCCGCGGTTCTCATACTCGCGGCCGACCATGAAGCCGGTGATGTTCTGCAGGAACACCAGCGGGATGCCGCGCTGGTTGGCCAGCTCGATGAAGTGCGCGCCCTTGAGCGCCGACTCGCTGAACAGGATGCCGTTGTTGGCGACGATCGCGACGGGATAGCCCCAGATACGGGCGAAGCCGCACACCAGCGTCTCGCCGTAGAGCGGCTTGAACTCGTGCAGCCGGGAGTCGTCGACGACGCGACGGATGACTTCGCGGACGTCATAGGGAGTGCGGCCATCGACCGGCACCACGTCGTACAACGTCTCCGGATCCTCAGCAGGCTCGACCGGCTCATGCGGCGGCGGGACACTGGTCGGTCGCTCGAGCGTGCCGACAATCGACCGGACGATCTGCAGGGCGTGCACATCGTCGTCGGCCAGATGGTCGACCACTCCGGACAGCCGGGCATGGACGTCGCCGCCGCCAAGGTCCTCGGCGGTCACGACTTCACCCGTCGCGGCCTTCACCAGCGGAGGTCCGCCCAGGAAGATCGTGCCCTGGTTCTTGACGATGACCGACTCGTCACTCATCGCCGGGACGTACGCCCCGCCAGCCGTGCACGAACCCATCACGGCAGCGATCTGCGGGATGCTCCGCGCCGACATCTGCGCCTGGTTGTAGAAGATCCGGCCGAAATGCTCACGGTCGGGGAACACCTCGTCCTGCATCGGCAGGAACGCTCCGCCGGAGTCGACGAGGTAGATGCAGGGCAGGTTGTTGTCCTGGGCGATGGTCTGCGCGCGCAAGTGCTTCTTGACCGTCAGCGGGTAGTAGGTCCCGCCCTTGACCGTCGCATCGTTGGCGACGATCACACACTCGTGACCGCTGACCCGACCGATGCCCGTGATCACGCCAGCACTGGGGACCTCGCCGCCGTACATCTCGTAGGCGGCAAGCGGCGCAATCTCCAGGAAGGGGGAGCCGGGGTCGAGCAGCTGGTCGACCCGGTCACGCGGCAGCAGCTTGCCCCGGGCGACGTGCCGCTCGCGGGACGACTCGGCACCGCCCAGGCGAACTTCAGCCAGGCGGGCGCGCAGTTCGTCTACGAGTTGACGCATGCCGCCAAGGTTAACAGTCGTTAACCAACATCCGCTACAGTGGGCCAATGAGCGCGCGCCAGCTGGGGGTCCCCCCACGAGTCCTACGAGTAGGGGGCGTGAAGCCGAAGACTGGGATCATCCCGCCGGTTCCGTATCTTTGGTTCGTCACGGAGCTGGCGGGATGAGCTTGCCACGGCAACAGCAGATCCTCGACACGGCGGCGACGCTGTTCGCCGAGCGCGGATTCCACGGCGTGTCTGTGCACGACATCGGGGCGGCCTGCGGCATCTCCGGCCCGGCGCTCTACAAGCACTTCGACAGCAAGGACGACATTCTTGCCAAGTCACTCACCGCGATCAGTGAGCGACTTCTGGAGGAAGGGCAATCCCGCGCGGTCAACGCGTCCGAGCCCAAGGCCGCGCTCGATGCGCTGATCGGCTGGCACATCGACTTCGCGCTCGGCAATCCCGCGCTGATCGTCATCCAGGAACGCGAGTGGGCCAACCTCGACGCGGCCGGGCGCAAGCAGGTGCGATCTCTCCAGCTCGCCTATATCGACGTATGGGTCGAGGCACTCCGCGCTCTTCGCCCAGATCTCGAACCAACCGAGGCGCGCGCCGCCGTGCAGGCAACCTTCGGACTGCTCAACTCCACCCCGCACAGTGCCCGGATCAGCGAGTCGGCAATGCGCGTACGTCTGGCTCTGATGGCAAGGGCGGCACTACTGGCGTAGGGGCTACCCGGCCCCGAATCGTGGCGGTTGCGACGCCGGCCAGCATCACCGTGCCGCCAAGGACCTCGAGCACGGACGGCACCTCGCCCTGGACGAGCCAGGCGGTGATGATGCCGACCACGGGGACGAGCAGGACGAAGGGCATGACTGCGCCGGCTGGATAGCGGGCCAGCAGCGAGTTCCAGATGCCGTAGCCGAGCAGGGACGAACAGATCACGGTGAACGCGGTGCTCGCGATCGCGCTGACCGACAGGTGGGTGAGCGCCCGCCCGACCTCGTCACCGCCATCGACGAGCAGCGACATGGCCAGCGCCGGCAGCGGCACGACGAGCGCCGACCAGACGACCAGCGAGAAACCCGAAGCGATGCCGGCGTGCCGGCTGATGACATTGCCGATGGCCCAGGCAAGGGCGGCCCCCAGCATGACGATCATCGGCATCAACGGCGCAGATGCCCCGTGCGCGGCAACGACGGTCACCAGTCCGGCCGTGCCGATGACGGCACCGACGACCTGCCGCCTGGTCGGCCGCTCACGCAGCACGACGGTCGCGATGACAATCGTCAGGATCACCTGGGCCTGCAACACCAGCGAGGCGATCCCCGCCGGCATGCCGAGGTTGAGCGAGAGGTAGAGCAGGCTGAACTGCCCCAGGCTCATGAAGGCGCCCACTGCGACCACGGCTCGCCAGTCTGCCTGCGGACGTGGCACGAAGAACACCAGGGGCAGCGCGACGAACACGAAGCGCAGGGCCAGAAACAGAAACGGGGGCACGTCGTCGAGCCCCTTGTCGATCACGACGAAATTCGCGCCCCAGATCAGCATCACCAGCACGGCGAGCATGCTGTGGCGGAGGGACATACCTCCATTGTCCCCGCAAACCCGATGTAGCACAAGCGATGCTTTCTGGATGAAACCACGTACGATTGCTTCATGATTGATCTGGGCGCCCTCCGCGCACTGGTGGCCGTCCGCGACCACGGCAGCATCGTCTCTGCGGCCGCTGCGCTGGACTTCACTCCGTCGGCGGTGTCCCAGCAGATCAAGAAGCTCGAACGACAAAGTCGTTCACCCATGCTTGAGCGCGTCGGGCGCACCGTGATCCTCACCGAACGCGGTCGGCTGCTGGCCGAGCGCGGCACCCAGCTGCTGTCCGACCTCGAGCAGGTGGAGAACATCGCGGTCGGCGGGGCCGAGGAGCTGCGGGGCACGCTGCGTCTCGCGACGTTCTCGTCGGCGTCGCGAGGAATCGTCGCGCCCCTGCTGGCTCGCCTCGGCTCGTCCGCACCGCAGCTCAACATCGTCGTGCAGGAGTCCGATCCGCGCGAGTCGGTCACCCTCGTCGAGCGCGGCGGCACCGACCTCGCAATCGTGCACGACTGGAACACGCTCCCGCTCGAGGTGCCAGTGACAGTCGACCAGCAGCATCTCCTCGACGACGAGGCCGATGTGCTCCTGCCGTGGGACCACCCGCTGGCGCTGCGGGACTCCGTGACGCCGATAGACCTGCTGGCCGAGCGATGGGTCACGACACCGGCCGGCACGATCTGCCACGAATGGCTTGTCCACATGTTCGCGATGCACGGTGAGCGCCCTGACCTGCGCTACTTCGACGGGTCGTACGCGACCCACGAAGCGATGGTCGAGCACGGCGTGGCCGTTGCCCTGGTTCCGCGCCTCGGCCGGGAGATCCTGTCCCACCACATCCGCGTCGTTCCAGTCGTCGACCCGACGCCGCGACGGCGGGTCAGCTCGGTATGGCGCGCGTCGAGCGCCAACAACCCGGCCCGCCGGCACGTACAGCACGAGCTCGAGGCCCTGTTCCCTGCCACGCTCCGCCCCTAGGATTTCGAACACCTCGACGTCACAGGGAGAACCCACATGGTCAACTTCGGCAATCTGCTCGGCGGCAGCATCGACCTCAAGAAGCTGCAGCAGGTCATCGACCTGGTGTGGGACAACAAGGACGACCTCGTCAACAGCGCCAATTTTGCGAAGGACATCCCCGATCTGATTCGCACGCTCGCGGGCGGGCTTTCCGAAGCGGGCGGCCAGGCGCGGGCTGCAGGGCTGGCATTGATCGGCGAGGACGGCAAGTCCGGTGCCGGATCGAAGCTCGGCAGCAGTGCCAAGACCCTCGGCTCGATCGCCGACAACCTCGCCTCGGTCGCGAAGTTCGTGACCGATGCCGCCGATGACATCGGGGGCGTGCCGATGATGGGTGGGCCGGCCAAGCAGCTCAGCGGTGCAGCCAAGACGATCCATGGCACCACCACGAGCCTCGGCGGACTTGCGGAAGACCTTGTCGGGCTCGCCGAGATCCTCGGCAACGTCGGCGCCGCACTCAACAAGCTGGGCGACAGCCTGGACTCGTCGGGGTCGAAGGCACAGGGCTTCTTCGCGGCACCGGCCTGACGCCGGTCAGGGCGCGTTCAGCGGATCCTGCTTCTTGCCGAACCCGCAGTGATTGGCGATGAAGTCGAAGATCTGGGTCTTCTGCGCCTCGTTGAACTTCAAGAAGAAGAACGCCTTGCCAGACTGCTTGCTCTCGACATGAAGCGGCAGGGTCGCACCCGTGCGATCCTCCGCGACGACATGGACGTCGCAGCGGTTGGGGATGAGGTCGACGAACGCGTGATAGGGCCCGGATCCGGCCGCCACGGTGTGCTCGATGTTGCTGCCTGGTGACGGCTTGAGCAGCGTCGTGCCGTCGAGCGGTCCGATCGCCACCGGTCCACCGCTGGCACGCGGAAAGAAAGTGACGCCGACCCGAAGCACCGAGTCGGGGCCGCTGCCCTTGGCCTCGAACCTCGGGTCGATCACGGTGTTGGCGAGACTGCCCTGGGCGCAGTCGCGCTTCATGAACAGTCCGACACTGCCGTCGTGGTCCGTCGGGCGTACGACCGAGGTCACCGGCTCTGCGTTGCCGACCCGGTAGCGGACCGTGGCCGTCGCGTCGATGCCCTTGCCGCACCGCGCCGTCGACATTGCAAACGTCAGGTTGGTCGTCGCTCCGACGCCGATCGTCGCGGGACCGTGATAGATCGACGCCCGCTTGAGCCGGCTCGACGTGAGCTCGACGCGGGACACCGTGATGGGCTTCGCCGACCGATTGACGACCTGCATCTCGAAATTGCGGTTCTGCAGGTCCTGCCGAGCCTGCTCGACGCGGAACGTCACCCCCTTGGGCACCGCCACCGTCGACGAACCATTGCCGCAGGCCGCGAGGGTCAGGGCTGCCAGGATTGCCGCGAGCTTTCGCATCCCGAGATCGTATGCCGAGGCGCGGACACCGGCAGGGCTCAGGCGTCCTTGAGGGTGCGCCAGGCGACCACGGCCGCCGCCAGCGCGATCAGGATCGCCACCGCCGACGTGCGCTGGACCCCGAGGTCGAATGCGACCTGTGCCGAGTGCAGCAGGTGATCGCCGAACATGACCGGATATTCACGGGCCAGCTCGACGGTGCCGCCATACGTCTCAAAGGATGAGTCGCTGTCGCCCCACTGGATCACCGACGGCATCGTGAGGTGCGAGCGGTAGGTCGACGTGAGCACGCTGCCGAGCACGGCGGTGCCCAGTACGGCACCCACTTCGTACGCGGTCTCAGATATCGCCGATGCCGCGCCGGCCTTGAACGGCGGGACGCTGCTGAGCATCAGGTCATTCGTCAGCGTCTCCGCGAGACCGATGCCGAGGCCCAGGACCGTGAACGCCAGCATGATCGAGCCCGTTGAGGGCGTGCCCACGAACGAGGCGATCGCATAGCCCAGCGCCGACATCACGAAGCTCGCTGCGACAAGCACGCGCGCCGGGATGAACCGGACCAGCCGCACCGCGGCGAAGCCGGCGAGCACCGTGACGACAAGGCCCGGAAGCAGGGCGGTGGCCGCCGCAAGCGGCGACAGACCCATACCGAGCTGCAGGAACTGCGCGGCGAAGAAGACGAACCCGGCGTAGCCCATGAGGCTCAGCAGATTGGCGATGATCGCCCCGCTGAAGACCCGGTCCGAGAACAGCGCCAGATCGATCATCGGGTTGGCGATGCGGCGCTGACGGCGTACGAACGCCGCCGCGCTGAGGATGCCGACCGCGAAGCTCGTCACCGACACGTCACTGAATCCGTGCTCGGCGAACTGCTTGATGCCGAGCACCGTCGGCAGCATCGCGGCGAGGGACAGACCGATGCTGGGGATGTCGACGCGTCCCGGACGCGGATCCCGCGACTCCGGCAACAGGAAGACGGCGGCCGCGAGGAACACGACGATGATCGGCACGTTGATGAAGAACACCGAGCCCCACCAGTAGTGCTCGAGCAGCCAACCGCCAACAACCGGGCCCAGCGCGGCGCCACCGGCGAACATCGCGGCCCAGGTGGCGATCGCCACGCGTCGGTCGTCACGGTTGACGAAGATGTTGCGGATCAGCGACAGCGTCGACGGCATCAGCGTCGCGCCGAAGACACCCAACAGCACGCGGGAGCCGAACAAGGCCTCAGCGTTCGGGCTGTACGCCGCGCAGACCGACGCGACGCCGAAGCCGACCGCCCCAATCAGCAGGAGACGACGCCGACCGAAGCGGTCACCGAGGCTGCCCATCGGGACCAGAAGTCCCGCGAGCATCAGCGGGTAGATGTCGACGAGCCAGAGCAACTGCTCACCCGACGGGTGCAGCGCGGTGCTGACCTGGGGGAGCGCAAAGCTCAGGACGGTGTTGTCGATCGAGGTGAGGAGGACAGGGAGCATCAGCACGGCCAGCGCGAGCCATTCGCGTGGTCCGGCGCGGCGCGCAGAGCTGCTGTCGGCGCGGTGTGTGGTGTCGAACGTGGTCATCTGATCCCCCTTCATGTGAATCATCTACTGTACCGTCTGGACGGTATAGTAACGAGGCGAAGGGTTGTGATATTCCCCTCGATAGGATGCCTTCATGCCGGCCACCGAGCGATCGACGCGAGATCGCCTTCTCGACGCCTTCGAGACACTGCTTGTGACGGCCGGCAGCCGGGCCGCGACGCTCGATGCGGTCGCCGCCGAGGCCGAGGTCTCCAAGGGGGGACTGCTCTACCACTTCCACAGCAAGGACGAGCTGGTCGACGGGATGCTCACCCGGCTCCGCGAGCAGGGGGAGGCCGATGTCGTCAAGATGCGCGCAGCCAAGAAGGGTCCGGTCGACTTCTACCTCGCCACTTCGGTCAATACCGGGAGCGCATTCGACCGCGCGCTGGTTGCGGCCGGACGCATCGCCCAGGAGAACGACTCACGTGCCGCCGCCGCGCTCGCCGATCTCCGCGAGGGCTGGTTCACCGTGCTGCGCGAGCACCTCGGTGATGAGTCACTCGCCCGGACGATCCAGCTCATCGGCGACGGACTCTACTTCGACGACACCACCGGCCTGAGCGAGACAAATGCGCTCAAGCACGTACGCAATGTCCTGCGACGCCTCGACGTCCTCTAGCTCACCGATCTAACCTGAGGGCATGTGCCGAAACATCCGTACCCTTCACAACTTCGAGCCAGCTGCCACCAATGACGAGGTTCAGGCCGCTGCCCTGCAATACGTCCGCAAGGTGAGCGGCTCCACCAAGCCGTCGAAGGCGAACGAAGAGGCGTTCAATCACGCCGTCGCCGAGATCGCCCACATCACCGGGCACCTGCTCGAGGACCTCGTGACAACTGCGCCCCCCAAGGACCGTGACATCGAGGCCGCCAAGGCCAAGGAGCGGTCCGCGAAGCGCTACGCGACCGCCTAGCCCTCGCGCTTCCACTTGCCGCGGCCGAACATCCGGCCAAACCGATCGGCCAGCGAGTTGCCGGTGTCATCGGTCGCGTCCGCCCGGTAGACCGGCGAGTCGTCCGGCGCCGGCAGCTGGGTCACATCGTCCGCTGACAGGGTCGTACGAACGTAGGTAGTCGTCAGGTCCCCAACCCGGTCTGCGTCGACGAACCGAGAGCCGACCAGGGTCAGCACGACGATCCCGTCGAACACATCGACCTCTTCCACCACGAGCACCGCCTGAACGCTGCCGAACTCCACGCCATCGCTGGTCTGCACCGGGGTGCCGGGCTGCAGAGCGGTGTACGCGATCGGGGTTGCCTCGTCACTCATGCGGCTCACTGTGCCACACCGTGGACCTAGGGCTTGCGCAGCTTGAGGAAGATGCTGGGGCCGAAGTTGTTGCGGGCAAGCCGCTTCTGTGTCGCCCTCTCGATCGCGAGCATCGCGCCCTTAGGCAGTGTGCGCTTGACCCGCTCGCTGCGCAGGTTGGAGACCGACAGCTTGCTCTCCAGCTTCAGCCCTGCTGTGGCGAGCTGGGCCACAACCGTGTCGATGTTGTGGTTGACGAAGGCGATCGCGTCAGGCTCGTCTGCCTTGACGGTGCGGATGCTGACCGGTTCGGTCGGGAGCGCGATGCCGTCCTTCTTGTGGCGACGACGGTTCTTGAAGTGCCCGTAGTTGGCCACCTCGATGATCGCCGTGCCACCCGGAGCGAGTACGCGCGAGATCTCGGCGAATTCCGCCGTCGGCTCGGGGAGGTGGTGCATCACCCGGATCATCGTGACCAGGTCGAGCTCGCCGTCGGCGAACTTGAGGTCGTCGGCCTGCATCTGCACCTGGAGGATGTCGGTGCCCTCGAGCACCTTCTTGGCCGCCTCGAGCTGGCTGGCGGCCGGCTCAGCGAGCGTGACCTTGTCCGCGAAAGTGCGCAGCAGGATGCACAGACGTCCGAAGCCCCCGCCGATGTCGGCGGCGCTGCCGTAGTGGTTGCCCTTCAGGAGTCGCCGGATCGCAATGTGCTCGGCGGCGTTCTCGTAGTCGCGGTTGTCCCAGTACTTCGTGTAGTCATATCCACGCTCGTATTGGTTTGCGACCTTCTTGGAAGGGGTTTCGTCACTCACGCCGAACACACTAACAACCGTTCGAGCAGGGACCTCAGCCGAAGGTGCGGGGGCCGAACTTAGGGGTTTCCTTCGCCGTACCGGCCTTGCGGGCGATCGCGGTGTTCTTCGACTTGAACATCCGCGCCTGTAGGCGGCGTTCGAGCCGGTATGCCCCGCGCAGGCCGCCGTGGCGGTTGGCGTACATCAGCCGCTTGGTGGCTGCGACCGAGTCGGGCGACCGCTCGACGATCAGCTCGACGAGGGCAAGCGCATCCTTGAGCGGGTCGGCACTGACTCCACTGGCCAGGCCGAGCTCGGCGGCATACTCACCGCTGAACGACTCGCCGGTCATGGACAGGCGCATCGCGACATCGGCCGGCAGCAACTCGCTGAACGGCACCGTACCCGCCATGTCGGGGACCAGCCCCCACTTCGCTTCGAGTATCGACCAGACCGCGTCCGGCGTGGTGAAGCGGAAGTCCGCTCCCGCCGCCAGCTGCACGCCGGCGCCATAGCAATGACCGTGCACGACCGCGATGACCGGCACCGGCAGATCGCGCCAGATCGCGGTGACCTTCTGGAACCTGTTGACAGTGCGCGGACCGGCGAAGAAGAACCGCGCAACCCGCCGCCGGTTCTTGAACGCCGCGCCGAAGTCGAGGCCCGCGCAGAAGGAGCGGCCCTTGCCCTGCAGCACCACGGCCCGGATCTCGCGGTTGCTCTTCAACGCCTCGGCAGCCGCGATCAGCTCGTCGATCAGCTCGAGGTCGACGCCGTTGAGCTTGTCGGGCCGGTTGAGCCAGACGTACGCGATCGGTCCGTCGATCTCGGTCAGCACGCGGGGTTCGGTCATACGGCAAGGCTATCGGGCGAAAAATTGGAGCACAGATGTTTGAAAGTGCAACCGCTGGGCACATACCCCGCATGGTCAACGTCAAGAGGCTCCCCCTACCCCTGATGGATGTCTACGAATGGCAGTACGCCGGCGCCTGCCACGGCGCCGACCCGGGTGTCTTCTTCTCGCCCGAGGCCGAGCGTGGCGCCAAGCGTGAACGCCGCGAGGAGGCAGCGAAGGCGCTGTGCCGCCGCTGCCCTGTGATCGATAGTTGCCGCGAGCACGCGCTCAAGGTCCAGGAACCGTACGGAGTGTGGGGCGGGCTCAGCGAGTCCGAACGCGCCAACCTGGTCGGACATCGCATCGCGAGCTGACCTGCGCGCGAACCCGCGATGTCTCGGGGGCAGCGCGGTTGCGCAGGTCGTGCCTAGTCTGGAGGCACCTCTTCGAAAGGTGTGACCCATGAGCACGAGCACTGCAGCCCGGGACCTGCTGTCCGATGCGTTTGGCCGCATCGGCAAAGGCGCCGCCCTGGTCATCGACGGCCTGACTCCCGGCGAGCTGAGCCAACGCGTGACCCCCACCGCCAACACGATCGCCTGGCTCGTCTGGCACCTGGCCCGCGTCCAGGACGCCCAGGTCTCGGACGCCGCCGACACCGATCAGGTCTGGACGTCGGCGGGTTGGGAGAAGCGGTTCGGCCTGCCGTTCGACGCCTACGCCACCGGATACGGCCAGTCCAGCGACGAGGTCGGCCAAGTCAATGTCGATCCCGAGCTCCTCGCCGGCTACGTCGCCGCCGTCACCGAGGACACCCTGGCGTACGTCGAGACGCTGAGCGCCTCGGACCTCGACCGCATCGTCGACGAGAACTGGGACCCGCCGGTGACCCTCGGCGTACGCCTCATCAGCGTCATCGGCGATGACCTCAAGCACCTCGGCCAGGCGGAATTCATCCGCGGGCTGATCTGAGGTCTAGAGCGGGGACGCGGTCGCCTCCGCTTCCCTCCGGCTCCTCCCAAATACACCATGCCAATCAACGCAACAGGACCCCGACCAAAGTGCAGTCGGGGTCCTGTTGCGTTGGTGCGCGAGGGGGGATTTGAACCCCCACGCCCTTGCGGACACTGGCACCTGAAGCCAGCGCGTCTACCATTCCGCCACTCGCGCGTAAGGTCCCGGCGAGCGCGCCCAGGACCGAGGAATGAGTCTAACAGGCTGAAAGTGGTGCGATTCGTCACGTCTGCCGCCGCCGGCCCGAGCGCGCTTTCAGCGTCTCCCGATACGATCGCAGAGAAAGTTCGGCAACGACAGAAGGGCGGAGACTGATGGCGGGGGTGCTACAGCGATTCGAGCAACGGCTCGAGGGAGCGGTCACTGGCGCCTTTGCGCGCGCCTTCCGTAGCGCTGTCCAGCCCGTCGAGATCGCCGCCGCCCTGCAACGCGAGATCGACAACTCGGCACACATCCTGTCGCGCGAGCGGATGCTCGTGCCCAATGACTTCACGGTCGAGCTGTCGCCCACCGACTTCGAGCGCCTGGCGCCCTTCAGCGGCACCCTCGCCACCGAGCTCACCACGCTGGTGCAAGAGCACGTCACCGAGCAGCGCTACACGCTGACCGGCCCGCTCAAGATCGAGTTCCTCCAGACCGGAGAGCTCAGCACCGGTCGTTTCCGCGTACGCAGTCGCACCAACTCGGCGGTGACGCCCGTCCGTGGACAGCGGATGACCGAGACCGCCATTCGTTCGTCAGACGTCGTCATCGAGGTCAACGGGATGAAGCACCCGCTGTCACCTCCCGGCGTCGTGATCGGCCGCGGCAACGAGGCCGACCTCAAGATCGACGATCCCGGCATCTCGAGACGGCATGCCGAGATCACCCTGAGCGAGGGCGAGGCCGGCACGACCGTGACGGTCACCGACCTCGACTCAACCAATGGCGTCGTGCTCAACGGGCACAAGGTCCGCAGCGCAGAGGTGGTCGACGGCTCCGAGATCCGGCTGGGCAACACGGTCATCGTCGTACGTATGCCGGTGGTTTCCTGATGTCAGAGCTCACTCTGACGCTGATCAAGCTCGGCTTCCTTGCCGTCTTGTGGCTGTTCGTGCTCTCCGCCGTCTCAGTCATCCGCTCCGACATCTTCGGCACCAAGGCAACGCCGGCACCCCGCCAGGCGCGGCCCAAGCCAGCTGCCAAGTCCCGCAAGCCGTCGCGTGGCGTGCCGACCAAGCTGCAGGTGATTGACGGTCCCAACATGGGGCAGAGCGTGCCGCTCGGCGATGCGCCGATCCTCCTCGGGCGCGGCACCGACGCGGCCATCCGCCTCGATGACGACTACGTCTCCACCCGCCACGCCCGCTTCGCGACCAACGGGGAGCAGTGGTTCGTCGAGGACCTCGGCTCCACCAACGGCACCTACCTCGGAAGTCAGCGCATCACCTCGCCCATTCCGATCGGCATCGGCATCCCGGTCCGCCTCGGAAAGACCATCGTCGAGCTCCAGAAGTAGCCCATGACCTCCCTGACCTATCGCTACGTAGCGCTGACCGACACCGGTCTGCGCCGACCGCACAATGAGGATTCGGGCTATGCCAGTGGACGTCTGCTGGTCGTCGCCGACGGCATGGGCGGCGCAGCTGCCGGCGAGCTCGCCTCGTCCGAGACGATGCACGTCATCCGTGAGCTCGACCGCGATCTCGACATCGACGCACTGGCCGCCATGGAGCACGCGGTCGACAGCGCCAATGCCCGTCTGGGCGCGCTGATCGCCGAAGACCCCGCCGTCGAGGGCATGGGCACGACGCTCGAGGCGATGCTCTGGGACGGCGAGAAGCTCGCGGTCGCGCACCTCGGCGACTCACGCGCATACCGTCTGCGCGGCGGTGTCCTCGAACAGATCAGCACCGACCACACGTTCGTGCAGGCCCTGGTCGACGAAGGCAAGATCACCCCCGAAGAGGCCCGCGTGCACCCGCACCGCAACCTCATCGTGCGGGCGATGCTGGGCCGGGACGACAACGCAGCCGACCTCAGCTGGATCCAACCCATGCTGGGCGATCGCTACCTGCTGTGTAGCGACGGCCTCAGCGACATGGTCGACGACGACGTGATCCGCGGGGCTCTCGGCGCCGAGACGATCGACCTTGCGGCAACCGAGCTCGTACGCCTTGCCCTTGAGGGCGGCGGCTACGACAACGTGACCGTCGTCATCGCCGAGTTCGTCGAGAAGGACTCCGAGCCCGACGAACACCTCTCGTCGTCCGACGGTCAACCCCAGCTGGTGGGCGCGGCGGCGAGCCAGCCCCGGCCTCGCACCGGCAAGGGCTCATCGAAATCGAGCGACGCCACGAGATTCGACCCCGAGGAGCTGCGCTATGCCCCTCGACCGCCGAGCCGCATGCGGTGGGTCCGCTGGGCGCTCGTCGGCGTCCTGGTTGCGGCGCTCATCGGAGCGGGCGGAGCATTCGCCTACCACTGGTCACAGAAGCAGTACTACGTCGCGTCGCACGACGGCAAGGTCACGATCTACAAGGGGGTCCCGGCCCACGTACCCGGCATCACGCTGAAGCACGTCGAGCAGGTCAGCGATGTCGTGGTCACGACCCTGCCGCAATACCGTCGGGAGCAGGTGCGGGCCGGAATCGAAGCCTCCAGCAAGTCCGACGCCCAGCAGATCGTCGCCAATCTGAGCCAGTTCGCGGTCGCACCCACGCCGACCCCCAAGCCATCGCCGACCAAGAAGAAGAGCTCCAAGACGACCAACTCGGTATGGCGGCGATGACGGCACCAGCGTGGATTCCACGCAAGCGGCGGGGCGCCGAGTTCTTCCTGACCGTCCTGGCCGTCGTGATCGGCATTGCCGCGTACGCAGCCGTGGGACTCGGAGCCGAGGGCCGGATACCCGCCGACACCTACAAGCTCGGCCTCGGACTGATCGTGGTCGCCGTCGCGACCCACCTGATCGTTCGCCGCGTCGCGCCATACGCCGACCCGGTCCTGGTGCCACTCGTGATCGCGCTCAACGGGCTCGGGCTCGCGATGATCTATCGGCTCGACATCGGCCGCCAGCAGATCGACCCGACCCGCCAGGCATTCGCCAACGGTCAGTTGGTCTGGACCGCGATCGGCATCATGGCGTTCGCCGGGATCCTGATCCTGGTGCGCGACCATCGCCGGCTGCAGAGCCTCACCTACACCTTCGGCGCCGCCGCGATCGCCCTGCTGATCCTGCCGCTGCTCCCGCACATCGGCCGTTCGATCAACGGCGCGCGCATCTGGATCAACCTCGGGCCGTTCAGCTTCCAACCAGGTGAAGCCGCGAAGGTCTGCTTGGCAATCTTCTTTGCGGGCTACCTCGTGGTCAAGCGCGACGCCCTAGCGCTCGCCGGACGTCGGGTGATGGGCGTCGACCTGCCGCGTGGCCGCGACCTCGGACCCATCCTCGCGGGTTGGTTGATCAGCATCGGCATTCTCATCTTTCAGAACGACCTCGGGTCGTCACTGCTGTTCTTCGGCCTTTTCGTCGTCATGCTCTACGTCGCCACCGAACGCGCCGGTTGGCTGCTGGTCGGCGCGGTGCTCTTCGCCGTCGGCGCCTACCTCAGCTACCTCGCGATCCCTCACGTTCAGGTGCGCGTCGACGCCTGGCTCAATCCGTTTGCCGATCCCGACCGCAACGGCCAGATCATCAACGGGTTATTCGGACTGGCCCACGGAGGCGTGCTCGGGCAAGGGCTGGGGCAGGGCAGTCCGCAGTTGACTCCCTTCTCGTTCTCTGACTTCATCGGCGCATCGATGGGTGAAGAGCTCGGACTGACCGGGCTGATGGCAATCCTGGTGATCTACGGACTGATCGTCGAGCGCGGTCTGCGCATTGCCCTGACCTGCCGCGATGCGTTCGGCAAGTTGCTGGCCGCCGGCCTCGCCTTCTCGTTCGCACTGCAGGTATTCGTCGTGATCGGCGGCGTCACACGCCTCATACCTCTCACCGGCCTGACCACTCCGTTCATGGCGCAGGGCGGTTCGTCGATCGTCATGAACTGGGCCATCATCGGCCTGCTGCTGCGCATCAGCGACCAGACCCGCCGACCCGCTCCCGAGATCTCCACGTTCGATCGTGACGAGGAGACCCAGGTGGTGAAGCACGCATGAACCGCCCGATCCGCAATATCGCCATCGCCTGTCTCGTGCTGTTCGCGGCCCTGCTGCTCAACGTCAACTACGTGCAGTTCGTCGAGGCCGACAGTCTCAACGCCAAGAACGGCAACAAGCGCGTCATCAACGAGGAGTTCTCCCGCGACCGCGGACCAATCCTGGTCGACGGCAAGCCGGTCGCCGAGAGCGTCAAGAGCAAGGACGAGTTCAAGTACCAACGCAGCTATCCCGACGGCGAGCTGTATGCCCCGATCACGGGCTACTTCTCGTACGTCTTTGGGCGCGGGGGGCTGGAGAACTCGCAGAACAGTGTCCTGTCGGGCAGCGACAACCGGCTCTTCGTCAACCGTGTCGTCGATCTGGTCTCCAACAAGCAGCCCAAGGGCGGCAGCGTTGAGCTCACGATCGACCCGCTCGCGCAAAAGACCGCCGCGAGTGGCCTCCAGGCGCTCGGCAAGAACACCAAGGGTGCCGTCGTCGCCCTCGACCCGAGGACGGGTGCGATCCTCGCGATGGTGAGCCAGCCGTCATACAACCCCAACAGGCTTGCGAGCCACGACTTCGCTGCCGTGCAGAAGTCCTGGGACTCCCTCACGACCGACAAGAGCCTGCCGATGTTCAACCGCGGCACCCAGCAGACGCTCCCCCCCGGCTCGACGTTCAAGCTGATCACCGCCGCCGCCGCACTCGAGAACGGCCTCGAACCGTCCGACAAGGTCAAGGCCGGCACCACGCTCAAGTTCCCCGGAATCCAGTACACGCTGGGCAACGAGAACGGCAGCAACTGTGGCGGCAACAAGATCACCTTCGAGCGTGCCCTCAACGTGTCGTGCAATGTCGCATTCGGTGGCATCGCCGGCAAGCTCGGGCAGGCCAAGCTCGCTGCGCAAGCCGCCAAGTTCGGCTTCGGCACCGACCCGTTGCGCGGACTCGCGGCCAATCCGAGTCGTTTCACGGTCGGTGACGCCAAGCTCGAAGCACCTCAGCTCGCGCAGACCGGGATCGGCCAGTACGAAGTTGCCGCCTCGCCGCTGCAGATGGCCATGGTCGCCGCCGGCATCGCCAACAACGGCACGGTCATGACCCCGTACGTCGTCAAGACCGTCAGATCGCCCAATCTTCATGTCCTCGAGCAGGCCGACCAGCACCAGCTCAGCCAGGCGATGAGCGCGGCGAATGCGGCGAAGCTCCAGCAGATGATGGTCAGCACGGTCCAGGTGGGCACCGCGACCTCGGCCCGCATCGCCGGCGTGGACGTCGGAGCCAAGACCGGCACCGCGCAGTCGACCAAGGACCGCCCGCCCTACGCCTGGTTCGTGTCCTACGCCAAGTCCGGCGACAAGCAGGTCGCCGTCGCCGTGCTCGTCGAGTCGAGCACCACCGCTCGCGACGAGATCGCCGGCGGCCTTCTTGCCGGCCCGATCGCCCGCTCCGTCATGCAAGCAGTGGTCGGCAAATGACCATTTACATCGTTCGCAAACACGCGACCCAAGCAGCGGAACGCCATGGGCACGTCACACTCACACATCACCTCTCTGGGAGACTGGAATCATGACCGAAGCTGGCGACGAGACAATCCGCCTCGGAGACCGCTATGAGCTCGGCGGCCTCCTGGGTCGCGGCGGCATGGCCGACGTCCGTATCGGCCGCGACCTGAGGCTCGGGCGCACTGTCGCCGTCAAGCAGCTGCGCTCCGATCTGGCCGCCGACGACACGTTCCAGGCACGCTTCCGCAAGGAAGCCCAGTCGACCGCCGCCCTCAACCACCCCTCGATCGGTGCGGTCTACGACACCGGGGAGTCGCTCGACAAGCACGGCAACCACGTCCCGTACATCGTGATGGAGTACATCGAAGGTCAGACACTGCGCGACATCCTGCGCAGTGCCGAGGACGGTCGCAAGATCCTCCCGGAGCGCGCCCTGTCGATCACCGCCGATGTGCTGAGCGCGATCGACTACAGCCACCGTTCGGGCATCATCCACCGCGACATCAAGCCCGCCAACGTCATGCTGACGCCATCGGGGCAGGTCAAGGTCATGGACTTCGGCATCGCCCGCGCCATCGCCGACACCTCCTCGGCCATGACCCAGACCGCTGCCGTCATCGGCACGGCTCAGTATCTTTCGCCGGAGCAGGCCCGCGGCGAGACGGTCGACGCCCGCAGTGACATCTACTCCACGGGTTGCCTGCTGTATGAGCTGCTCACCGGCCGGCCCCCGTTCATCGGCGACAGCCCGGTCTCGGTCGCCTACCAGCACGTACGCGAGGAAGCTCGCCCTCCGTCGCAGCTCAACCCCGATGTCAGCTCGACGATCGATCACATCGTCGCCAAGTCACTGGCAAAGCGGGTCGAGGATCGCTATCAGAGCGCGGCCGACATGCGCAAAGACATCGAGCGGGCCATCGCGGGACAGCACGTCGACGCCCCGACCGCGGCCACCGCAGTGGTCACCGGCGGCACCGCGATCGCCCCGGTTGCGCCACCCGTGCTCCCCGGTGCACGTCGCGCCGTGCCGGACGATGACGACGAGCCGCCCAGCAACGCCAAGTGGTGGGCTGCCGGTGTCATCGGCGTACTCCTGCTCGGCGCCCTGGCATTTGGCATCTACAAGTGGACCTCGCCGCCGCCGGAGGTTGCCAAGGTCTCCGTCACCGATGTGACCGGCAAGGACGTGGACACTGCGACCCGCGCTCTCAAGAACGACAAGTTCCTGGTTGACCCCACCGTCAAGGAGGAGAGCAGCAAGACGATCAACAAGGGACTCGTCATCAAGACCGACCCCGAGGCCGGCACGATGGAGGCCAAGGGCACCACTGTCACTCTCATCGTCAGCGCGGGTCCCGAGCAGGTCACGATCCCGTCGTTCGACGGCTTCTCCTACTCCCAGGCCAAGAACATCCTCGAGGACAAGGGCCTCAAGGTCCGGAAATCGACCCAGGACAGCGATCTCGCCAAGGATCAGGTCATCAACAGCGACCCGCCGGCCAATGAGTCGGTTGACGTCGGAAGCACTGTGACCCTGATCGTCTCCGCCGGGCAGTCCACCGTGCCCAATGTCGTCGGTATGTCGAAGGATGACGCGACCAAGACACTCAAGGACGCCGGTCTCAAGGTGCAGGTCACCGAGGACCCGACCTCGACCGACCCCACCGACCAGGTCACGGCACAAGACACGCCACAGGGTCAGAAGGTTCCGCCCGGCACCGTCGTGACCATCACGGTGTCGGCGAATCCCACACCGCCATCCAGCGAAGGCCCCTAATCAGCTGGTCGGCTTGGCATATCGCAGGCTGACCGGACCGGCATAGGCGCTGATCGTGAGGTCATCGACCGTCTCCACCTTGAGCCCGAGCTGATATTTGGGGTCATCCGCGTAGTTGGCGTACGTGATCGTCTCTGGCGATGTGGCCAGTGAGGTGTTCATGGCAGCAGCGTTGCCGACCGCCCGGATGACGTAGGGCGGCGAGTAGGGCACCCCGTCGAGCACCACCGTGTTGCCGACGCACTTGATGCCGGATGTCGAGATGAGTCGCTGCCCCTGCAGGGAGATCGCCTCAGCGCCGCCGGCCCACAGAGCGTTGACGTAGGCCTGGATGTCCTGCTGGTGCACGACGAGCAGGTTGGGATTGATGTCGGAGTCGTCGACCGAGCGGGGCGCATCGTTGAGGGTCACGCGTACGCCCGGACCCCCAAGTGCGGTGAGGCCGGTGGGCTCCTTGAGGTCCGTGACCTTGGCCAGGTAGGACTTGAGGGCGGTACCCGTGACACTGGCCGACAGCGCATCGATGTCCTGGCGGAGATTGCGCGCGTCCACCCGCTGCTGGTCGATGTGCTGCGAGCGCTCCTGCAGCAGGGACGCAATGTCGCCACCGGCGGGTCGATAGTCAACACCGTCGGCGTTGACCGATGCCGCGACGAACAAAAAGCCGGTCACCAGGAACACGCCGAGCACGGCCATGGGCCATCGCTGACGCTCATGCCTGCCGGCTTTCGCCATACCGAACTCCCTGTCTGCACCGTCGGCAACTAGGCTAACCCGGAGAACCCACCGATGCGGACCGCGATTCTTCACCCATCGCCCGCAGCAACCCTCCGGAGAACGTCGTGGCAAAAGACAAGGCCCCCAAAGGACCCCAACCGAAGCGCATCGGCAACCGCTGGGCCGGGCCAGCAATGGTGACGTCGGGCGTCATCGGCCTGATCTGGATCGTCGTGTTCTACACCCTGAGTGACGGCAGCAACAACATCCCCGTCTACTCC